>NZ_CM147855.1:2448000-2754000 GCF_055808145.1 Pseudoalteromonas sp. KJ63-1 | reverse complement strand
TTTGGCATTTATTCCACGTTATCGCCTATTTATGGGGAATAACCACATTATACCCAAATTGCCTCAATATGCAGAATTCAGCTTTTCACAGGGACTTAATATCAAGGCGTTCCCTTTGCAATAATGGTCGTCCCTTTTAAAAAGGAACAATAAAGGGAGTAAGTTTCTGTGAAACGCCCTGCGGGTTGGTTTAAAAGCTATTTATACTGCGTTATTGATTTTAACAAGGGAATAACCATTATTTTCAATCAATGCCTTGTCAAAATAGCTTTTAATTCCAACTGAAACTCGCAGATTAAGGCAACTTGGGTATAGATAGGCTCTGCCTTGCCTAAATACCAAACAGACTGCTGCAAACTCAACCTTGAAAGGTCAACAGACCCTAGTTAATTGCTTAGCTTTAAACAGTGTGTACGTACAAATTCAGACGGTAGCTCGGTAATGACCGCTGCACGTTGTTTAGGGCAGAAGAACGCATACACTTCATTTGAAAAGTCATCATTAATAGAGCGGCTAACGCGGTATAAAGCGGAATTAAAACTGCTATCGATTCGAAAGTGATCTTTAACAACGTAATCCTTATCTAAGTACCATAATAATGTAACCCCTTCGTTATTAGCATATTGGGTAAGAACGGTACGTAAGGTTGAATCAGGTTGAAAGCGACGCGGGCCTACTTCTCCACTCCAATTTAAAGGCATGGGTTCTACTACAAAAGAGCGTTGGTTTAGCGCTCTGTCGAGACTAAGATCGGGTTTTTCGAGTTCAATTACAAATTTGTCATTGTCTTTATCGGTAGTAATCCTATCTCTAATTGATGCATAAAACCGCGATAATCCCTCAGCCGCAGCATTAGTGGTTTGTTGATAATTGAGCGACGATGTACCATTTAGTAAAAAGTAAATGGCTGCACCAATTAACAATAAAGCTAAAAGTATATATCTAATCCAAAACCACATGGCTGTTACTCGTCTTTGTTATTTTAATAACCCATCTTTAATAAAAAGATGGAGCGTCTTTATCTGGGCGTGTTTTAAAACGTCTATGCAACCACATATATTGTTCAGGGGCGGCATTTATTGATTGCTCCATGCGCTGATTAACACGTGTTACATCGGCTTTATCATCGCCGCTTGGGAAATTTTCAAGCTCAGGTACGATTTCTAAGTGATACTTTCCGTTGTTATCCCTGTAAGCAATTAAGCTCATTGTTTCGCAGTTTTTACTACCTGCAAACATTAGTGTACCAGTGGTTGTTGCTGTATCGGGTACTGCGTAAAAAGGCACAAACTCACAGCGGTTACGGCCATAATCCTGATCGGGTAAGTAATAACACAGCTTTTTATTTTTTAATGATTTTAATAATCCTTTTACGTCTTTTTTCCCAACCATGTATTCATTAGAGCGAAGACGTCCATTGGTGGTAAAGTATTCCATAAGCGGATTGTTATGCGGGCGGTAAAAGCCAATACCTTGGCACTTCAAACCCATTACACGACTTGTCATTTCAAGATGAAGTATATGTGGAACAAG
Source organism: Pseudoalteromonas sp. KJ63-1 (assembly GCF_055808145.1). The sequence goes on along the minus strand of NZ_CM147855.1, from coordinate 2,752,467 downwards.
TAATAAAACACCTTTTCCTGATTGTTGTACGCGCTCAAAGTGCTCAAGCCCTTTTATTGACCCGAGTACTTTTTTGACCCGCCATTGTGGCCACCACCAAGCCATACCGGTTTCAACCATGGCAATACCGGTATTTTCCATATTTTTAAGTACCAGTTGTTGTTGCTCGGCTTCGCTCATTGTGGGGAAACAGCGTTTAATATTAACCTCAGCAATATGCCTTCTACGCTTCATATATTTATGAACCAAGCGTCCTAGCTGCTTACCCATAGCTAATTGTAGTTTTTGCGGTAACCAAGAAATGAGATATAAAAACAAAACGCCAATCCAGGTTAGCCAGTAACGAGGACCTAAAAAAGAGGTTTTAAAAGGGGATGAGTTAACCACAAAAATTTCTCTAAAAATAAAAGGCTAGTTTAACGCTATGTGTTAAAAAATACAAAAAGCCAGCAAAAAGCTGGCTTTAGTGATTATTTATAATGAAGTCGTCTGCTTAGTTAACAGTATTTAAACCTTGGTTTATACCCACTAAATCTTCACGGCTTAATGTTCCTGTCGCTTGTTTTAAGCGAAGCGTTGATACAACATAACGATAACGCACATCAGCAAGATTACGCTTTGCATTGTACAAGTTTTGCGTACTGATCAGTACATCAACGATTGTACGTGTACCTACTTCAAAACCCGCTTCAGTGGCTTTTAATGCGCTTTCTGCTGAGATAACCGCTTGCTCAAGCGCTTTGAATGTCGCAATGTCAGATACCACTTGATTGTAAGAAGTAATTACAGAGCGAGTTACTGCACGATAATCGGTTTCAAAATCTTGGCTAGCAGCAACGTAAAATGCACGTGCTTGATCTGTTGCAGCAACCGTTGCGCCACCTGAGTAAAGTGGTACGCTAAAGTTTAGTCCAATAGAGCTAGAATCTGAACGAGGTTGATCGTCAAAACTAACGCCATTTGACTCGCTATCTGTCAATGAGTCGCCGTAGCTAGCATTTAACGTTAGTTTTGGATAATGACCTGCTTTTGCGAGTTCAATTTGTTCTTTAGCTATATCAACCGTGATTTTTGATACCTGCAGATTCAAATTTTTGTCTTTAGCTATTTTAACTAAATCAGTTGCAGGCGTACTTGGCTTAACAGTAGAAAACGTTTTGGTGTTTAACATATCAAGTTTTGCGTGATACTTACCAGTGATCTCACGTAGCTGCTCACGGGCTGTTTCTACCGCATTATTAGCAATGATCTCTTGCGCTACTGAGTTATCAAATTGTGCTTGTGCTTCATGTACATCGGTAATAGCTGTTAAACCTACAGCGTAACGCTGTTTAGTTTGTTCAAGTTGGCGCTCAATGGCACGTTTTTCAGCTTGTACAAATTCAAGGTTATCAATAGCGCTAAGTACGTTAAAATAACCCTCAGCAACACGAACAATTAGGTTTTGCTTAGCAAAGTCGTATTGACCGCTTGCTTGAAGTGCTTGTTTGTCGGCTATACCTAACGAATTCCATGCGCCTAAATCAAATAACGTTTGGCTTAAGCTAATACCACGAGAAAACTCGTCGCTTTCAGAATTAATTTTATTAATAGAAGATAAATCTTCAGATTGTCTGAAGGAAGTTGAGTCAGACTTTGTATAACCCATAGTCAAACCAATTTGCGGTAATAATGCGCTCATAGCGCGATCGCTTTGGTATGATTGAGCATCAGCTTGGGCTTTTGCTTTTAAAACGGTAGGATCGTTGGCTGTTGCGATTTCAAAAACTTGAAGTAAATCTTCAGCATTGGCTACGGTTGAGCCCAATGCGCATGATAAACTAACCAGTGCTGCAAGGATGTTCTTTTTCATGTGATGTTCGGTCCTTAGACAATTTTTGTACTACAGGCATGTTAACCTGTTTTACTTAATAACTAAAAAAATTAGTAAAACAACGTTTTCAAGTGTAACAGAATATATACCTAACACGCCTCATTCGCTCAATTTAGCGTTTTAATGGGGCTGGCAATCAAGGCGTTGATGTATCTACGCTTTCAAAAAGGAAATAAAAAACATGGCGAATAAAAGTCGTACTCAATTTACCCATGATGATGTGAGATTAAAACCGGTTGAAAATTTGTATAAGGGTTTTTTAAAATAAACCTTTATCAATTTCAGCATGCCCTGTTTGCTGGTGGAGAGTCTGAGGTTATTCGTCGAGAAATTTTAGAGCGTGGCGATGCGGTCGCGGTATTACCTTATGATCCAGTCACTGAGCAAGTATTGCTTATAGAACAAATTCGAATTGGCGCAATTAAAAGCAAACATACGCCTTGGCTGTTAGAATGTATAGCGGGTATGACCGATGGCAGTGAAGATTACGAAGCGGTTGTTAAAAAAGAAGCGCTTGAAGAAGCGGGGCTTAATTTAACAGAACTTGAGTTTATGTTGTCTTACCTTTCAAGCCCCGGCGGTACTACAGAGCGTTTGTTCTTATATTTAGCTCACGCCGATTTAAGCCAAATGAGTACTGGCATTTATGGGTTAGAAACCGAAGGTGAAGATATTAAAACCCATATTATGCACGTAGACGAAGCACTACAGCGACTTAATAGTGGTGAAATAGATAATGCTGCTACCGTAATTTGCTTGCAATGGTTAGCGCTAAATCGCGATAAGATACGTAAAAAGTGGGCATAGTTTTTAATTTTTAATAGTAATGGCGGTATTTTGACAGCACTTTTAACCACTAATCGGTACATTCAAAGCCTTCCAAAGTATTTAACGCTTTGTGAGCACAATTACGTACGCCTTTTAAAACTACTGCCTCATGAGCAAGTGATTGGCAATGTAAGAGAAATTAAATTAGGGCACAGTGAATTTGCAATTCACATAGATGATAGTGCTAAGTACACACTTGATGTTTCTATTAAACAGTTAAATGGCATGCTCGTTGGCATTGCACCGCTGTATTTAACGGTACGTTTGTACAATGATGCGAAGGTGGCTGAAATTGTTCATCATGACTACCACCAACGAATTAAGCCTTCTTATGGTTACCCTAACCCAAAAATGCATCAAAAAGATGAAAAGTATCAGTTAAATGCTTTTTTGTATGACTGGTTGGTAGCGTGTGTTGAAAGAGGTCAATCAACACTTAATTGGGATGTAAATAATGGCTTGGTTTGATGACATCTATTATTTTGAACAAACTACGCTTCGAATTGCACATCTAACTGATTGCCACCTTTTTAGTGATAAAGATGCTGAATACTTTGGCGTTAATACCGCTGAACATTTTGTTAAAGCATTGGCTGATATAGCAAAGCAGCAGCCGGATGCGTTGATATTTGGTGGTGACCTAACACAAGATCACAGCTTTAATTCGTATTTATTATTTGCAGAACTTATTCATAATAGTGACGTTGATTGCCCGGTATTTTGGGTGCCTGGTAACCATGATGAGATTGAACAGCTTAATTTAATTAGTGGCGGGCAAATACAACACGCTAAACACATAGTGGCGCAAGGAATTGAGCTAATATTAATTAACTCTAAAGGTGATACACCAGCAGGGTGGGTTAGCGCCACACATTTAGATGAAATTATGGCGTGCTTAGTTAATTCAAGCAATCGCCACATTGCATTTTGTCATCATAACCCATTGCCTATTAATGGCTACCTAGATAAACATATGCTAGAAAATGGGCCGCAATTATTAAATTTATTAGTTAATAATGGCTGCGTTGATGCGCTGTTTCATGGGCACGTTCACAATGACTACCAACAGCAGTTTAGAGGGCTTAATGTGTACGCCACTCCTGCAAGTTGCGTGCAGTTTAGTAAACACAATGAGACTTGGCAGCAAGAAAATAAAGGGTCAGCTTATCGCATGCTGTATTTAAATGCTGAGCAACAACAGCTGCACATACACTCGGACGTGGTATGGTTAAACGGGTAATTTATATTCACGGTTTTAATAGCTCTGAAAAATCATATAAAGCTGTGCGCTTTGGTGAGCTTATGGCACACTATGATGTTGATTATTGTGTGCCGCGCTTAAATCATGAGCCTGTAGAGGCTATTATAGCGCTTGAGCAACTATTAACACCGAATACCGTATTATTGGGCAGCTCGTTAGGTGGTTTTTTTGCCACGTATTTATCGCAGCGTTATCAAATTCCTGCAGTGGTAATTAATCCTGCCGTTGCCCCATATACATTATTAGAGCCTATACTTGGGCCTAATTATAATCCGTATCAAGATTATAATTACCAATTACAAACTCGTCATATAGATGCGTTAAAAGCATTAACGGTGACAGAGTTAAAACACCCTGAGCTGTTATATTTATTACAGCAAACAGGGGATGAAGTGTTAAATTTTCAGCACGCAATAAAGTATTACTCACAATGTAAACAGTTAATTGAATTTGGCGGCGATCATAGCTTTAATGGCTTTGAACGAGCTTTTTCAAGCATTGTCGATTTTCTTAAAATCAGATATTAGCGTATATAAAGATAAAAACTATGACTCAACAAAATTATAACGCCGAAGCCATTGAAGTACTTAATGGATTAGAGCCGGTAAAACGCCGCCCTGGCATGTATACAGATACCACAAGGCCAAACCATTTAGGCCAAGAGGTTATTGATAACAGTGTTGATGAAGCAATGGCTGGGCACGCAACACGCATTGATGTCATTTTACATGAAGATAATTCGCTTGAAGTGAGTGACGATGGCCGAGGTATGCCAATTGACATTCACCCAGAAGAAGGTATTCCAGGAGTTGAGTTAATATTTACTAAGCTGCATGCCGGCGGTAAGTTTTCAAACAAAAACTATCAATTTTCTGGTGGCTTGCATGGCGTAGGTATCTCGGTCGTTAATGCACTATCTACCCGCGTGGAAGTAACGGTTCGCCGTGATGCACAGCAATTTAGAATGGCTTTTGAGCATGGCGATAAAGTTGAAGATTTAAATGTGATTGGCTCAGTGGGTAAACGCAACACCGGTACTACTGTTCGTTTTTGGCCAGACACCAGCTATTTTGACTCTGCTAATTTTTCTTTGACTAAGCTTAATCACTTATTAAAAGCCAAAGCGGTTTTATGCCCAGGTTTGCGTATTAAGTTTGTAAATAAACAAACGAAAGAAACCCAAGAATGGTTTTATGAAACAGGCTTAAAAGATTACTTAATTGAAGCCGTTAAAGGTTACGAAATACTACCTAAAGACCCATTTGTGGGTGAGTTTTCAAGTTCTATTGAAGGCGCTGATTGGGCGGTAGTATGGATGCCTGAAGGTGGTGAGTCGATAGCCGAAAGTTATGTAAACTTAATTCCTACCGCGCAAGGGGGCACCCATGTAAATGGTCTGCGCCAAGGTTTACTTGAAGCAATGCGTGAATTTTGTGAGTTTAGAAATTTATTACCACGTGGCGTAAAGCTCACCCCAGATGATATTTGGGAACGTTGTAGTTATGTGTTGTCGGTTAAAATGCAAGACCCACAATTTGCAGGACAAACCAAAGAGAAACTCTCATCACGTTCATGTGCTGCGTTTGTATCGGGTGTAGTAAAAGATGCCTTTAGCCTATGGCTAAATGAGCACACTGACACCGCAGAGCTACTTTCTGAATTATGTATTTCTAATGCACAGCGTCGCTTACGTGCGGCTAAAAAAGTAGTCCGTAAACGAGTAACATCAGGTCCAGCATTACCGGGTAAGCTTACCGACTGTAGCGCTGCGGATAATGACCGTACAGAATTGTTTTTAGTAGAGGGTGATTCTGCAGGCGGCTCGGCAAAGCAAGCACGAGATCGTGAGTTCCAAGCAATTATGCCGCTAAGAGGTAAAATTTTAAATACTTGGGAGGTTGAGTCAGGGCAAATTTTGGCCTCTCAAGAGGTGCACGATATTTCAGTTGCGCTAGGTATAGACCCAGACTCAGCCGATATGTCGGGACTACGTTATAATAAAATTTGTATATTAGCGGATGCTGACTCCGATGGACTGCATATTGCCACCTTACTATGTGCCTTATTTGTGCGACATTTTCCACAGTTGGTTAAAACCGGACATGTGTATGTTGCTATGCCACCGTTATTTAGAATTGATATTGGCAAAGATGTTTACTATGCGCTGGATGAAGATGAAAAAAACGGCATTTTAGCGCGCATAGAAGCAGAAAAAAAACGTGGCAAAGTAAACGTACAACGCTTTAAAGGTTTGGGTGAAATGAACCCGCTACAATTGCGTGAAACAACCATGGACCCAAATACTCGCCGTTTAGTACAGCTTACTCTTGATGAAGAGCAGCAAACGATGGAAATGATGGATATGCTACTCGCTAAAAAGCGCTCATCAGATCGCCGTCAATGGTTAGAAGATCACGGTAACAAGGCACAAGTTTAATAAGCCTTTGGGCTTAAAGCAGGAGAGGCAAATGAATAAGTTATTTAGCACACTGTTGTTACTCGGCTTAATATCATCGCCAGTGATGGCGAAAAATATACTCGACAAGCTGACGGTTGCACCGGGTTTTGAAATCAGCTTATTTGCTGATGATGTTGAAAATGCCCGGCAAATTGCAGTATCAAACAGAGGTATAGTGTATGCAGGGTCGCGTAAGGCGGGTAATGTATATGCACTGATTGACCATAACAGCGATGGCGTTGCTGATAAAAAAATAGTGATTGCAGAGGGGTTAAATATGCCCTCGGGATTAGCAATTAAAGGCGGCGACTTATATGTCGGTGAAGTGCACCGTATTATTCGTTTTAAAAATATCGATAAACACCTCAAAAATCCTGAGTATGAAGTGTTTTATAGCGATTTACCGTCAGAGCGTCACCATGGTTGGAAGTTTTTGCGCTTTGCACCAAACGGCGAGCTGATAATTCCCGTGGGCGTACCGTGTAATATTTGTGAAGAAAATGCTCGCTTTGGCCGTATTTTTTCGTTAAATACCGACACCAAAGAAATAACGACCTTAGCCAAAGGTGTACGTAATACGGTGGGTTTTGACTTTCATCCGAGTACGCAAATGCTATGGTTTAGCGATAACGGCCGCGACATGATGGGGGATGATATTCCTCCCGATGAGCTAAACCGAGTCACTAAGGAAGAAGAGCACTTTGGTTTTCCATACGTGCATGGTGGCGTTATTGTTGATTCTGAGTTTGGTGAAGGCAAAAATATTGCTGATTACACTCAACCTGCATTGGCATTGGGGGCGCATGTTGCGCCACTAGGTATTCATTTTTATACCGGCAAACAGTTCCCAGATAGCTACAAACAACAGTTGTTTGTTGCTGAGCATGGTTCATGGAATCGCTCCAAAAGGGTCGGTTATAAAGTGGCTGTGGCAACCATAGAAAATGCCAAAGTAACTAAATATACGCCATTGATCACCGGCTTTATGCAAGACGAAACTACATTTGGACGCCCTGTTGCATTTGCACAATTAAATGATGGCAGTCTATTGGTAAGCGATGATTACGCTAACGTAATTTACCGCGTAAGCTATAAGAAAAACTAGGTAAGCTTTAATGAGTGATACAGATACCTTGCTAATGCAAGGAATTGAACAGCAAACAATGGGGCGTTTTACCGAAGACGCTTATTTAAATTATTCAATGTACGTGATCATGGATCGTGCCTTACCGCACGTTGGTGACGGCCTAAAACCCGTTCAGCGTCGTATTATCTATGCGATGAGTGAATTGGGGTTATCGGCAAGTGCTAAATACAAAAAATCAGCCCGTACCGTGGGTGATGTATTAGGTAAATACCATCCTCATGGTGATAGTGCCTGTTATGAAGCCATGGTACTTATGGCGCAGCCGTTTTCTTATCGCTACCCGTTAGTTGATGGTCAAGGTAACTGGGGGGCTGCAGATGATCCTAAGTCGTTTGCGGCAATGCGTTATACTGAAGCGCGTTTATCTAAATTCTCTGAAGTATTACTTAAAGAGTTAGGCCAAGGGACCGTTGATTGGACGCCAAACTTCGACGGCACCATGGATGAGCCTTTAGTATTGCCATCGCGCTTACCGCATATATTACTTAATGGTGTCACCGGTATTGCGGTAGGTATGGCAACCGATATACCGCCGCATAACGTGCGTGAAGTAGCCAGTGCCTGTTGTTTATTACTTGATAAACCAAAAACAGAACTCGAAGAGTTACTGGATTTAGTACATGCGCCAGATTACCCAACTGATGCTGAAATAATTACGCCAAAAGCTGATATTCACAAAATTTATAAAACTGGCCGTGGCTCAATTAAAATGCGCGCTGTGTATTGTGAAGAGCAGGGCGATATAGTTATTACTGCGTTACCGCATCAATGTTCGGGTGCAAAAGTACTTGAGCAAATTGCAGCGCAAATGAATGCTAAAAAGTTGCCGATGGTTGCTGATTTACGTGATGAATCTGATCATGAAAATCCGACCCGCATTGTGATTGTGCCGCGTTCAAACCGAATTAAAGCTGAGCCATTAATGGCACACTTATTTGCCACCACCGATCTTGAAAAAAATTACCGCGTAAATTTAAATATGCTCGGCTTAGATGGCCGTCCACAGGTTAAAGATTTACGGAGTATTTTAACTGAGTGGTTAACCTTTAGACGCGAAACGGTACGTCGTCGCTTGCAATATCGACTTGATAAAGTGCTGGCACGATTACATATTTTAGAAGGTTTACTAGCTGCCTTTTTAAATATTGATGAAGTCATAGAAATCATCCGCTCTGAAGATAAGCCTAAACCAATATTGATGGAACGCTTTGATTTAACAGATATTCAAGCAGAGGCCATTTTAGAATTAAAACTTCGTCATTTAGCAAAACTTGAAGAGTTTAAAATTCGTGGTGAGCAAGATGAATTGGCGAAAGAGCGTGACAAATTAGAGCAAACACTGGGCTCAGACCGTCGCATGTCGACCTTATTGAAAAAAGAAATTCAAGAAGCCGCAGAAATGTATGGTGATGATCGCCGCTCGCCAGTGATTGAGCGTGTAGAAGCTAAAGCACTAAGCGAAAAAGATTTAATACCATCAGAGTCAGTAACCGTGGTGTTATCAGATAAAGGCTGGGCACGTGTTGGTAAGGGGCATGACTTAGATGTGGAAGGATTAAATTACCGCGCTGGTGATGGCTATAGAGCATCAGCGAGAGGTAAAAGTAATCAACCAGCGGTATTTTTAGATTCAGCAGGGCGTGCATTTGCTACTGATGCTCATAGCCTCCCTTCAGCGCGAAGCCAAGGCGAGCCAATGACAGGGCGCTTTAACTTAACCTCGGGCGCCAGCTTTGAGCATGTAGTTATGGGTGAAGACGCTCAAGTGTTGTTAATGGCCTCCGACGCTGGTTATGGCTTTATTACTGACTTTAAAGATTTAGTGAGCAAAAACAAAAACGGTAAAGCGTTAGTGAGTGTGCCAAAAGGTGGTGTATTACTTTCGCCAATTCGCGTTAACGACGTGGCTACTGACTACTGTATGGCGATTTCTAACGAAGGGCGGATGTTGTTATTCCCACTGCGTGACCTACCTAAGCTAGGTAAGGGTAAGGGCAATAAAATTATTTCTATTCCGGGTGCGAAAGTGCAAGCCCGCGAAGAGTTTGTAAAAGTATTAGCTGTTGTACCACAAGGCAGTAGTGTTACGCTGCATGCAGGTAAACGTAAGCTGACCCTTAAACCAAGCGACCTTGAGCACTATCATGGTGAGCGAGGGCGCAGGGGGAATAAGTTACCTCGTGGCTTACAGCGCGTTGATGAAGCTGTGGTAGAGTTAACACCGCAGCAAGTAGATGAACCAAGCTCAGACGCAGAGCCAAGTTAATCCTGAGATCAAATTAGATGAAATTAGAAAACGGCTTACCTAGGTAAGCCGTTTTTTTATGACTGTTTTATTTCAGCGCACGCTTGTGCGCTATTTTCTCGTCTACGCAACAAAATAACGTTATAATAGAGCAATACATGATTGTGGTTATATTGGAGAGGCGCATTTGCTAGCTGTTATACGTATTTTAATAATGCTGTTGTTTATATTGTTAAGTTGTTTTTTTGGTTTGTTATTATCAATATTTAGACCATTTCATCCTAATAATGTGCACGTTATTGCAAGTTGGTTTGGTTCAGTGGCTAAAATGCTTGGGGTTAAATTAGAACTAAAATATCATCCCGATGCGCTTAAGGTGGGGCCTGCTGTGTATGTAGCGAATCATCAAAATAGCTACGATTTATTTACTATTCCAGCGATGGTGCCAAAAAATTGTGTGAGTGTTGGCAAAAAAAGTCTGAAGTGGATCCCATTTTTTGGTCAGCTTTATTGGTTGTCGGGTAATATTTTAATCGACAGAGCAAATCGCTCTAAAGCGGCAGGCACTATTTCTAAAGCAGCGGCTAAAATAAAACAAAAAGGCTTATCGGTGTGGATGTTCCCTGAGGGGACGCGTAGTTATGGTCGTGGTTTACTCCCCTTTAAAACCGGTGCGTTTCATACAGCAATGAGTGCAGAGGTACCTGTTGTGCCAGTATGTATGAACACAACCGATAAAACCATTAAACTAAATCGCTGGGATAATGGTACAATTTACATTGAAATGTTAGCCCCCATAGCACTTGATAACAGTATCAGTGCACGTGAACATGCTAAAAGTGTGCACAGCATTATGGCTGCTAAAATAACAGAATTAGATGCTCAAGTGAGAGAGAAATAATGGAAAACTGGCGTGAAATAAGTGAAGACATCGTAACTTCATTACTTGAAGATGGTTCCGATCCGGAAATTCTTTATGAAGTAGAACACCACTTTGTATGTGAAGACTTTACTAAGTTAGAACAAGCTGCACTTGCTGCGTTTAAACTAGGTTACGATGTAGAAGAGCCAGCAGAACTTGAGCTTGAAGACGGTGAAAAAATTTGGAGTTTTGACATTGTTGTTGAAGCCGAATTAGATGTTGACGTTATAATGGAAGACGTTGATAAACTTGCACAGCTTGCTGTTGAATGCGACGTAGAATACGATGGTTGGGGCACTTACTTTCAAGAGTAAGGGTGTCCCGTCCTGAAATAGGTTGACGGTTTTAATGAAAGACTTGGTGCGAAAGCGCCAGGTCTTTTTTATGCACTTGATTTGGTGTTTTCATATTCAAACTTAAGTGCGGTCGCATTTCATTGTATATAAATATCGATTCTTCAACGAGCTCTTTTAACTCTGCCATATTACGACATTTATACAGTAGAAACTCTTGTTTTAATATCCCGTTAATACGCTCAGCTAATGCGTTTTGATAACAGTCATATCCATCGGTCATAGATGGCCTAATTCCCTCCTTTAATAGCATACCTTGATATACTTCAGAGCAATATTGTAAACCTCTATCTGAATGATGAATAGCATCACGTTTATACACCCGCTGCTTAATCGTCATCTCTAACGCTTTGACTACATCAGTTGCCTTCATTTCATCACTGAGCTCATAACCCATTATTTTTCGACTATAAGCATCAGTGACTAACGACAGGTAATGCACGCCTTGCGATGACTTTACGTATGTAATATCACTAACGAAGACTTCCTCGGCCGCAGTAGGTTTGTATTCTTTTAGTAAATTGGGATGCTTGTGCATCCAATGATTACTATTTGTTGTTTTAGTGTAATTTTTCTTTGGTTTTACAAGCAAGTCATGCTCTCTCAAATAGTCAAAAAAACAATCTCGGCCTAGTTTAATGTCACGCTCTTGCAGCTCTGGCTTTATCATCAGATAAAGTTTCTTCCCACCAATACGAGGCATGAATTGCCGCCAATACATCACTAACTCTTTGACTGGCTTCAACGCTTTATTCCGAGAATCTATTCTGCGCATAGCTTGATAGTAACCTTGTCGCGTTATGCCATATGCACGGCATAAAGGAGTAAGCTTTACTTGCTGGTTTTCTTTTGCGCGCGTGATAGCTCGGATATGTACTTTTTTCGCAAACCCGCTCCATATTCTTCATCCATAATATTAATCATTTCATCTTTGATTAAATCCTTTAGGCGTAACTCCTCTACCTCGCGCTCTAAACGTTTAATTTTTTGTGCTGGGGTTTCTTTTGATTTAGGCATGTTGGCTATATAAGTTGGTTTAGACCAATCTAATTTACCATGTTTTCGCAGCCATACCAGAACGGTGCTACGACCTTGAATACCGTAATGACTTTGCGCCTGTTTATATGTGAAGTCGCCTTTTTCTACTTGCTCAACAATGGATAATTTAAAGCCTAATGTATAATCTCGTTGAGTACGCTTAACGTCTTTAGTTTTAGTGGTTTTCATAAAATAAGTCCTAAATGTGTAAACACATTTCAGGACAAGACAGGGTTACCAATGCAAAAGGCGAACAATTATGTTCGCCTTTTTTGTGCTGTTAGATCTGTATTGTAATTACAGCCACTTTTTATTTTTAAAGTAAATACCAATCCCACCAGTCAAAACAACCAAAAACACCACAAATGCGGTAAATGCATAGGGACTATCTGTGCCAGGTATACCGCCAACATTGACCCCCAATAACCCAGTTAAAAATCCCAGTGGTAAAAATAAAGCAGCCACCACCGACATCACATACATACGCTGATTTAATTGCTCAGACACTTGGTTAGTAATGGTTTGCTGAATAACGAGTGCACGCTCTATTGAACTATCGAGCTCTTCTAAATAGCGAATAAGTAAATTGGTGGTTTCATTTAGCTTGGCTTTATCATCGTCAAACAGCCACGGGTAATGATTATTAACCATGTTGCTGAGTGCTTCTTTTTGCGGTTTTAAGTAACGTTTTAGCGCGATTGTTTGGCGGCGAAGTTGCGACAAGCCTTGGTTATCAAACTTTTTACTAGGCTCATCAATTTCTTCTTCAAAATCATCTAAGCTTTCATCTAGTTCATCTATTACCGTTTGCATACGTGAAGTGAGCTTTTGCGCTAAGCTACACACTAGTTCAGAAATACTGCTTGGCCCCTCATTATTATTTAACGAGGTTAGAATATCTTGCACTGATAATAATCGGCGCTTACGGGTAGTGATCACCACGTCTTTATTAATAAATAGGCGAATAGACACCATGTCTTCAGGGCTTTGCGCTGGGTTTAAATTGATTCCACGTAAAAACAGCATATGGCCATTCATTGTAGGAGTAATGCGAGGACGTGTTTCATCTGCGGTGAGTGATTCAAGTTCGTAGTCGTTTAATTGGCCGCAGTTTTTTAACCAATCAACGGCTTCTTTTTGACTGTAATCCATATGTACCCACAGTTTTCCATCAGTAGGTTGCCATTGATGTAATTGTTTACTGTTTTCTATTGGGCGAGCGCCGCCTTGTTCATCAAGAATAAGCGCATGAAGTAAGCCGTTAATCATAATAATTTCTCATTGATAGTATGTTTTTAATACAGTTTTACTGTAGTGTATTTAACTTAGCTTTACTTTGAAGAGTTAAGCAACAAAAAGTTATTTTTTAGCCTATGGTTAAGTGTACACATTAGAGGGCATTGTTAACCGAGTAAACTTAAAAGATCAATCAAATCGACTTATCGAGTGGATGAATTTATTTTGCTGGTGTTTTATTAGCGGTAGCGTATAAAACACTTTTTTACTAAGGGCGCATTTATGACGACAAAAATAACAGTTGGTTGGCGTGAGTGGTTAAGTTTACCCGAGCTAGGTATCGAGCAAATTAAAGCAAAAATAGATACTGGTGCGCGTACTTCCTGTATTCATGCAATTAATATCGAAGAGTACGAAGTAGATGGCGAAAAGTGGGTTAAATTTACAGCCCAACCATTGCAAGAAGACGAGCAAACGCAAATTACCTGCAATGCCAAAGTTAAAAAAATGAAGTACGTTACCAGCTCTAGTGGCCAAAAAGAATTGCGTTACTTTATTGAAACTACATTGCATGCAGGCGAATTTAGTTGGCCAATAGAAATTACATTAACAAGTCGTGCGTCAATGAAGTTTAGAATGTTGTTAGGGCGCACAGCAATGGAAAATCGTATAGTCGTTGATCCGGCTTTATCACACTTATTATAAGGATTCGTTGAGTAGCAAATGCACTTTCATGTGCTTACTCAACATAATTTAGTTAAGGTTTTAACTATGAAAATTGGTATTTTATCTCGTAACAAAAAATTATATTCAACGCGTCGTTTAATTGAAGCTGCTGAGGCGCGCGGACATGAAGTGAAAGTTATTGATGCGTTACGCTCTTATATGAACATAAACTCAGAGCAACCTGAAATTCATTATCGTGGTGAAAATCTAAAAGATTTCGATGCTATCGTGCCACGTATTGGTGCATCGGTTACATTTTATGGTTGTGCTGTATTACGCCAATTTGAAATGATGGGAGTGTTCCCTGTTAATGAATCTGTGGCTATTTCTCGCTCTCGCGATAAATTACGTTCTTTGCAATTACTATCACGTAAAGGTGTAGGTATGCCGGTTACAGGCTTTGCCAGCAAGCCCGATGACGTAAAAGATTTATTAGAAATGGTAGGCGGCGCACCGGTCGTTATTAAGTTACTTGAGGGTACTCAAGGTATTGGTGTGGTATTGGCTGAAACACGTAAAGCAGCTGAAAGTGTTATTGAAGCATTCATGGGTTTAAAAGCCAATATCATGGTGCAAGAGTACATTAAAGAAGCCGGTGGTGCAGACATTCGTTGCTTTGTATTGGGCGATAAAGTGATTGCTGCGATGAAACGCCAAGCACAAGAGGGCGAGTTCCGCTCTAATCTTCATCGTGGTGGTAGCGCTACACTGGTACGTATTACCCCAGAAGAACGTAAAACAGCGGTTGCTGCAGCAAAAGCAATGGGTTTAAACGTTGCTGGCGTTGATTTACTCCGTTCATCTCGCGGCCCTTTGGTTATGGAAGTAAATTCATCGCCAGGCCTAGAAGGGATTGAAGTGGCAACTGGTAAAGATATTGCGGGTATGGTGATTGATTTCATCGAAAAAACGGCCTCAGTGAAAGGAACAGCAACTCGTGGCAAAGGTTAAAATTAACCGACCTTTCACCCTGTTAGGTGAAAGCATTGGTGTAGGTGAACGTAAAACACTCGCACTAGAAGCTGCAAAGCTTTATACCCATTCACCGCTTAATATTCCTATTGAAGTGGTTAACGGTGTTATGGAAGGCCCTGTATTGATGGTCTGTGCGGCAATACATGGCGATGAGCTTAATGGGGTTGAGGTTGTGCGCCAGTTACTGGCTAAGATCGATCCTAACCAGTTGCGTGGCACATTAATAGCGGTGCCGATTGTGAATGTATTTGGTTTTATTCATAAATCTCGTTACTTGCCCGATCGCCGTGATATGAATCGAAGTTTTCCTGGCTCTGAACGTGGTTCGTTAGCAGGTCGTATGGCGTATATGTTTTTTAACCAAGTCGCTGTGCATTGTACGCATATTATAGATTTGCATACGGGGGCGATTCATCGTACTAACTTACCGCAAATACGCGCTAATTTAGCCGATGAAGCTACAGCGCAAATGGCTAAGGCTTTTGGCACACCTGCGGTTATTGATGCGTCGTTACGCAATGGCTCATTGCGCAGTGAAGCGGCTAATTTGGGCATACCCGTTATTACCTATGAAGCCGGTGAGGCGCTGCGCTTTGACCCGATTGCGATTGCAGCGGGAGTACAAGGGGTTGATTATGTTATGCGTCATTTAAAAATGATGCGCGGTAAACGACCAAAAAAACTACCTGAGCCGATTATTGCTGGTTCAACAAGTTGGGTACGTGCTGAGGTTGACGGTATAGTAAGAGCGCAAGTATCGTTAGGTGAACGTGTCACAAAGGGGCAAATACTGGCGTATATAAGTAGCCCATTAGGTGACTCTGAGCTTGAATTACTCGCTCCACGTAGCGGTATTATTATTGGTCAGCAAACCATGCCTTTAGTAAATGAAGGCGATGCCGTATTCCACATTGCTTATTTTGCACATGCAAATAGCCTGGTAGAGCAGCAGCTAGAAACGTTTATTGATGAGATAAATGATTTAGATGATGAACTGAAAACGGCTGAGCTGAATAATTAACTTCACCCGTAAGAATTAAAAAAGCCGCTTAAGTTTATTTGAAGTGACCCCATAAAGTTGGACTCATTTCTAAGCGGCTGCCAAGGCCTGATTTCGATACTGTATCGGACTCAGGCCTTTTAGTTTCAGTTTAATACGCTCATTGTTGTAATAGTGGATATATTCTTTAATGTTTTCAATAAGATCATTCACGTCTTTAAACGTTTCGTTGTGGTACATCTCGCTCTTCAATATGCCGAAGAAGTTCTCAGCAACCGCATTATCTAAACAATTTCCTTTTCTAGACATACTTTGTTGCAATCCTTTTTCCTTAAGGTGATTTTGATATTGTTTGTTTTGATATTGCCACCCTTGATCTGAGTGTACAACTGGCTTTTCATTTGGCTTCAACCTAGCAGTTGCTGTTTTAAGCATGTCAGTTACCAAAGGGAGTGCAACGGATTTTCTGACTTCGTAACTGATTACCTCTTGGTTGAATAGGTCAATCATAGGCGATAGATATACCTTCTCATTATCCACTTTAAACTCCGTCACATCCGTCACCCATTTTTGATTTGGCTTCTGCGCAGTAAACTCGCGGTTAAGCGTATTTTCTGCGATTTTACCCACTTCACCTTTATAGGATTTATAGCGCTTAGGCCTTACTTTTGACTTGAGTCCTAACTCATTCATCAACCGTTGAACGCGCTTATGATTAACAAATACTCCCATTGCTCTCAGGGCACTCGTAATTCTGCGATAGCCATATCGCCCTTTATGCGCGTGATAAATATCACGTATTTTTACCAGTAAATCATTGCTTGCACAGGGTTGCTTACAAGTAGTGCGATGATAATAGTAAACACTCTTTGGCAGCCCTGTCGCCTTTAAAAGGTGTCGTAAGCTATGCTTTGCCTTGAACTCTTCGACGACTATCGTTTTGTCTTTGCTTTTTTCTTTCTGGCTTGAGCCAAGGCTTCTAACTTTTTTAGCACATCATTCTCAGCTCGTAAGTATGCTAGTTCTTCTCGTAACTCCTCCTCAGTCATTTGCTCTACTAGTTTTGATGAAGAAGAATTATTTGTCATGAATGGCTTACCTTTTCTCTGTGGTTTAAGACGTGATATACCATCACGAGCATAAAGCTTTTGCCATTGAAAAAGAATGCCTGGGGACGATAAATCGAAGAAAGCACTGGTATAACCGAGTGACCAACTGTTTGCTGTCATCGTTTTTAACACTTCAGCCTTAAATGCTAGAGAATAAGGTTTGTGAACAGACCTGAAGCTTTCAGCGCCATGAATTCGATAAATAGCGGTCCAATATCGGACCTGCCTATCTGTAACATTAAATCTGTTACTTACCGCCGAAGAGCTTTCAGACAAAGCGAGTTCAGCTATTTTGAGCTTGAAAGCTCGGTGATGTTTGGACATAAAAAGACCCCCAGTAATTGGAATGTCCAACTATTGGGGGTCACTTCAATTAGCTGAAGCGGCTTTTTTGTAATTGTTATTTAATTACGTGGCTTTGGGCCAATAATGCGTTTAATTTTAGGCGCTTTTGTTGGTTTTGGCTCTGTATTGAGAACTAACACTGGGCGGGTAACAAATAAGTTATTTGGATAAATCACCCTATGCCCATCAACGTGTTCTAGTAATACATTCATCAGCCCCATTTCAATAATGCGTCCTTCAATGGCATTGGCACCATCCACGATTCTAACCCAATAGCCTACACGGCAGTCATTTTGAATAAACATCAATAAAAACGCGGTTAAGTTGCTCAATAGAGACCAAGCAGCAAACAGCGCAACGCCTAACATGGCAAATAAGGAAGAACCTAATACTAATAAACCACGCAGCTCTATTCCCCAAAAAACTAATACTAAACACAACATAAAAAAGGCGAGTATTATTTTTAATAGTAACTCTGCTCGGTATTTTCTGTGTAAATCGATTTTACCTCTAATGGCTTTTTCGAGTAATTTTTTAGTTAGCTTTAACAGTAACGGAAAACTCAACAGCGCAATTACAGTTACGATTAACTTATATTGTGTGCTCACAAGCTCTAAAAGAGAGATTAATTCCAAAACGTATTCTCACAATAATGATAGGCGCAAAGTGTAACGTGTTAGCTCTGTGCGCAGTAGTGATTTAAAAAGAATTTTTAACGCTCAGTAGCCACTGTACCGAGTCAACATCGTTATATTTATTTAGTGGCGCGGCAATATCAAGGTGGATCATGGTACCTGCATTGGCGCGACTTGGCGCAAGGCGTAAACCGAGTCCAACATTTTTAAGTACGGGTGTGTTTTCAATTTGATACAGGGTATTCGAGTCATTGTTATACCATGCGCGACCTACATCTAGAAAGGCTGCGCCTCCCACTTTAAACAGTTGTAGTAAGTCATACTCCCAATAGTAGCGCTTTTCTAAGCTGACTAAAAAACTCCGATCGCCATGTTGAAACTCAATAGGGTAACCGCGTAAACCTGTTTCGCCCCCGAGAGTGAGCTGCTTATCGTTGGTGAGGTTTTTTGCGTATTGTAGTCTTGCTTTTACATACCAAGACTGATCAATACTGGTATTTAAATAATATTGAATTTGGCTTGTGGTGATTAAGTTTTCAAGCTGTTTTTGTTCTTTATTCCAATAACCTTGAATATCTGCGTGAAATCGCCATAGGGTATTATCACCACTAAAATGTGCTTTGTTAAAGTTAAACGAGTAAATAGCGCGGCTATCGTCGTTACTAATTGATTCATCAGAATAACCCAGTGTAGCTTTGATATTCCAACCTAAATTTAAATCCTCGGTACGGTAAATACTGTCAAAGTTACGCACTTTTATAAAGTTATCTTCAAACCAGTGGCCGCTTACATAAGGGTAACTAAGTTGCCTATTTTCAGCTAGCGGCACAGTGGTTTCATCGATGCTTTTGAATGTTTGTTGCTCATCAATATAACCAAGGCTCAAGCGCTGAGTCCAATTATGGCTAAGGGGTTTGGAGTGGCCAAAAAATATCTGATTTAGGTCGGTGGTTTGTTCAAACTCACTAAATTTTTCGCCCCTGAGATAGAGTGCCTCTTCTCGCTGGGTCGAGTAACTCAAGGCACCATAACTATAAGGTGTATCGATGGCGTAAAACGGATAAGTTAGCTCAATTAGATGGCTTTTACCGTCACTGTTATCGGCATACTCTACGCGACCTCTGTAGCGGGTTGAAAAAATATTTGGATCATCGTAAACAAATAAATAACCATTACGATCACTGTCGGTTTTGCGAGCAAACGATAATCGTTTGCCCCAACCAAATAAGTTAGACTCGCGAAAGCCGATACTTGATTTATTTTCGCCACCGCTGCGGCTAAAGCTAAGCTCGGGTAGCAAAGTCCACAAATCGCGGGTCACCACGGTTACATCAACATCGCCATCGCAGTTTTCGTTGGCAACAATTTGTGCGTCATATAAATAGTTTTGTTTACGCAGTAGCCGCTCAGATTCAGCCAAGGCTTTTTGATTAAAAGGTTCACCCGCTTTAAACAATAAAATGCTTTTAATAACCTCAGGCTCAGTTTGTATATGTGCACGATTAGCAAAGCGAAATAGTGCGTTGTTTTCAGCTTCGAGTTCGGTATTAAAAACATTAAGTTGTTTAAGATTAATTGAGGCAATTTTAGCGTTACTATTTATCGTAAGCGGTGGAGGTTGAGACTCGATTTGGCGACGCAAATTAATTTCATTAGTTTGTAATGGGTCACCATTTGGACAGCTTTGAGCTAGTGGCGTTTCTTGCGCGCAAACGCTGAGCATAAACATACTCAAAATAGAAAAGCTAAAACAACTACGTGCAATCCATTTTCTATTTAGCATTGACCCTCTTTAGCGCTATTTTGCAAAATAAAACACTTACTCTTAGCTTACATCATTGTTATTAATATGTAAGTAAAAGTGCCAATTTAGTTTATTTTTTATAGCGATTATAAGGTATTAGCGGTAAATAGACGTTGGCCTTAGCTTAAATAAAATGTTAACGCTGCCAATAGGTTGTCAGCATCTTGACCTTCGCCGTTAATCCATACACTTTGACTGTAATGCTCAAAATTTAAATTAAACGTGTGGTTAGCATAGTTAAAACGCAGTTGATGACGATCAGCCCCAGCTGCAAATTCACTAATGCTAATTTCGTCGCTGTGCAAAAAACGTTCCCCACAACTCAAAGTCTTCATCGTGCGGCAACTCTGTTGGTTTAACAATAATACATTGATGTCTGTGATCGTATTCAAGTTCGGTCATAAGGGGCTTATTGCGTTGCTAGATAATGTCGAATTGCGGTTAAAAACTCACCGCCATATTTGTTTAATTTAGTAAAACCAACTCCCGACACTTTTAAAAACTCACTATCGTTGGTAGGCATAAGCTGCGCCATTTCGGCCAGCGTTTTATCGTTAAATACTACATAAGGAGGTACGTCATCGGCATCGGCTAATTCTTTACGTAGTGCTCGTAGGCGAGCGAATAACTTTTTATCGTAATTAAACTGCGCTAATTTATCCTGATAAACGTGCTTAGCTTGTAGGCGTGGTTCTGCCAGTTGCAGCGCATATTCACCCTTTAAAATAGCGCGTGCGGCTTCAGTAAGCCGTAGTGATGCGCCCTGGGTTATATCTTGGCTTAATAGCCCTTGATGAATAAGTTGGCGTAAAATACTCAGCCAAAACTCACTGCTTTTGTCTTTACCTATGCCATAGGTGCTGAGTTCATGATGGTTGTTATCACGAATGCGGCTGGTATTTGCGCCGCGCAATAACTCTACAATGTAACCTAAACCAAATCGTTGCTGTGCCCGATACACACACGAAAGTGCTTGTTGGGCCACCAGTCTGCCATCAAAGCTTTTTGGTGGATTTAAGCAAATATCGCAGTTACCACATGGCTCTCGTTGGTATTCACTAAAGTAGTTTAATAATATTTGACGCCTGCAGGTTTGCGCTTCGGCAAAACTGGCCATGGCATTGAAACGTTGCTCTTCTACACGACGGCGTTGCTCATCGTCAATATCTTCAAAAAAGCGCCTAACCCGGCCTATATCAGCGGGGTCAAAATACATAATGGCTTCTGCAGCGAGCCCATCACGGCCAGCGCGACCGGTTTCCTGATAATACGCTTCAATACTTTTTGGAATGTCGTAGTGCAGTACAAAACGTACGTTAGGCTTGTTAATTCCCATACCAAAGGCAACGGTGGCAACCACAATTTGAATATCGTCACGGGCAAATCCAGTTTGCACAAATTGACGCTGTTCGTTGCTCATTCCCGCATGATAAGCCGCCGCATTAAGACCTGCATCGGCAAGCTTTTCAGCAATGTCATCAACTCGCTTGCGGCTGGTGCAATAAATAATACCGCTTTGATTTTTTTGCTCTTTCAAATAACGAAGTAATTGCACCATAGGTTTAAATTTTTCTTCTATGGTGTAACGAATATTAGGGCGGTCAAAGCTACCGGTGTGAATATATGGCTGCTGTAGCTTGAGTTGCTCAACAATATCAAAGCGGGTGGCTTTATCAGCGGTGGCAGTGAGTGCCATCATAGGTACATGTGTAAAGCGTTGCTTTAATTCATTTAACCTAAAATAATGAGGCCTAAAGTCATGTCCCCAATGAGAAACACAGTGTGCTTCATCAATAGCAAACAAACTGACATTTAAATGTGATAAGCGCTCTAAAAATTCTCTTTGCAGCACTTTCTCTGGGGCAACATAAAGTAATTTTATTAGTCCTTGATGCAACTGCTGATAGACTAACTGCTGTTCTTCACGGGCTAAGCTATTATTTATATAAGCGGCTTTTACGCCTAGAGCTTGTAATTGAGTTACTTGATCTTGCATTAAAGAAATGAGCGGAGAGATAACAATGGTTACCCCCTCTAATACTAGTGCGGGTATTTGGTAACACACCGATTTACCACCACCGGTAGGCAATAATACTAACGAGTCTTGGCCATTAATCGCAGCATCAATTACTGCACTTTGACCGTCGCGAAATTCACTGTAACCAAACACTTGTTTGAGTACAGTTTCAGGTTTACGCACCAGCGTATTGGGAGAGGGGGTTAGTGTATTCATCGGCGCTATTTTAGTGGTTTTTTATCAGGATGTCTTTAGCTTTCATTACTTGGTGTAAACATCGGTAATGATAATCGAGGAGGTTACAACAGCTTCAAGTTGTGCTTTACTCATCGTACCACCTTAAAACATAGAGAATAATAATGAATAAAGAAATGTTGATTGAACAAGTTGGGGCGTTGTTTGTTAATAACATGCCTTTTAACCAATTTTTAAAAATAGCGGTGGAGTCACTTAGTACTGAACAAGCTAAAATCTCCTTTCCTTGGCAAGATGTGTTAATAGGCAACCCCGCGCAAAAAATTCTCCATGGTGGGGTTATTTCGGCGGTACTTGATAATGTGGGTGGAATGCTTGCTGCCGCCAGCGTTATAGGAAAGCTAGACGATGCAGATTTACCCAGTGTACATAAAAAGCTAGCCACACTGGGGACCATAGATTTACGCACCGACTATTTACGTCCAGGCAAAGGCGAGGTATTTATTGCTAGTGCTAAGCTGATTCGCTCAGGAAATAAAGTATGCGTGTGTCGAATGGAGTTGCACAACGAGAAGTCAGTACAAATTGCTTTTGGAACGGGCACGTATTTAGTTGGCTAAAAAGTGAGAGGGGGTTAAACTGACGGCCTTTTAAATCACCAAGTGGTTACTATGTCGATTGATACCGAGCAGCGAAAGGGCGCCATTTTTGCCTGTCTCGCTTTTTTTATGTGGGGCCTCGCACCTATTTATTTTAAGATGATCCAACATGTGTCAGCATTTGAAATTTTATTGCACCGTGTTATTTGGTCAGTGGTGTTTCTGATTGTGGTAGTGAGTGTGCTGAGCTACTGGGATAAAATTAAACGCATTTTAATTCAACCTAAACTTATTTTAATGTTAGTTGTTACCTCGACCTTACTAGGGTTTAACTGGGGGTTGTTTATATGGGCCATTAATAACAATCACATGCTAGATGCCAGTTTAGGCTACTATATCAATCCCTTATTAAATGTATTACTTGGTATGGTGTTTTTAAACGAGCGATTACGTAAGTTGCAAGGTGCTGCTGTTGCCTTAGCTTTTACGGGCGTGCTGTTACAGCTAATTAGCTTTGGCTCATTTCCCGTGGTGGCCTTTTCGTTAGCGACATCTTTCGCACTTTATGGCTTATTACGTAAAAAGCTACAGGTTGATGCTTTGCCTGGGATTTTAATCGAGGCATTAATATTATTACCAGTAGCACTGACCTATTGGTGGTTAATGGTGCCAACTGAAACATCAAATTTACCAGCGAATGATTGGCAAACTAATGCGTTGTTAGTGAGTGCGGGCATTGTGACTACGCTACCACTGCTGTGTTTTACCGGTGCGGCTAAGCGTTTGCAATACACAACGCTTGGGTTTTTTCAGTATATAGGGCCTAGCTTAATGTTTATTTTAGCGGTGGTGTTTTACGGCGAGGTGTTTGATGCTGAGCGTGTAATTACCTTTGCGTGTATTTGGAGTGCACTGGCTATTTTTAGTTGGGATTCATACCATCAATCGCGTAAACGCAGAAAAGCAGCCATTGTTGCCTCAGGTGTGGTTTAGAAACTAAACCACTTTATTACGACCCGACTCTTTGGCTTTGTAGAGCTTTAAGTCGGCTTGTTTTAATAGCTCGTCAATCTGATAGGTTTTACTGTTGCTGAAGCCTATCGACAGCGTAAACTTGATGTTTGCTTGACTGAATTCATGACTGTTAAGCTCAATAAAAAGCCTGAAGCTCTCTAGTCGTTTTAGCGCTTCTTGTTCGGTTAGCTCAGTAAAAAATACCGCAAATTCTTCTCCGCCTAACCGGGCAATCAATTGGTTTTCAAAATATTTATTAAAGCATACCGCAAGCCCTTTAAGAACCTCGTCTCCGGCATCATGACCATAGGTATCGTTAATCGCTTTAAAATGGTCAATATCAAGCATGGCGAGCTGTGCCGGCATTTTTGCTTTTTTAAACTGCTTTAACGATTTATTAGCCTCTTCAAAAAAGTAACGGCGATTAGGGAGTTTAGTTAAATAGTCGGTATTGGCTTGACGTTTTATAGTTTCGATATGCTCTAGCATATCGACGTTTTGGCTCAACCGGCAGTAAAATTCTTCACTGTTAAAAGGTTTATACAAGTAGTCATTTGCTCCATTTTTTAGAAATAAAGCAGATAAATTAGATGAAGTAGCCCCTGAGATACCAATAATAGCTTTTTCGTCATTACTATAAATGCGCCTAATTTCATTACATAGCTCAATACCGCCCATGTTAGGCATTTCTTTATCGGTAATGATTACAGAAATATCAGGGGTGTTTTCAAGCTCTTTAAGCGCCTCTAGGCCATCGGCTGCTTGAAATATTTGATATTTATGACGTGTTAATAAATTACAAATATATTGGCGTGTTGACGCTGAATCATCAACAACCAGTACTTTTACCTGCTTATTTCGAGGTAGGCGATAAAGCTGCTTTTCTAAATATTCGTAAGCTTGTTTATTGCCTTTGATAATGTAATCAATAATAGGGTATTTTTCGACGGTATCGCGAGTTTGATTATCGATATTGCCTGTCATAACTATGGTAGGAATGTCTGCTGCAACGGTGCAGGGAACAGCTTCCCCTTGTGGGGCATCAGGTAATATAAAGTCTACCACCGCACAAAAGTAAGCATGTTTACTTATCAGCTCTTTAGTCTCAGCCAGCGACTGAGCAATATCAACCTCGTAGCCCGCTTTTTGCGCGATATGCTTTTGCACTCGCGCAATAGTAGGGGTGTCTTCAATAATAAGTATTCTGTGCGTCACGTAACAGCCTTGTTTAAATTTTGCAAAAGTGTTTGCTTATACAAGTTGTAACTGCTAAAACGCCAAAAAGCAACTATTGTAATGACTTATAGATTGTCAGCCTCAGAATAATAATCTTGGCTGATTGGTGTTGGCCCTGAAATTTTTGAGCGACCAAATAATGTATGAAATTTTGTTTTGCAGGTTGTTAGCTTTAAGTATTTAACCCATGCTCGCTCAATGGGGTTACTTGGCTCTATGATACCACTTATTGCATTTACAAATTGTTGTTGATATTCGTTTTGCGGCTCAACTGTTTTGTTATACAAACTTTTTAAAACAACACCGTGCTGTTCTAAAATACTTGCCTCTAGCAAGGTAAAGTGTCCGCTGCGGCTAAATCCGCGTGGAAAGTTTTGATCATCATAAAACTGACGTTGACTAACAAATGCTTGACGAAGTAGTGAAATATCATTGCTCATAGCTGTACCCTCATACCAATTATTAGCTGGAGTATGGGACATAATTGCTATTTTTTTAAACAAAAAATTTTTATCGTGAGGATAAAAAATTGGACATAGATTTATTAAAAACATTTGTTGAAGTGGTGCGTACTCGCCATTTTGGTAAAGCAGCAGAAAACCTATACATAACGCAGTCTGCAGTGAGTTTTCGAATTCGTCAATTAGAGCAGGGCTTAGGCGTAAATTTATTTATTCGCCAGCGCAATAATATTCAACTAACGGCTCCGGGTGAGCGCTTGTTGCCGCATGCACAAATGATTATTACTGGAATGCAAAGGGCCAAAGTGGATGTTGCACTTGCAGATAATATGCATAAGCAAATCAGCTTGGCTGGGACTCCTAATATTTGGGATGCGTTTTTACAGTTTGGTATTACAAATATAGTATCGGCTATGCCCGGTGTATCTTTGGTGGCAGAGGTAAAAGCACAACAAGAGAGTACTCGATTACTATTAGAGCGCACCCTTGATCTAGCCATTTTATTTGATCCACCAAAAGTAGACGAACTCGTTGTTGAACGAATTTGTGAACTACCTATTATTCCGGTTAGTGGCTACGATACCGCAACAGGCGATAATTTTTTTGATAATCAATATGTTTATGTTGATTGGGGAACTACGTTTTCTCTTTGGCACGCCCGTCAATTTACCGGTAAAACGCCGCCTTATTTTAGAACCAGTACCGGGCGTATAGCGCTTGATTTAATACTGCAATGTGGCGGCAGTGCGTTTATTCCACAGGTATTAGTTAAAGACCATTTAGAAAAAGGCGAACTTTTTCATGTAAAAGGGGTAGAAAATACGTCAAGAGATGTATTTGTTGCCTATCATAGAGATAACGAACAGAAAGAGTTAATAGAAACTCTGGTTAATTTGCTGTCGCAAATGACACCGAGTTTACTGAAACAAAGTAAGTAGTCGTTAAGCGGTATATTTTAGATGTTATTTTGATTTCAGATTTAATGCAGTTTTATTAACTTAAAAAGACAAAAATGTGTCCTTTGTAATATTTTTGTCATTTAGTGGTGACACACTGCAGCTGTTTTAAAAATTAGTCTATTGTGTTTATCGAGGAAATAACATGAAATTTGCAAAATCGAGCCTATGCCTAGCCTTACTTAGTGGTTTATCTTTTAATGCGCTTGCAGAAGTAGACATTTACGGTAAAGCGAATGTAACCGTTCAATCATCTGATGATGGAGAAGGGTCGTTTACTGAAATTAAAAGTAATGCATCTCGTTTCGGACTTAAGGGGTCTGAAAAAATTTCAGACGGTTTAGAAGCTGTTTATAAGTTTGAATTTCAGGTTGATGTGTCGGACGCTGACTCAAAAGGCGATAAAGATAATATTTCAGCGCGTAATCAATATGTAGGTTTTAAAGGTTCATTTGGTCAAGTAGTAATAGGCCGTAACGATACCGCGCTAAAGCAGGCGCAAGGTAAACTTGATTTATTTAATGACCTTGAAGGTGATATTAAAAACACGTTTAAAGGTGAAAACCGTTTAGGTAACTCAGTATCTTACGCCTCAAACTCATATGAAGGCTTTAAAGTATTAGCTTCATTTATTGCAGAAGACGATAAAGATGCCAAAAATGGTTACTCAGTGGCGTTAACTTACGGTGATTCAGGCCTTAAAAAGAGCGCTGTATACGCCGCTGTTGCTGCTGATAGTGAAGTAAATGGTTACGACGTAGTACGTGCAACAGTTCAAGGTAAAATTGAAGACTTTAGACTTGGCGCAATGTACCAAACACAAGAAAAAGTAGACGGTAGCGCTGAGGCTGACGGTTACTTATTAAATGCAGCTTACCTAATGGGTAGCAACACTTTTAAAGTGCAATATCAAACAATGGATTTTGATGACAGCGATGATAAAAGCGCAGTATCGGTAGGTGTTGATCACAAGCTAAACAAAAATCTTAAGGTGTTTGGCTTTTACTCAAGTTTTGATATGGACAACAACGTTGACCAAGATTACCTAGGTTTAGGTATGGAATATAAGTTTTAACTAATACTTAGTTAAAACACTCCTTTTAACCGCACTCAGCTGAGTGCGGTTTTTTTTGCTTTAAATTATTTACTTATCTGCGCATAATAGCCAAGCATTTGGAATGAGGTGAAACTCCTCAACTATACCCGTAACTGTAATCAGTTTTACTGTAAGTCAGATACAAGTGCCTTAAAACTTCATATAACGAGCGGGTTAACTCATTTTCTTTTTGGTACTTGTGGTACTGAGTGTGGGTTGTCCCTGCCTAGGATAATTTTTTGCACACTCAAACCGCTAAAAAAACTGCACTTCTAACCGTTAATAATGTCTCTTGGCGAGTGGGTAACACCTTAATCCTTGAGCATATTAATTTGAGTATTGAGCGTGGCAAGTTTGTTGGCTTAATTGGTCCTAATGGTGCGGGAAAATCGAGTTTACTGCGGTGCTTGTATCGATTTAATCAGCCGTCAGCGGGAGAGGTTAAATTTAATAACACCGATATTTGGCAACTAAAAAGCGAAGACTACGCCAAGCAAGTTGCCGTTGTGCTCCAAGAAACACCGTCGCAATTTAACCTCTCGTTATTCGATGTTGTGGCTCTAGGGCTTACGCCACATAAAACGTTATTCAGTTCGACCACCCAAGCAGATAAACAAAAAATAGCTCAGGCTATTAGCCATGTGGGACTTGAATCTCATAGTACTCAATTATTTGATTCGCTATCTGGCGGTGAAAAGCAACGTGCTTTTATTGCCCGCGCTATTGTGCAGCAACCGCAGCTTCTTATTATGGATGAGCCAACTAGTCACCTTGATGTGAAATATCAAATTCAACTTATGGAGCTTGCTAAATCTCTAGGGATCACGGTATTTGCGTCATTTCATGACTTAAATTTAGCTGCTGCTATGTGTGATGAGTTAGTGGTTATTAAAAATGGAAAAGTTGTTGATGCAGGTAAGCCAAATAAAGTGGTCACTGAGCAGATGCTGGATGAGATGTTTGGTGTTTGTGCACAAGTGAGCACTCACCCTCAATCAGCTGCTTCGGGTGAGGCTATTCCTCATATTACTTATTATTATGGATACCAATAATATGACGGTTTTTTCTAACCATACCGTTGCATTAATCGCTGCGCTACTATGCGCACTATTAAGTTTATTTATTGCACTGAGTTTTGGTGCGGCACCCACGTCGCTCGCAGATGTATATCAAAGCTTAACCTTTTCAAACGAGGCTTCATTTACCAGCCGTATTATTATTGAATTAAGAATGCCACGTACTTTGCTGGCTTTTTTAGCTGGGAGTGGCTTAGCGATTGCAGGTTTAATACTACAAACAGTCACCCGTAACCCCTTAGCAGATCCTTATTTATTTGGTATTTCGTCCGGCGCTTCATTAGGTGTGGTTATACTAATGTCTTTTGTGGGAGCTGGGGCGGGTATTGCGCTATCAGGGGCGGCATTAACAGGCAGTTTAGTGGCGATGGGATTATTAATTTTAATTGCAGGCAGCCAGCGTAATGCCCAAGTTGAATCGATGTTATTGGCAGGGGTAGCTTTATCATTTTTATTTAGTGCTTTTACTAGTTTGTTACTTTATTGGAGCGATCCACAAGCAGTCGCGGCTATTTTATTTTGGACTTTAGGTAGTTTTGCTAAAGCACAGTGGCAGTCGCTGCTGTTACCTGCCCTAGTGATTATGGTATGTACAACAATCATGTTGGGTTTTAGGCGTCAGCTTAATGCCATGTTGTTAGGCGATGAAAGTGCGACAACGCTTGGCGTAAGAGTGCATCGTTTTAGGATTTTAATGCTTATTTTAAGCTCGTTGATCACGGCCGTGTTAGTTGCTAACTGTGGTGGAATTGGTTTTGTTGGCTTGATGGTGCCACACATAGTGCGCTTTTTTATCTCTCAAGGTAGCCGCGTTGGATTATTAATGACTGGATTAGTAGGGGGCACATTTATGGTGTGGGTCGATGTGCTTGCTCGTTCACTATTAAGCAACCAAGAGCTGCCAATTGGGGTGATCACGGCGGCTATCGGCAGTCTATTCTTTTTAAGTATATTGTATTTTCGTAAGCGCCAGCTGGTGGGTCAATAATGAAAACATTAATGGTACAAGGGACTACCTCAGATGCGGGTAAAAGCACCTTAGTTGCAGCGCTTTGCAGAGTGTTTGCCAATCAAGGTGTTAATGTTGCGCCGTTTAAACCGCAAAACATGGCGCTTAATAGTGCCGTAACTCACGATGGCGGTGAAATTGGTAGAGCCCAAGCATTACAAGCCGTTGCGGCAAAAGTAGCACCTGAAATAGACTTCAATCCGATATTACTCAAACCCAATAGTGATACCGGCGCGCAAGTCATTATTCATGGTAGGGCTATCAGTAATATGGAAGCCGACTCTTACCATGACTATAAAAAAGTGGCTATGGATGCAGTATTAACCTCGCATAATCGTTTAGCTAAACGCTTTGACTTATTGTTGGTTGAAGGGGCTGGCAGTCCAGCTGAAATTAACTTACGCGCAAACGATATCGCCAATATGGGCTACGCTGAAAAGGTCGATTGTCCGGTTATTATTATTGCCGATATTGATAAAGGGGGCGTGTTTGCTCACCTAGTAGGAACTTTGGCGCTATTAAGTGAGTCAGAGCAAGCACGGGTAAAAGGCTTTGTTATTAATCGTTTTCGTGGTGACATTAGCCTATTACAAGGCGGGTTAGATTGGCTTGAAGAGTACACAGGTAAACCTGTGTTAGGGGTGTTACCCTACCTACACGATTTAGCACTTGATGCCGAAGATGCCGTTGCCATAGATAATAATGTGACCGAGGCCAGTATTAATATTGCGGTGCTGCTAGTGCCTCATATTAGTAACCACACTGATTTTGATGCACTGCGATTACACCCAAATATAAATATAACCTATGTGCGGCACACTCAAACAATTCCTGATGTTGATTTAATTATTGTGCCTGGCAGTAAAAATGTACTTAGCGATTTGGTATTTTTAAAAAATGAAGGCTGGGATCAGCAAATAAAACGCCATTTACGCTATGGTGGCAAAGTATTGGGTATTTGCGGCGGTATGCAAATGCTAGGTAATACGATTTGTGACCCTAATGCGGTGGAATCATCATTAGGGCAAGTGGCGGGTTTAGCGCTTAGCGATTTTGATACGTTATTGGGTGAGCAAAAAGTGTTAAGTCGAGTGAGCGCAGTGCTTAATTTAAATGAGCAACAGGTTGCATGTGATGGCTACGAAATACATGCTGGGATCAGTAAAGGTCAGGCGCTCAATAAACCACTTATTCGCTTTAATAAACACCCCAATGGTTTTAAAACTGATGGTTTTGTTAGTGACGATAATGCCATTGCCGGGACTTATTTACATGGCTTATTTGACAACGCAACTGCTACAGAACAGTTATTAAAGTGGCTAAAACCAGACAGTGACATTAATGCCATCAGCATCAATGAGCATCGTGAACGCCAGTTAGAACGCCTCGCTGAAATGTGCCAAACACATTTAAATATTGAACAAATTATTAAAATTTACCAAGGACATAACAATGACTGAATCAACAAACGACAAGCACCAACAGCGCCAGCAAAAAGTAAAAGAACAAGTTGATGCTCGAGTAGCAGCGGCACAACAAGAAAAAGGTATTTTTCAGGTTATTACCGGTAATGGCAAAGGTAAATCAACCTCTGGTTTTGGTGTGGTTGCACGTTGTGTTGGTCACGGTAAAAAAGCCGCGGTATGTCAGTTTATTAAAGGTACATGGGAATGTGGTGAGCGTAATTTACTACAAGGTGCTGGGGTTGAATTTGCCGTTATGAACACCGGTTTTACTTGGGATACACAAAATAAAGAGGCCGATACTGCGGCGGCGCAAGCAACATGGCAAGAGTCAAAGCGGATGTTAAGTGACAGCAGTGTCGATGTGGTATTACTCGATGAGCTCACCTATATGGTGACCTATGGCTATATCGACCTTGATGAGGTTGTTGCTGCAATTAACAACCGACCTGCAATGCAATCGGTAATTATTACTGGCCGTGCTGCGCACCGTACCTTAATTGAGCTGGCCGATACCGTAAGTGAAGTGCGTAATGTAAAGCATGCGTTTGAGTCGGGCGTAAAAGCACTAAAAGGCTTTGATTACTAATGTTAAAACGCATTTTTCTTGGGCTGATATTGTTTGCTGTTTATGTACCTCAAGCCTTAGCCGACAAGCCGCTTCGTATTGTGGCTTTAGCGCCACACATAGTCGAAAATTTATATGCCATTGGGGCGGGTGATTTAATAGTGGGTACGCTGGATTACGCAGATTACCCACAAGAGGCGACTAAAATTGAGCGTATCGGTGGCTATAATGGCATTTCTATCGAAAAGTTACTCATGCTCAAGCCAGACATGGTCATTGCGTGGAAAAGCGGTAATCAGGCAGAAGATTTAGCACAAATAAAGCGACTAGGGATTGAATTGCATTTAAGTAATCCACGCTCAATTGAAGGCGTTGCTAAAGAAATACTAAAACTAGGTCAATTAACTGGTCGTATTGAGCAAAGTAAAAAAGTAGCTGAGGCATTTACAGTTAAGCTCAATGCAATTAAAGCCACACAGCAAAATAAAACCACGCTTACTGGGTTTTATCAGTTGTGGCCTGAGCCTATGATGACGGTATCAAAAAATACATGGATAAATCAGTTAATAGAAACCTGCCAAGTAACCAATGTATTTGCTGACAGCGACACAGATTACCCACAAATCAGCATTGAGAACGTGATAGTCACTAAGCCACAAATTATTATTATCCCTGATGAAAAGTCAAAACGGGTAATACCCACAGTAAATTGGCAGCAATGGCCTGAAATTCCCGCGGTTAAATATGAGCAATTTATTAGTGTTAACGCGGATTTATTACATCGTTTTTCCCCTAGAATGCTTGATGGATTAGCACAAATGTGTGACAAAATTGAGGTATCTAGAGAACTTATTAAGAGTCAATCATGAGCAACTGGTCATCTTTTTTAAACCATGAACTTAGCCAAGCATATATGCAACAAACCCTTGAATATGTTACGAATAAACGAGCCGAAGGCACTGCCGTATATCCGCCAGAATCACAGGTGTTTAGCGCATTTGATGCAACTTCACTTAGCGATATTAAAGTGGTTATATTAGGTCAAGACCCTTACCATGGAGAAGGGCAAGCGCATGGTTTGTGCTTTTCAGTATTACCTGAAGTTAAAAAGCTCCCGCCTTCACTTAAAAATATTTATAAAGAGTTAGTGACTGACATTAATGGCTTTATCACACCGGAGCATGGCTATTTACAAAGCTGGGCAGATCAAGGTGTGTTTTTGCTTAATACCGTATTAACAGTAGAGCAAGGGCAAGCCCATTCCCATAAACATTTAGGTTGGGAGCAATTTACTGATAACGTAATTACTCATATAAATGAGCATTGCCAAGGAGTGGTGTTTATTTTGTGGGGCGCACATGCACAAAAAAAGGTAAAAGCATTGATCGCCAGCGCCATCATATATTGTCTGGACCGCACCCTTCACCGCTTTCAGCGCATCGCGGCTTTTTTGGCTGTCAGCACTTTTCAAAAACTAATGAACTGTTAATAGCGCAAGGAGCACAGCCCATTAATTGGCAAGTATAGGGTAATTAGTATTAAAAAAGGCTTTCATAAATGAAAGCCTTTTTAGTTGCTGTTGTTGATTAAAATTCTAATTCATCAATAGCAATACTATCAGCAAAATAGTCGAGCTCCTGTAGTTCTTTGCGCAAACGTTGCTTATCTTTTATTGCTTCTATTTCGCGCCATTTTCTTTTTTTATTTTTTTGAGAGGTTTTTTTCGATGTATCAGAACCTTCTAATATTTCTATTATTTCGTTTAGGCTATCCATTGATTATCTCCTATTGACCACTTTTTGAACCTCGGCAGTATCTATACCACAGCTATTAATAAAATAGAATATAAATGTGACGAAACTGTTACTAATGGGTGGTATTTTGATGAAGATCAATACAAAAAGAACGTAAATAGGAACAAGTCGAGTATTTAAAGTAAATCGCAGGCACAAAAAAACGTCGCTAAAAAGCGACGTTTTTAAACTCGTTAAACAGCTGTTAGTTACATCGCTTTGAAGCGTGCTTCTAATTGCTCTTGTGCATCTGCAAATGAGCGAATACCTTCAGCTAGCTTCTCAGTAGCCATAGCGTCTTGGTTATGTAACCAACGGAACTGTGCTTCGCTAAGTGGCTCAGGTTTTGGCTCTTTAGCAATGTCACTCTCTAGTAAGTACTCTTGTGCGTCTTCTAAATTACCTAAGTCTTCTAAAAGATTAGGACTAATTGTTAGCTTATCGCAACCTGTAAGGGCAATAATTTCACCGGTGTTACGAAAGCTTGCGCCCATAACAACAGTTTTATAATCGTGACGCTTATAAAACTCAAAAATACTACGCACCGATTGTACACCCGGGTCTTGTAGCGGGTCGGTTGGTTTTTCCATACCGTTTGCTACGTGCCAATCTAAAATTCTGCCAACAAATGGCGAAATTAAAAATACGTTTGCATCAGCACAGGCGCGCGCTTGAGCATCACTAAATAAAAGCGTTAAGTTACATTTAGTGCCTTCTTTTTCTAACTGTTCTGCGGCTTTAATGCCTTCCCAAGTAGAGGCAACTTTAATTAAAATCTTGTCTTTGCTTACACCTTCTTTCTCGTAAAGGCTTAGTAAAGTATGTGCTTTATTAATTGTTGCTTGAGTATCAAATGATAAACGTGCATCAACTTCAGTAGAAATATAACCCGGTACAATTTCGCTAATTTCTTTACCGAGTAACACTGCAAAATAGTCACAAGCCAGCTCTAGTTGTTTTGCAGGCTGTTGCTCGGTTTCTTTAGCGTATTGCCATGCTTTATCTAGATAAGGTTTGTAAGCTTCAATCTCGCTCGCTTTTAAAAGCAGCGATGGATTGGTAGTCGCATCTTCAGGTTGATGTTTTTTTATGGCTTCTATATCGCCCGTGTCGGCCACGATAGAAGAATGTTGTTTAAGCCTTTGTAGAGCGCTAGTCATTTGCTTTTCCTCATTCCAAGCAAGTTAAAAGAAAATCTAAACTACCTTAATATAGCTATACTGCAACAGTGTGACAATGCTTGATAGGTCTTATGTCCTTATCAATGAAAAAACGGTAACGGTTGAGTTTTAGGTAGGATAATTTTAAACAAAACGTGCTTTTCGTCTCATTTAATGTTGAAATTGACATTAAATAATTTACAAGTCAATAGCTAACTATGATCACTGTTATTTCACCAGCAAAGAATCTTGATTACGACACG
This sequence comes from Pseudoalteromonas sp. KJ63-1, assembly GCF_055808145.1. Next base: position 2,717,606 of record NZ_CM147855.1, on the reverse strand, counting down.
CCACCCGCAACAGATAAGTTCACTCAACCTGAATTACTTGAGCACAGCGAAGCGCTCATGAAAGTATGCCGTGAACTAACTCCTGCGCAGATTGGTAGTTTAATGAAAATTAGCGATAAGCTCGCGGGCCTTAATGCAGCACGTTTTAGTGAGTGGGCGCAACCGTTTACTACGAGTAATGCTAAACAAGCGGTGCTTGCCTTTAATGGCGATGTATATGGCGGTTTAGATGCCGACACCCTAACGGCTAAGCAACTTGATTATGCTCAAGAGCATTTACGTATACTCTCGGGTTTATACGGATTATTAAAACCACTTGATTTAATGCAAGCCTACCGCCTAGAAATGGGTACAAAGCTTGAAAACAGCCGTGGTAAAAACCTATATGAGTTTTGGGGCAGTATTATTGCTAATAAACTTAACGACGTTTTAGCGGCACAAGATGCACAATACTTAGTTAATTTAGCGTCTAACGAATACTTTAAAGCGGTAGATAAAAAAACGCTTAACGCACAAATTATTACGCCACATTTTAAAGACTGTAAAAACGGCCAATATAAAGTGATTAGCTTTTACGCTAAAAAAGCGCGCGGCATGATGGCGCGTTACCTTATCGAAAACCAAGTCACGCAATTAAGTCAGCTTAAAGAGTTTACCGTGGCCGGTTATTACTTTAGTCCAGAGGCAACCACTAAAGAACTTGAACCGGTATTTTTGCGCGAAGAGCAAAGCTAACACACTTTTTTAAAGTGTTTAAAAAGCCATGCATTGCATGGCTTTTTATTTTGGCGCTATTTTTGCAAACCTTAGGTTATTAACCCAAACTAAGGTATAAAACAAATGCTCTCAATTCCCTCAATTACAGAAGCCGAAAAACTTATAGAAGAGAAGCTCGGTGGCTGGTTTGATGTTGTTATAAGTCATATCCCTAACTTTATAGTCGCGGTGATTATTGCGATTATATTTTCATTTATTGCCCGCCTTGCAGGCAAAGGAATGAAAAAAGTATTGCGTCGTTCCCTCGACTCTACTCAAATTGCCGACTTAATGGCCTCCATTTTTAAAGTCATTGTTTTGAGTGTAGGAGTCTTTATTGCCCTTGATTTTATGGGGTTAAAAAGTACCGTTACGTCACTACTTGCGGGTGCAGGTATTGTTGGTCTCGCCATTGGTTTTGCTTTTCAAGATATGACCGAAAACCTAATTGCGGGTATTGCTATGGGTATTCGTAAACCGTTCAAAGCGGGTGATATTATCGAGACCGATAACGTATTTGGTTCAGTGCATTCAATAAATTTACGTAACACACTAATAGAGAGCTTTTACGGGCAGTTGATACTGGTTCCTAATAAAATACTATTTAGAAATGTACTGCGTAATTACAGCACTTTAGGGGTCAGAAGAATAGAAGTACCAGTAGGTATTTCTTACGCTGACGATATAGAAAAAGCTAGTGAAGTTATTGTCGAAAAAATTAATCAATTCGACTTTGTGATCCGCAAAAATGAGACCGCGGTGTACGCAGAAGGCTTTGGTGATAGCAGTATAAACTTACTGGTATGGTTTTGGATTAAATACCCTGGTGAGCCCGATTTTATGACGGTGCGTCACAAAGGCGTTGTGGCAGTAAAGCAAGCACTCGATGCTGCTGATATAAGTATTCCGTTTCCTATTCGTACGTTGGATTTCGGTATTAAAGGCGGTGAAAAACTCGATGCCATGATCAGCGATAAAATAAGTCAGCAGTCAACTAGTAAAGAGGCTGATAGCAACACTGATACTAGCCAGGAAAGCAATTAATTTTAAATTTACAAGGGTAAAGCGGTAGGAAAAACTTACTGACTATCAGCGCGTTTTTACAAAGTAAAAACGCGCTTTTTATTATAATTAATTGATGATCTGAAGTAACTAAAGCCTTGCGTTAACTAAGTTAAAAGCCTCTCAATTAGAAAACTATATAGATAAGGTTTTCTCATCTCAAAATAGGTTATTTAATTAATCGAATTTGTGCTCAAGCTTGATGCAAGCCCTATATAGAAGTGTCTTTGAGTAAAGGATTCAATGGTATAAGTAGCTGCAATGAGCGTCGCGATTGGCGCGTAAACTAAAAGGCTTTTAATCAAGCTATTTATACTGGCTCGGGAGTATGTTCTGCATTAAATTATATCTTGCAGGCCATAAAAAGCGCCGCTTGTGTTGGAGAAGCAAGCAGCGCTGAAGAATAAGTTAAGAAGGAGGTGTATTAAATAACACTAATTTTGTTACGAATGACTTTAACCCCATCCATATTTTCTAAAAACTTTTGAGCAAGAGCACGTTCAAAACCGCTATTAGCTTTGCCTTTGAGTTCAACGTCGCCATTTTCAACCTGTACGTTTAAATTTTTTAATTCTAGGTTTGGGTTAGTACGTAATTCATGAGTAATAGATTGCTGTAAAGTAGCTTGTGTGGCCACACTACTCACTATCGCTAAATGCGTTGCTGCACTAACTTTAAAAGCAGAGACTAATAAAAATAAACAACAAAACGAAATAAAACCGATAGTAAATTTAATGCGACTCATAACTATATCCTTAGTGTGTTTTGAAAAATTATCGCCGTTATTTGGCGTTTTAATACTCATATATTGACTAGGGTTACAAGTTTCATTCCAAATTTAACTGTTTGAAATGATTGGGTATTTTATTAAGTGGTTATTCAGCTAAGTAGTTTTTACATATTACTCTGAATTGCTTACTCACTGTTTTTAAGCCACAAAAAAGCCGACAAACGTCGGCTCAATCAAATATATTCAAGCTAGAGCTATTTTTTCTTCTTAGCTTTGGCTTTTTTCTTCGCTTTCATTTTTACTGGATCTTTACGCTTTTTAACTGGTGGCTTAGCTTCTTTATGTTTTGGCTCTAATCCTTTAAATACACGGCGTTTTAGCTTCTGCTCTATGTAACGTTCTACTTTGTAAAGGATGCCAATATCGTGTGCTTCAATTAGTGAAATTGCTATGCCTTTTTTACCCGCGCGACCTGTACGGCCAATACGGTGTACGTAAACATCTGCAGTGCGAGGCATATCAAAGTTAATTACGTGGCTTATATCAGCTACATCAATACCACGCGCGGCTACATCGGTCGCGACTAAAATGCGGGTTTTGCCACTGTGGAAATTTTCCATCGCTTTCATGCGTTTATCTTGTGGCATTTCACCACGTAGCCACGCAGCTTTAACGCCGTTATTGGTTAGTTCACCAATAAGGGTTTCAAGGCGCTCACGAGTTTTTACAAACACAATCGCTTTACTAACATCAGGGCCGTTTAAGGTGTTAACTAATAGCTCAAGCTTGTGATGGTAATCGTCAGCTAAATGAACCCATTGATGTATTTTAGCTTTTTCTTTGCGTGATGATTCGGCTTCAAGTAGAGCCGGGTCGTTTAAAATACGCTCTGCAAATAATTCTACGCTGTCACCTTCAAGAGTAGCTGAGAATAAAAAGCACTGACGACGGTTTTTAGCTTCATCACAAATACGCAGCATTTCTTTACGAAAGCCCATGTCGAGCATGCGGTCGGCTTCATCAAGAATGAGCATTTCTACGTTTTCTGCGTGGAAGTTTTCAGTTTCCAAATACTCCATTAAACGCCCAGGTGTGGCGATTAAAATGTCGTTATTATTTTCAAAAATTTCTTTGTGTGTACCGTAATTAATACCGCCGGTAACCACCCCAATTTTTAAGTGGGTTTGTTTTGCAAGTAACTCACATTGTTCATGAATTTGATAAGCAAGCTCGCGAGTTGGGGTCATAATTAATACCCGTGCAAAGCCCGGATCACGACGCGGGAAATCCATTAAATATTGAATTGCTGGAATTAAGAATGCCGCCGTTTTACCCGTACCTGTCGGTGCAGACGCTAAAATATCACGCCCTTGCAACGCCTCAGGAATGGCTTGTTGTTGAATGCTAGTAGGGGTTTCAAAACCCATTTTATTAATAGCATTGAGTAGCTTATTATCAAGATCAAATTCAGAAAATTGCATAGAGTGTCAAAAATAGGGGACAATTGCCGTTAATTATACGCACTTAAACCTACTTGGTGAATGAAAAGGTGAAAAAATGTCTGGTTTTGCATTTAAACAATTTAAGGTTGAGCACGACCAGTGCGCCATGAAGGTATCTACCGATGGTATTTTACTCGGGGCATGGGCTGATTTAAGTGATGCTAGTTCGTTATTAGATATTGGCACAGGCACGGGGTTACTGGCGTTAATGTGTAAGCAGCGAGCGCCAGATTTAAAGGTGAGTGCGGTTGAGGTTGATAAAGCAGCCTACCAGCAGGCTTTACAAAACTGCCAGCAAAGTCCTTGGCCAGACATTAATATTTATCACCAGTGCGTTCAGCAGTTTGTGCCTGAGACTAAGTTTGATTGCGTTATAGCTAATCCGCCTTATTTTAATCATAGTTTAAAAAGTGATAATGCAGCGCGAAATGCCGCTCGCCATACTGATGGTTTAAGCTTTGCAGAACTGATTGCTGCGTTTAAACGTTTAACGCATAAACAAGCTCGTTTTAATTTAATTTTGCCTAGTGAAGAGGCGCAGTTATTTATAACCTTGGCGCAGCAACAAGGGCTGTATTTAAACGCGCATTGCCAAGTAAAAACTACACCGAGTAAAGTGTTCAGTCGCAGCTTAATGCGCTTTAGCTCAATCAAAACAGAATTACAACAAACAGTGCTTTGCATAAAAGATGAAAACAACACCTACACAGCTGATTATGTTGGGCTTTGCAAAGCATTTTATTTAAAGATGTAAGCTATAAATTGAGCTTGGTTATCTAGTAATAAAGGATAATTTACCCATTATGCATACGTATTCAGTTTTTATTTAATCAATCACCAGACTAGTGTTAACCACTTGTAAATAACGTCGAGTATGTTGTTTAACTCGCTCAACACTTGGAACACACACTATGAAGCTGAATAAAATTATCACCACTGCAGGATTGAGCCTCGGCTTAACTTTACCAAGCTTAGCTATGGCTGCACCTACAACATTTGTGCATCTATTTGAATGGAACTGGCAAGATATAGCCCAAGAATGTGAACAGTTTTTAGGGCCTAAAGGATATGCTGCTGTACAGGTATCTCCGCCTAACGAGCATATTACAGGTAACCAATGGTGGACTCGTTACCAACCTGTGAGCTACCAACTGCAAAGCCGTGGCGGCAACCGGACGCAGTTTATAGATATGGTTAATCGATGTAATTCGGCAGGCGTAGATATATATGTTGATACCCTAATAAACCATATGGCTGCAGGCAATGGTACTGGTACCGCCGGTAATAACTTTGGTAATAAACAATATCCTATTTATAGCCCACAAGATTTTCACCAAAGCTGCTCAATTAACCCTGAAGATTACGGTAATAATCGCTATCGTGTGCAACATTGCGAGCTGGTAGGGCTTGCCGATTTAAATACCGCTTCAACTTATGTGCAAAATACGTTAGCGGCCTATATTAATGACCTGCAAGCTTTAGGTGTTAAAGGCTTTAGGTTTGATGCTGCTAAGCATGTTGCAGCAAGCGATATTCAAAGTCTAATGGCTAAAATAAATGGCTCGCCAGTGGTGTTTCATGAGGTGATAGATCAAGGTACTGAAGCGGTAGATGCTTCAGAGTATTTAAGTACAGGTTTAGTTACTGAGTTTAAATATAGTACCCAGCTTGGTAATACCTTTAGAAATGGCTCGCTTGCGTGGCTAAGTAATTTTGGTGAAGGTTGGGGTTTTATGCCAAGTTCATCAGCTGTGGTATTTGTTGATAACCATGATAACCAACGCGGGCATGGTGGTGCGGGTAATGTAATTACTTTTGAAGATGGCCGTTTATACGACCTAGCTAACGTTTTTATGTTGGCATATCCGTATGGGTATCCAAAAGTCATGTCGAGTTATGACTTTCATGGTGATACCGACGCAGGTGGGCCAAGTGTGCCAGTGCACAACAATGGTAACTTAGAATGCTTTGCAAGTAATTGGAAGTGTGAGCATCGGTGGTCATACATTGCTGGTGGTGTCGATTTTAGAAATAACACTGCCGACAATTGGGTTGTAACAAATTGGTGGGATAACACCAATAACCAGATTGCATTTGGGCGAGGTAGCTCAGGCCATATGGCAATTAATAAAGAAGACTCAACTTTAAATTCAACGGTTCAAACAGACATGGCTGCTGGGCAGTACTGTAACGTATTAAAAGGTGAGCTTTCGGGTGATGCTAAAAGCTGTAGTGGTGAGGTTATTACAGTTAATAGTAACGGCACTATTAATTTAAATGTGGCGCCATGGGATGCCATGGCTATTCATAAAAATGCTAAATTACGACAAGACTCGCTTCCTAATAACGGTGGTGATTGGCAAAGAACCGTTGTTTTTATCAATGCGCAAACACAAAGCGGGCAAGATATGTTTGTTCGTGGTGGAATAGATCACATTTATGCGAATGCAAACCTTGGTAGAAACTGCCAAACAACGAACATTGAATGTGCCATGCCTATTCGTCACAACAATTTAAAAAACAACACCACTTTGCCTTGGAAAGCAAACGATAATTACCTAGATTGGTATGGTATTGAGCAAGGTCAAAGCAGTGAGGCGCAAGGTACCGCGATGGATTGGACTACTAATATATGGCCTAGTGAATATGGCGCGAAAAAAACGGTAGATAATGATGGTTTTGGCGTTACACCACTTAACATATGGGGTGAACACTACTGGATGCTTGATGTTGATATGGATTGCAGTAAAGCCGTTAACGGCTGGTTTGAACTCAAAGCATTTGTAAAAAATGGCCCTGAGTGGGAGGGCGATATAAATCAAGCAAACACCCCATATGCAAGCACTAACCATATGGCCCAGTGCGGCAAAATTAATATGTTTGAATTTAATAGCTCAAGTGTAGAGGTACGTGACTTTTAAATATGCACTTTTAATCATGTACTTTAAAACGTGATTATTATTTAAAAACCAAGTGTGTTAAAACGCATTTGGTTTTTATTTTTTACATGCACCTAATTAGCTATGTAATTTCATAGTGTGTTTATAAATCAGCTGGTATTATCGTTTTATTCGCTATTTAAAATTAAAGCAACTCAATGAAAAACTTTAATAAACTAACTTTGCTAAGCACTATCGCTGCAGCTTTATTTATAAGCCATAGTGCGCATGCAAACACGAGTCCTGTAGGGCTTTGGAAAACCATTAATGAAGACACCAAAGAAGCAAAGTCGTACGTACGCATTACTGAACAAGATGGCGTACTGACTGGCAAAATTGAAACAATACTCAATAAAGCCAAGCAAGATGCGCTTTGTAGCGAGTGCAACGGTGATAAAAAGAATCAGCCGATGCTAGGCATGACCATTATTGAAGATGTAACTTATGCCGGAGATGGTAGTTGGGAAGACGGTGAAATACTCGACCCAAATAACGGTAAAACCTACAGTGTGCGCCTAACTCCAAAGCAAAATGGTGAACAGTTAGAAGTGCGTGGTTATGTGGGCTTTTTTTACCGTAACCAATACTGGTTAAAAGTAGAGTAGTTAAGAATTAAAAAGCGCTGCATGGCAGCGCTGTTTGTATATTAAATAGTTACAGGGTTTCAGCGTACTCTGTCATCACTTGCTCTACCCAGGTGGCAATACGCTCGTCGCTTAGCTCGTACTGACTATCTTCGTCCAATGCTAAACCTACAAATTGTTTACCGTCTTCGGTAAGGGCTTTAGACGCTTCAAATTCGTAGTTACTGTCGTTAGGCCAAAAGCCAAGTTGAGTAATGGCTTGGGCATTTATTTCATCGTGCAACATACCTAACGCGTCTTGAAACCATTGGCCATACCCTTGCTGATCGCCCATACCAAATAAGGCTATGGTTTTACCATTTAGGTCAACGTCTTTTATGTCGTCCCACTTTGATTCCCAATCTTCTTGAATTTCGCCAAAGTCCCACGTAGAAATACCAAAAATGATAAAGTCATATTGCTCAGCGTTTTTAAGCGGCTCGTCTTTAATATTATGTAAGCTGACAATGTCGGCGCCAATAATATCGCGTATTTTTTCTGCCGCCATTTCGGTATAGCAGGTAGTAGAACCAAAAAATAAACCAATCTGCATCGTATTTATCACTGTGTAATTGCCTGTTATGATAGGCTCAAGTTTACCGTAAGGTATTTTTAATTGATACCTTCTCCCGTGGTATTACCAACATGAGATCACAACGTGACAACGCTATCTGACGATTTACCTGAACAAAACACTAAACTAAGTAGCAATAGCGACTTTTTAGAAATCTTTCTTGATAGTCTCTATTTAGAGCAAGGCGTAAGTGAAAATACATTAAGCGCTTATCGCAGTGATTTAGATAAGTTTTGCCAGTTTTTAAAAGGTGAAAACTTAATGACGGTAACCAGCCTCGACGTTGAAAGTTACTTAGCGCATCGTGTTGATTTAGGGCTAAAGCCACGCAGTACTGCACGCAGTATTAGTGCATTAAAACGTTTTTATCAGTACTTTGTACGCGAAAAAATAATTAGCGACTCACCTATGGTTAATATTGCTCAGCCTAAAGCAGGGCAGTCGTTACCAAAAACGCTTTCTGAGGCCGAAGTAGAGGCGCTATTAAGTGCCCCCAATACAGAAGAGCCAATGGGGCTGCGCGACAAAGCCATGCTAGAGCTATTGTATGCAACGGGCTTGCGGGTAACTGAGTTAGTGGGGCTAAGAATGGAGCAAATAAATTTGCGCCAAGCTGTGGTGTTTGTAAAAGGTAAAGGCAACAAAGAGCGGTTAGTGCCTTTAGGTGAAGAGGCTATGTATTGGCTGGAGCAATTTTTAAAGCTTGGCCGAGCACAAATGATAAAACATGCCACCGATTTTGTCTTTCCCTCTAAACGAGGGGTGGGCATGACACGACAAACTTTTTGGCATCGGATTAAACACTATGCTATTTTGGCATCCGTTGAGTCGCCGTTATCACCTCATACTTTGCGACATGCATTTGCAACGCATTTATTAAATCATGGGGCTGACTTGCGTGTGGTGCAGATGATGCTTGGCCACAGCGACCTATCAACTACCCAAATTTATACGCATGTAGCGAATGAGCGATTAAAATCGGTGCATGCTGAGCACCATCCTCGTGCTTAAGCGAATTTTTTTGTCACTAAGCCGGTCATATAGACACGATAAGATAAGTATTTTTTAGGATAGAGAACCCGTTATGAAAAAATTAATGTTAGCAGGTGCCATGTTGTGCACTAGTTTGAGCGCTTTTGCTAATGGCGTTGCAGTAACACCCGATGCCAATGATCCTATCGTGACAAAATTTGCCGCGCTTGGAGTAACTGTAAAACAAATTAACCCAAGTCCGGTTGCAGGCTTAAAAGAATTGATTACCAATAAAGGGGTGCTATATGCAAGCCCTGACGGTCAGTTTTTAATGCAAGGTACGCTAATCGATTTAAACAATCGTAATAATTTAACCGAGCAAGCGCTCAATGGTGTGCGCCAATCAGGGTTAAAAGAATACGAAGATTCAATGATTGTGTATAAAGCGCCAGAAGAAAAACACAGCATTACCGTGTTTACAGATATTAGCTGTGGTTACTGTCGTAAATTACACCGTGAGCTTGATGACTTACTTGAGTCGGGTATTACGGTTAAATACCTAGCATTTCCACGTGGCGGCCTACAGGGGTCAGGTTATGCTGATTTAATGAATGTGTGGTGTGCTAAAGATCAGCAAGAAGCACTTACTGAAGCTAAATCGGGCTCGGATACACAAATTGTAAAAGATTGTAGCGCACCCGTTGCAGAGCATTACCAATTAGGCCAAAGTTTTGGTGTTAGTGGTACACCGGCTATTATTTTAGAAGATGGCACGATGATCCCAGGCTACCAACCAGCAGCCGCATTAAGCGCTGCGCTTGAGGCGAATAAAGCAGGTTAATTAAAAACCTGAGTACCTGTTTAAAAAGGCCTTTATGGCCTTTTTTTGTCTTTTTGTTATGAACATCATAAGTTATAAAACCAGCATGAAAAAAATGATCATTGCGCGAGAACCCGTTGACGACTCTCATCTACCTAGTCATCTACATCCTGTTATTAAGCAAATTTATGCCACGCGTAACGTCTGCCATGCTGATGAATTAAATAATAGTGCGGCTACTTTACTCGACTTTAAGTTGTTTAAAGATATAGACAAAGCCAGCCAACTGTTAATAGATGCACTGCATGCACAAAGCAAAATACTTATTGTTGGCGATTTTGACGCCGACGGCGCAACCAGCACCGCTACCTTAATGCAAGGGTTGGCCATGTTTGGCTTTACCCATTTAGATTACTTAGTGCCAGACCGCTTTAGTCTAGGTTATGGTTTAAGCCCAGCATTGGCTGAGCAAATAGTGACTATGCAGCCCGATTTAGTGATCACCGTAGATAACGGTATTTCGTGTATTGCAGGGATTGATATTGTTAAAGCTGCAGGCATTAAAGTGCTGGTTACAGATCACCATTTACAAGGCGAGCAACTGCCTAATGCCGATGCTATTGTTAACCCTAATCGCCATGACTGTGATTTTCCCTCTAAGTCGATAGCCGGTGTTGGTGTGGCGTTTTATTTACTAATCGCACTGAGAAGTGCGCTGCGTGAACAAGGCTACTTTAACCAACATCCCATGCCAAATATTGCTGATTTACTCGATATTGTAGCCCTTGGTACGGTGGCCGATGTGGTAGCCCTTGATGCAAATAACCGCACGTTAGTGCATCAAGGCTTGGCACGTATTCGCAGCGGTAAAACCCGGCCCGGTATCAGCGCACTGATTGAAGTGGCTAATCGTAATGCAGCTCGTTTAAGTGCCAGCGATTTTGGCTTTTCATTAGCGCCACGTCTAAATGCAGCTGGGCGCCTAGATGACATGAGTTTGGGTATAGCTTGCTTACTTAGCAACGACATAAATCAAGCAAGGCGTATAGCTGGCGAGCTTGATAGCTTAAACTTTGCCAGACGTGAAATAGAGCAAGGTATGCAAGTAGAGGCGCAAGCCGTGCTCGATAGGCTAGCATTTAAAGAAGATAGCGTACCTGATGCTATTTGTTTGTATCAAGACGATTGGCATCAAGGCGTTATTGGCATTTTAGCGGGGCGCTTAAAAGAAAAATACCACCGCCCAACCGTGATATTTGCGGGTGGCGAAAACGGTGAAATAAAAGGTTCATGTCGATCTATTGAAGGCTTGCATATGCGCGACCTGCTTGAGGGGTTAAACACCGCGCAGCCTGGTTTAATTAATAAATTTGGTGGCCATGCAATGGCGGCAGGTTTAAGTATTAACGAGCAGCAATTTCCTGAGTTTAAACGTGCGTTTGATCGTGCGGTTAGTGAGCAACTCAGTGAAGAAAGTAAACGCTGTATTGTGTTTACCGATGGTGAGCTACCTAATGACTGCTTTAGCATGGATTTTGCGCAGCTTTTAAAACAATCGGGCCCGTGGGGGCAGCAGTTTCCTGAGCCGGTATTTGAACACACCTTTGAAGTAATCCAACAGCGTATTGTGGGTGAAAAACACTTAAAGCTAGTATTAAAGCATCAGTCTGCACGCTTAGTGGATGCCATTGCCTTTGGCATTGATGTTAAAGCGTGGCCAGATACCGAGGCGCAGTTTGTTAAAGTGGCGTATCAGCTCGATATAAATGAATTTAGAGGTAAATTTAGCTTACAACTTATAGTTAGAGAGCTTGAAAAAGTGGGCTAAAAAATATCTTCAAACCATGCATAAAATGCTAATAAAACGCGCGGTTTTTTGTTAAAATCGGGCGTTTTTATTATTTAATGATTTTTAATTGCGCTCGCTCTCTTTTTTAAGTGCGCAATAACCTAGCCATTTTGGAGTAATGTACATGTTTGAAGTGAATCCTGTGATTAATCAAATCAAGGAAATTCGCGAACGTACTGAACTGCTTCGGGGTACCTTTGACTACGCTCTTAAACAAGAACGTTTAGAAGAAGTTAACGCCGAACTTGAAGATTCAGCCGTATGGAATGAGCCTGAGCGCGCACAAGCCCTTGGTCGTGAAAAGTCAGCACTAGAAGCCGTGGTTGAAACAATCGATAACCTTGTTGCTGGTACTGACGATGTTGAAGGTTTAGTAGAGCTTGCTGTTGAAGCCGAAGATCAAGACACCTTTGATGAAGCACAAAGCGAACTAGCTGATTTAAACCAGCAGCTTGAAGGGCTTGAGTTTCGTCGTATGTTTTCAGGCTCTCACGATTCAAACGATGCCTACCTTGATTTACAATCAGGCTCTGGCGGTACAGAAGCACAAGACTGGTGTAATATTTTACTGCGTATGTACTTACGCTGGGGTGAAGCAAAAGGCTTTAAAGTAGAGCTAGTTGAAGCGACCGATGGTGATGTTGCTGGTATTAAAGGTGCAACGGTACGTTTTTCTGGCGAATACGCTTATGGTTGGTTACGCACTGAAACAGGCGTACACCGCCTAGTTCGTAAAAGCCCATTTGATTCAAGTGGCCGTCGTCATACCTCGTTTGCATCTGCGTTTGTTTACCCAGAAGTTGATGACAACATTGAGATTGATATTAATCCGTCTGACTTACGTATAGACGTTTACCGTGCATCAGGCGCGGGTGGTCAGCACGTAAATACCACTGAATCGGCGGTACGTATTACTCACGTACCAACCAACACCGTGGTGCAATGTCAAAACGAGCGTTCACAACATAAAAATAAAGCCCAAGCAATGAAGCAGTTAAAAGCGAAATTATTTGAGCTTGAGCTACAGCAGCAAAATGCTGAAAAGCAAAGCCAAGAAGACAACAAGTCTGATATTGGCTGGGGAAGTCAAATTCGTTCATACGTACTTGATGACTCGCGTATTAAAGACTTACGTACTGGCGTTGAAAACCGTAACACTCAAGCGGTACTCGATGGCGACCTAGATAAATTTATTGAAGCCAGCTTAAAATCTGGTTTATAACCACCAAGCTAAAAAAGAGCTAAAAAATGACTGATCAAATCCAAGACGAAAATAAGTTAATCGCTGAGCGTCGCGGCAAATTAGACGCTATTCGCGAAAATTGCCCAGCCAACGGTCATCCAAACCAATTCCGTCGTGAGCATTACACGGCAGATTTGCAGGCTGAGTTTGGTGATAAGAGTAAAGAAGAGCTAATCGAATTACAGCACGTAGTATCGATTGCGGGTCGTATTCTTGCTAAACGTGGCCCATTTATGTCTATTCAAGACATGAAAGGCCGTGTACAAGCATATGCCTCAAAAGACGTTCAAAAAGATTTAAAAGCAAAATATGGTCAGCTTGATATTGGCGATATTATTGGTGTTAAAGGCGCACTGAACAAATCAGGTAAAGGCGATTTATACGTAGAAATGACAGAGTACGAACTGCTGACTAAGTCACTTCGCCCACTACCAGAAAAATTCCATGGTTTATCAGATCAAGAAACTAAATATCGCCAACGTTATGTTGATTTAATTACTAACGAAGCAACGCGTGAAACATTCCGCATTCGCTCACAAGTAGTTGAAGGCATTCGTCGCTTTTTAGCAGACCGCGATTTTATGGAAGTAGAAACGCCAATGCTGCAGGTTATTCCTGGTGGCGCGACGGCACGTCCGTTTGTAACACACCACAATGCGCTTGATATCGACATGTACTTGCGTATTGCACCAGAGCTTTACTTAAAGCGTTTAGTGGTAGGTGGTTTTGACCGTGTATTCGAAATTAACCGTAACTTCCGTAACGAAGGGTTATCGACACGCCACAACCCAGAATTCACTATGATTGAGTTCTACCAAGCGTACGCTGACTACATTGATTTAATGAACATCACCGAAGACATGTTACGTACAGTTGCAACTAACGTACTGGGCAGTCCAATTGTGGTTAACACCACTAAAGATGAAAACGGCGACGTTGTTGATTCAGTAGAGTATGATTTTGGTCAACCATTCACGCGTTTAAGCATGGCAGATGCTATCTTAAAATATAACCCTGAGTTTGATGCAGCGGTATTTAACGACCCAGAAAACCACTTTGAAGAATTAAAAGCGTACGCTAAACAAGTACACGTTAAAATTCCTGAAAACTGCGTATGGGGCCCAGGTAAGTTCTTATGTGAAATATTTGAAGAAACGGCTGAGCATATGCTTATCCAACCTACATTTATCACAGGCTACCCGTGGGAAGTATCTCCACTTGCACGTCGTAACGACGAAAATCCATTTGTAACTGATCGTTTTGAATTTTTTGTTGGCGGTCGTGAATTAGCAAATGGTTTCTCAGAGCTTAACGATGCACAAGATCAAGCTGAGCGTTTTACTCGTCAGGTTGAAGAGAAAGACGCTGGTGATGATGAAGCAATGCATTATGACGAAGACTACATTCGCGCACTTGAGTATGGTTTACCACCAACGGCAGGTGAGGGCATTGGTATTGACCGTTTAGTGATGCTATTTACTGACTCATCAACTATCAAAGATGTTATTTTATTCCCGCACATGCGCCCACAAGCTGACTAAGCTTGAAGGAATAAACTATAAAATTATTAACGCCGCTAATTAGCGGCGTTTTTTTTGCCTTATTGTTTGTGAGACATTGCCTAAACTTTATATTAGGGCTTTTAATTAATAAGTACTACACTGATAATAAAATGTAAGTACAAAGGGATATTAACCTTTAATTCAGTTTCATTATCATAAAGTTGCCTCACTGCTTAGCAACATTAAAGCAGTGCTATAACTTTTTGGTATGATTGTTTTTTAAACATTATGTTGTATTTATGTGAATTTTTTAGCTAAAATATGGCCGAAATTTGTACACGGTCATTATTAGTCGTAAAAATAAAAATTTCTAAAGGACTTAGATAAATAATATGAAAGCTAAACGAGTAGAGTCTTTACCCGATAAGAGCACCACAGAGCAACAGCGACAAGCTTACTATCGCGCATGTATTGCTGAGTTTCAAAAATTGGGCTACCAAGAGCAATACCTAGCAGAGCTTACGGATGAACTAGTGCCAGTGATGGGTGTTAACTCAAGCACTCCAAATACCTAACCTGATTAATTTTCAAACTAATTACACTTTAAAACCAGACATGTGTGCAATCTATAGCCATATAGTCACTTTTGTCAGAAAAGTGTTTGACATATTTTCTGAAATCTTTATTATACGCCCCACAAGACGGAGAGGTGTCCGAGTGGCCGAAGGAGCTCCCCTGCTAAGGGAGTATAGAGTTTGTAGCTCTATCGAGGGTTCGAATCCCTCCCTCTCCACCATTTTTTAAATGGCAAAATCTTGTAAAGGTAAAGATGGGCGCATAGCTCAGCTGGATAGAGTACCTGGCTACGAACCAGGCGGTCGGAGGTTCGAATCCTCCTGCGCCCACCACTCTTTACACACTCTGCTTAGAGTTAAAACAAGCAAAATGAAAGTGGGCGCATAGCTCAGCTGGATAGAGTACCTGGCTACGAACCAGGCGGTCGGAGGTTCGAATCCTCCTGCGCCCACCACTTTCATTGCAACTCCTGCTAAGAGTATAAAATAAGTAAAGTGTTGGCTAACGCCAAGCGGTCGGAGGTTCATTCTTATTAGATACGTCCTACGCCCACCACTTTCAACTCTCACTTAGAGTATAAATAAGTAAATATGAAAGTGGGCGCATAGCTCAGCTGGATAGAGTACCTGGCTACGAACCAGGCGGTCGGAGGTTCGAATCCTCCTGCGCCCACCACTTTCATAAATAAGCCGACATTAGTCGGTTTTTTTGTGCCTGAAATAAAGTGAATATGGGAAAGTAGCTAGCTACGAACCAGACGGTCAGAGGTTCACTCTTACAAGATACGTCCTGCGCCCAGCACTTTCATAAATAAGCCGACATTAAGTCGGTTTTTTTGTGCCTGAAATAAAGTGAAATTGGAAGAGCAGTAGGGTTTGCACTCGACGGTCGGAGGTCCACTCTCAGAAGATACGTCCTGCGCCCAGCACTTTCATAAATAAGCCGACATTAAGTCGGTTTTTTTGTGCCTGAAATTTGAGAAGGTTTTCAGCTTTCAGCTTTCAGTTAAGCCAAACAAACACCCCTGTTAAAAATTTCAGCGTAGACGCAGAACGTGTTCGCGTGAGAAGCGCAGCTTCTAATTAGTTACGTATCCACTTAAAACCATTCACTGCTCTTTAACTTAAGGTGTGGTATTTTAAACACCTTGTTTAAAAGGATCTTGCTGTATGTTTAAAACCGTATTTTTTATATTCTTATTTATTTTAAGCGCACTTTTTACTGTTGCTACACATGCAAATGAGGCTAAACATGCAATCGCCGTTGGTGCAGAGCAATTTGCTTTGTACTTACCGCAATTAAAAAATAAACGTGTAGGGCTGGTGGTTAATCAAACTTCTGTCGTGGGGCAAACGCATTTAGTTGATAGCTTGCTGGCTAAAAACATCAACATCACTAAAATTTTTGCACCCGAGCATGGCTTTCGGGGCGATCATGATGCGGGAGCACATGTTAAAAACGCCGTTGATAGTAAAACCGGCATTGCGCTTATTTCTATTTACGGTAAAAACAAAAAGCCAACCCCCGAGTCACTGCAAAATGTAGATGTGATTATTTTCGATATTCAAGACGTGGGCGTACGTTTTTATACTTACATTAGCTCTATGCATTACATGATGGAGGCTGCGGCTGAACAAGGCGTTGAATTTATAGTACTCGATAGGCCAAACCCTAATATTAGTCACATTGACGGGCCAATTTTAGAGCCGCAGTTTAAATCGTTTGTGGGTATGCACCCAATCCCTGTATTACACGGTATGACGTTAGGCGAGCTAGCTAAAATGATCAAAGGCGAGGGCTGGATCAACCAAGCAGCTGAGTTACAACTGAGCGTCATTGCTGTTGATCATTACACCCGCACCAGTCGTTATAGTTTACCGGTAAAACCAAGCCCTAATTTACCCAACGATCAATCAATAGCGCTGTATCCCTCGTTGTGCTTTTTTGAGGCAACCCCTGTTAGCATAGGTAGAGGAACTGACTTTGCATTTCAGGTTATTGGTTATTCACCAGTAGCACTTGGGGACTTTGGCTTTACTCCTCGCTCAATAAAAGGCGCAGCGCTTAATCCTAAATTTAAAGACCAAATGGTGAAAGGAATTGATTTACGCCATAGTGATACCGTCGGTTTAAACTTAAATTATTTAATTAATGCTTACCAGCAGCTTACACAAGCTAAGCAGTTGTTTTTTGAACGTGCCGACTTTATGGATAAACTCGCAGGAACTGATCAGCTCAGACTTGCCATAGAAGCGGGGCGAACAGCTGAGGAAATTAAGCAAAGCTGGCAAGCGGGGCTTGAGCAATTTAAACAGCAAAGAGCGCCTTATTTGCTCTACCAATAAAGGAATGAGTGTGTATTTAAATTTTTCCGTGTTAGCAAAGCGTACTTTTTTTAACGCACTGACTATTGCGCTTTGCTTTATTATTACCGGTTGCAGTGGCGCAAGCAGTGCAATTAAATCTCAGCGCCCGTTTATTCCTAATCAAATACAAAGCCTCGCTAATGCGCAAGTTATTGCTACCTTTCCTGAGCCCAACCCCAGTAGCCGAGAATATGTAAATAATCGTGGGACCTTTAAAGCGTATAAAGGGCGTGGGCAATTATTACTACAAAATGAAAGCGCCTTAAGTGCCGATATTTATATTAATAATAAAAAGTTAGCGCTTGATACCCTGCAAAAAAATACTGAGTATGCCTTTAATTTAAGGCAGTACACTCACAACGGAGTTAACACTTTTAAGGTTGATAACATTCAACCTGCTGACGGCAGTTTAACGCTGCGATTTGCCTTTGCTACTCTAAATAGCTCAGCGGCTAAACCTATTGATTTTAGTGCCGTAGATAAGCTAATAGAAAAAGATGTAAGTGAGGGTTTTCCTGGTGCGGTATTAGCGATTGTTAAAGCGGGTAAGATATTAAAATTAACCGCTTATGGTGATGCCAAGAAATATCAGCAAAATGACTTAATGTTGTTACGCCCAGAGCCCATGCAAACAAATACACTCTTTGATTTAGCCTCAAACACAAAAATATTTGCCACTAACTTTGCACTAATGAAGCTTGTGAGCGAAGGGCGATTAAATATAAATAACAGAGTGAGTGATTACCTAACAGAATACCAAGGCGATGGACGAGAGCTGCGCCAAGTTAAAGATTTACTCACTCATAAAGCCGGTTATCCGCCAGTGTTCGACTTTCATCGAAAAGATACCCGCTATGGCGAGGCGTTTTTTTCACAAGCCAGCGACACCACCAAACAATTACTGCTCACCAGCGTGCCACTAGCTAGCGAGCCAAGCGCCCAGCATGTTTACTCTGATATTGATTACATGATTTTAGGTGTTTTAATTGAGCGTATTAGCGGCCAACCACTCGACGAATACCTAGAGCAGCATATTTACGCGCCTTTAAAGCTTAACAACACTTTATTTAACCCGCTTAAAAAAGGCTTTAATCGTCAGCAGTTTGCCGCCACAGAGCTTAGTGGTAATACCCGAGATGGCCGTATTCATTTTGATAATATTCGCACCAATGTACTGCAAGGGCAGGTGCATGACGAGCGTGCTTTTTACTCACTTGATGGTGTAGCAGGCCATGCTGGACTATTTAGTAATGCCTCCGATTTAGCTATTTTATGCCAAGTGCTACTTAACAAGGGCGGTTACGGCGATAAGCAAATTTTTAATGCCAGTAGCTTGGCGCAGTTTTTAACCCCACAAAGTACCGATGAAACCTTCGGCTTAGGTTTTCGTCTTGCTGGAAATAATCAAGCGCGGCGCTGGCACTTTGGTCCGTATGCCAGCCCACAAGCTTATGGACACACAGGTTGGACTGGCACAGTAACTGTGATTGATCCCGCTTACGATTTAGCTATTGTTTTACTTACCAATGCACGCCATTCACCAATTAAAGGTAGTGAAAAACGTTATCAGTTTGTAGGTAAAAACTATGAAACAGCTCAATATGGTTCTATTGTTTCATTAATTTATGAGGCGCTGTTAAATCAGTAAACTCAGTGAGTGACTTAATGGTGTAAATCTATTAAGTTAACTGCTTACTATTAACTAACCAAGGCTGTTAAAGCCGCGTTTATTATAAAAATTAAAAAGGTTTAGCTATGTCTTGGTATTCTATTTTGCCACCGCTGATTGCCATTATTATTGTGTTTTGGCGCAAAGAAGTCATTATGGCACTGCTTGTTGCGGTAATTTCATCGGAATTTTTACTCGCATTACAAGGTGAAGGAAATAGCGTATTTACTACGTTTTTAAATAGCATTGAGCGCATAGTCGCTGTAGCAAGTTCCCCCGGTAATACCCGTATACTCATCTTTAGTATTTTAATAGGCGCCTTACTTGCCTATATTCGTGAGTCTGGCGGCGTCGCTGCTACCGTTAATTTGCTGATGAACAAAGGCGTTGCGAAAAGTAAGCGCCAAGTGGGCTTTTTAACTATGTTTACCGGCGTTGCGGTATTTATAGAGTCAAACTTAAGTGTGCTTACCTCGGGTATTTTATCTCGCGGCCTGTTCGACAAATTTAAAATGAGCCGCGCGCGTTTAGCCTACATAATCGATAGCACCAGCGCCCCTGTGTGTATTTTAATTTTATTAAATGGCTGGGGTGCATTTGTACTGGGCTTGTTAGGTAATTACGAATTAGGCGAGTCGGCGGTATCGGTATTGTGGGGCAGCGTAGGCTATAACTTTTACGCCATAATCACCCTGGTTATTGTTTTTTATACCATTGCGTTCGATAAAGTACATGGCCCAATGAAAGTAGCCGAGCAAAAGTTAGAGCTACAAAAGACCGAACTAAAAGAAGAAGTAAAAGGCTCTAAAGCACGCTTTATGCTAGTGCCACTGCTAACGCTAATTGTTAGCATGGTCGGCTTTATGTTTTACACCGGTAACGGGGTACTTGCCGAGGGTAGTGGCTCAAAATCGGTATTGTATGCCACGGTACTGGCTATTGTTGTGGCCTATTGTTTAATGATTGGTTCGCGCCAATTTACCCACCACCAATTAGTCGATACCGGCTTTAAAGGCATGGGTGAACTACTCCCGCTGGTAAGCATTGTATTGCTTTCGCTCACCTTAGGAGCAAGCTTAAAAGAGTTAGGAACAGGCGTGTTTGTGGCATCTTTGGTGGGCGATTACTTACCAATATATTTAATAGTGCCAGTACTGTTTTTAACAGGTGCGGTTATGTCGTTTACTACAGGCACCTCGTGGGGCACATTTGCCATACTTATCCCCATTGGCGTACCGCTTATTCAAGCGCTTGGTTTACCGCCATCGCTGGTGGTGGGCGCTATTTTAGGTGGCGGGATATTTGGCGATCATTGCTCGCCTATATCCGACACCAGCGCCGTATCGGCCATTGCATCAGGCTGTGACTTACTCACCCACGTTAAAACCCAGTTACCCTATGCATTAGTGGGCGGTGGCCTAACGTTTGTAGCGTACTTAGTAACGAGCTTAATTGTGTTATAATGACTTAGTACAAAATACTAAAACGCCTGCTTAATTGCAGGCTTTTTTGTTTAGTAATTCAAGCACTTATTTATGAATTTTACTTACACAATTACGCCATTTATTAAATAAGATTCAAAAAAAGTCACTATCTACTGTAAAATATATCGAATTAACTTTATATTGGTTTTTATGAAATCAGAAAACGACCCATCAAAAATTTTAAACCCTGATAAAAAATTCGGGCCACTTTTGGCACGTGTTTTTTCGTCTTCAGTTTTTAATGAATTAGCCAATACAGGCTTTTCGCCAACGCTTAACTCTATTATTAAAGAGTTAGATATTAAAGTTGAGCATTATGAGAACTTAGGCGAGTTATTTGAATGTACATATAGTAAGTTATCGAAAGTTTATAGGAATGAATATCTTTATAAGAATTCAATAGCTAATAAAATTTTACTTGGTAAATATTCATTGAATACGGCATCTATGTTATCTGAATTTCGTGTCGCTAAAAGCAAAGCGGATGCTATAATTTTGAATGGAACATCCCATATCTATGAAATTAAAACTGAGCTTGATTCTTTGGAGCGATTAGACCAGCAACTGTTGGATTATCAAAGTTTCTCAGAGTTTGTTAGTGTGGTGACAGATAAAAAGCACATACCTAAATTATTAGATAAAATCCCATCAAATGTAGGCTTAATCGAACTTACTTCGAGAGATACTTTTAGAACAGTTAAAAAGCCGCTATCTAACCTCGACAAGCTTTGTAAAAATGTGCAGTTTGATGCACTGAGACAAAGTGAATACGTTAGGATAGTAAATTTACATCATGGTTTTGTACCTGATGTACCTAATACATTATTATATAAAGAGTGTAAAAAGCTATTTAAAGATATACCTATTCGAGTAGCTCATAAATATATATTGGGTGAGTTAAAAAATAGAAACCTATCAACGCAAAAAAAGAGCTAGTTATTCGTGCTCCAAAATCTTTAAAGGTTACAGCACTCTGTAGTAGGTTATCTATTAAGCAAATAAATAATTTGTCTTTGGCATTGTCTCGGGGCATACTTTAATGAATAAGGTAATAAATATAAGGAAAGTCAATGTATTACCCTTATCTTCGTGGAAAGCAAAATGAATTGATTCTCCTAAGGGAGAATGCAGAATTAATATCCGCATCACAGATTTCACCGATAATTGAGCCTGTTAAGGGAAATCTAAATCCTTTGATTAAATCACTTAAAGTTTTAATTTCAGAACGATGTAAGTTCTCAGTGATAATTAATCCTATATATGGTGAATTTTCTTTTGATAATACAGGGTTAATTGATTGCTTAAATGAAGAGGGAATTCTCGAGTACGAAAATTTAAGTATTGCTTTGATATGTGATGAAGATACAGAGGTTATTACTGTAGAAGGTTATTTAAATAACTTCCCTGATAATAATATTGAACTAATTCACTATGGTTTTACCGAAGGTAAGGAGCTGTCAAAAGCTTTATTAGGCTTTAATAAAGAGTTCACACATATATTCATAGAAAAGTTTGCGCAAAGGCGATATCGCAGAATTTTTACCAATGATAAAAGAATTTTAATTAAAGATGGATTTAATAGGCAAAAGTCTAATAAAGATTACCCAGCTAAAGAGCATTTTTCTGAACTTCATATTATGTATAAAGAAGAAAATATGGATGGTTTTGGGGATTTTTTAATTAATGGTGATGAATATTCCGAGTCAGGTGGGCCAGCGTATGCTGTAGCTATACATTTAACGTATCTTGATGAGAGTGATGAAGATGATATGTTTATTAAACATTATCTTTCTGAGAGTAATAGCTCTCCTGCAGACCCCGGAGGTAAATTTCTTGAAGCACTCAATAAGCTTGTTAATGATAACGATCCAAAAATATTCTCTTCTCAAGCTCATCAAGAGTTTCACAAGTTAGCAGCTAGACAGCATTATCCAGGGTTGGGATATGTTAAAAAGCTGTCAATGCAGCACCACCTAGAATTAATAGCTGATTTTTTAAAGTAACCAAGGGATAGGTTCACATGGAATATTGCGGAAACTGTTTAAACTCAGATTTTATTAGCGAAGATATAGCCGTTAAATCTAAGAAAAATGGCGATTGCTCGATCTGTGGGAGTAAAAATGTTGCATTAATTGAAGTTGAGCATTTACATAACCTATTTAATTCATTAATTGAACTGTATAAACTACATGAAAAAGGTGAGTCACTGATTTCATTATTAAAAAAGGATTGGTTATTATTTGATACTGTACCAGATGAAAGGGTAATTGTACTTTTACGCGGTATAAAGTATGGAGATGAAAATTTAAGATTAAATTATATCCCAGCTGCTGAACAAACGGAGTTATTTGATTGGGTATCCTTTAAAGAAGAACTTAAACATGTGAATCGCTTCTTTCCTACTACTTTTCCGCAACATGACGCATTAGCTTCTTTAATTAGCTACCTTTCAGCTGAAGTGCCTATTGAGGGTTCAAAGTATTATAGAGCTAGAATACAAAAGACATCTAAAGAGTTATTCCCTGCAAATGAAATGGGAGCACCACCGAAAACACTTGCAAGTAATGGAAGAGCAAACCCTTTTGGTATTTCTTATTTATATGTTGCTTCGACGGAGAATACTGCTGTTTCAGAGGTGAGACCACATAATAATGAATTTATTACTATTGCAACATTTAAAGCTAAAGAAGAGCTCAAACTGGTTGATTTAAGAGCTCCTAGAAAAACAATAGTGCCATTTAGGTATTCTGAAGCTAGCTTAAAAAATATCTATCAAGGTTTAAATCTGCTTGAGATGTTAGGCGAAGAGCTTACTAAACCAGTTTCACAGTCGAAAGCGCAACTCGAGTACTTATCTAGTCAATATTTGTGCGAATTTATAAAATCTCAGGGTTATGATGGTGTTATTTATGAAAGCGCACTAGGTGATGGAGATAATTATGCTATTTTTGACGAGGCTAAGCTTGAGTGTTTCAATATAAGCCAAGTTCAAATTAACTCAGTAAAAATATCTCATATCAAGGTTGTTAACGATGACTTGCAGCAATAATTTATTGTATGCAAGAATGATTATGTTCTTGGTAAATTATTTAAATATAAATTGCAGTAGTTTCTTTTTTAAATATACTAAACAAAACCAGCCTAAGCCCCACACTGCTTAACCCCATCTCCCGCATGTTTAAGCGCCACAATCTGCCCTTTGCCGTTATGTGCCATAGCGAGTATATCACCCGTATTTATATTACTTTCAACTGCATGCTTCCCTTTTAAATCACTGAGCAGTGACTGCTTAATTTGTACCAGTACCTCGTCATTGCAGCTGGCTATGTACCAGTCGTTGTCGACCTTTACGAGCGTGCCGTATTCTATGTGGTGTTGTTGATGGCGGCGTAAGTCGTTTGCTAGTTGGGTGTCGAGCGCGCGTTTTTGTTGCGTTATGGTACTTGCGTAGTTACCTGTTTGATCTATTTCATGCGTTGTTATAAACGAGTAGTCGTGTATGTCTATGGTGTTTAATACGGTTTTAGGGGCTGTATTTATCACGTTGTTACTGTCGAGCACTATAAAGGCTAGTAAGCACAGTGCACAGGTAAGGCTTGTGAGTTGCAGGGCAAAACCAAGCTTTTTAGGTTGTTTTTGGATTACGGAGTGTTTTAACGCCTGTTGTTGAGCATGCGAAAGAGTGGTACGTGCTTTTCGCTCGTTATAATGTTGTGTGAGCTTTTCATTAAACTGCTCATCAGGCTTGTTCATTATAATCTCCTAATAATTGTTTTAGGTTTTGTTTGGCGTAGCGTAGCCTTGTTTTTATGGTTTGGGCGTTGCTTTGCGTTATAAGCTCTATGTCGGTAAGGCTAAAGCCTTCTTGTTGTAAGGTGATGGCTTCGCGCTGCACAAAGCTAAGTTGCTTGAGCGCAGTGTTAAATGCTTCGTAACTTATGTGTGTGTCGCCTATGTGTGAGTCACTACTTGTTAATTCACTTTGATTGTCATTTTGCGCAGGCAGTTGGCTGTTTTCGTCAAACTCGACAAAGTGTTGCTGTTTGCGGTATTCGTCTACTAATGTGTTACGTGCGAGTCGAAATAACCAGGCTTTAGGCGTGGTTTGCGCTTGGTAAAGGTGGCGTTTTTCGATTACCTTTAGCCATGTTTGTTGGCTTACGTCATATGCTAAATGTGTATTAGATTGCGTTACCAGATAATGGTACAAATCGTTACTGTATAAGGCAATAAGTTGCTCTAAGTGGCGGTTGTCGCCACTTTTTGCATACCGCGCCATGCAGTCTTTGCTTGGTGCTTCAAATAACCATGACTTAATACTCAATAGCATAGGCGCTTATTTCCTTACTGCGAACTGTCTAATTTAAAATCAAGCTGTACGGTTTGACCCGTTTGTAATTGTGCCACACCTTCAATTACTTTTGGACGATATTTCCAGCGTTTAATAGCGCGAAGTGCTTCGCGATCAAATATGCGTTTTGGTTCGGCATTTACTACTGTGGCATCAATTACTTCACCTGTGGGTGAAATATTAAAGCTAAGTTGCACCCAGCCTTCTATACCATCACGTGCTGCGCTAGTTGGGTATTTAGGATTTATGCGCACAATGGGTGAAGCATCTCCCGTAGGGCGGGTAAGTGTTTGCTTCATATCGTCACCAAATCCGTCAATTATTATGGGTGGTGCTGTGCTTATTGCTGTTATTGGCTCATTACTAGGTGCTACACGTGGTGGTGCTTTAGGTGGCACTTTAGGTGTGGGTGGTGGCGGTATTCTTTTAATATGCGTGGTTTGTTTATCTTCTGGTGCTTGAAAAATCTCAACAGTAATATCATCACCCGATTTTATAGGTGCTCTTTGTTCGCCACTAATTAAGTATTGCATAAAGGCAAATGCGATAAAGGTCATCGCAGCACCGCCAATAACAGCTGTTGATGTTTTGAACATGGGGTTTTTAGGGAATTCAAGTGTGTGCATAAGCCGCTCCAAATTAATTTATTATGTTGTTTCAGAGCTATAACGGCTGGCAAATAGAAAAGGGGTCAAATAGTTTTAAAATTTAATTAAAAATACAGGGGTAGTATTTAACCTATATAAAAGGTTTCTTGATTTTTTTATTTTGGGTTGGCTAAAAAGAATGTAGTTATTTTGAAGTTTGACTGTTATTTTCTATTTTATTTGCCTTAGGTAGATGAAATTGAGAGCTTTAAGTTGCTTCCCTGCTGTTGTTAGATTTTGCTTCTCAGTAGTAGCGGTGGCAACATTCAGGCATGCTCATTAAAAAGGATTTTATAAATGAAAAAAGTAATATTCGTTTTTTTATTATTTGTTAGTGCGTGTTCATATTTCGAAAGTGAAACAGAGCAAGCTAATCGTTTATCCAAAACATACCAAGTAGACATTAAAACAGATGACCCGAAGGAATCTTACCCAGAAGAGTTTTCAAACAAAGATGCTACTTTAAACAATGTAAATATAACTAGAACCACTTTAAAAGATGCTTCTGATACTCTAGATGGTATTGAGTCTGCCTTAAGTGTATATCCAAAAGGGTTTGTTTCTGAAGTGATTGATGTTGTATATATTTCTAGCTCTATAAAAATTGAAGGTGCGGCAGCTGGGGGGACTTATGGGTCTAAATGGATAGCTCTATCTAATATTACACAATGGAATGGAACAGAAGCCAACTATAAGAACGCATTTCGCGGATTCCATCATGAGCTTAGTTCACTTATTTTTAATCATTCACCTTCAATATTGGTAACGTGGCAAAGTTTATTAAGTGAAGATTGGGAACCTGCTGTATCAAATTATGAAGCGCTTACAAAAGATGAATTAGCGCCAGATTATAATTCGGGCTTTTTATCTGATTATGGCAAAACTTCAATGGGGAACGACTTTAATATTTATGCTGAATTTGCCTTTGCTGAACCTGAAAAACTGCGAGAACTTGCCGCAGCCTATCCAATAATAGCTAAAAAGCTAAGTTTGTTTATTACCGCGTATACGCAGTTTTCGGCTAAATATCAGCAAGACTTTGAAGATTATTTTGCGAGAACAGGTTTAAGTGATGTTGCTGTACAGCCTGAGAATTTTGAAATGACTATCCATTTAGATTTAAGTGATATTAAGCCACAGATAAGCCAGTAATGTATTAAGTAGTAAAAATAACAAAAAAGAGGGGAGGCTCCCCTTTTTTGTTATCATTTTTATTACTATTTTAAATAGTAAGTATTAACTCTTCATATTCTTCTCGTTTTCTAGGTCTTTAAACAGCTCCCCTTGGGGATGCTCAAAAAATTCATCATCATCTTCATCTACTACCAACATTTGATCTTGCGCGGTGGTTTCTTCAATGCGCGGATCCATCGTAGCGGCCAGTGGCGAGTTTGTAACATCGGATGTACCGACCACATAATCACTGGGTTCTGGCTGTTCAACTTTTTGTTTAGAGTTAATAAAGGTTAGTAGTAAGTACATAGCCACGGTTAATAGCGAAATTGACGCATACAATGCTTGGTGACCAAAGTAGGTCATCAGCTGTGCGTTAACTGTTGAGCCTATTGCTGCACCGGCGCCAAAAGCGACTAATAATGCAGATGATACGCCTACGCGCTCTTCGTCCTCAACCCTCGAATTAGCTAGCGCAGAACAAAGCGGATATAAAGTAAACGCAAATAAACCAAAGATAAAAGTGAGTATGTAAGCTGTTAGTTGTGAAGTAGGCAATAAAAACAATGCCAAACTTACAACACCGATAGCTGCTGCATTAGTTCGAATTAATACGCTACGACGAACGCGATCAGAGAGCATCCCCATTGGCCACTGGGCTAGCAAACCAGCAAAAATAGTAACCGACATAAAAATAGCAATTTCTGCGGCACCAAAGCCAGATAGCTTAGCAAATATAGGCGCTAGGCCATAAAAACTACCATTGATAATGCCTGCAAAGTGCACTGCAGTAAGCGACTGTGGCACTTTTTTAGCGTAATCAAACAGACTCATTTTTATCGGTTTTAACGGTTTTGGGTGAATTCTGCGAGTGATAGAAATTGGAATAATACCGATAGCCAACGCCATGCATACTAAAAATAGCGGTGCATACCCTAGCTCAGGAAATTGTGCGAGCGCTAGTTGGCCTAAAATCATCCCTAAGTAAGAGGTGATCATATAAAAAGAGAAGACTCGCCCGCGAGATTCAGGCGCTGATTGTTCGTTTAGCCAGCTTTCTAGCACCATGTAATTACACATCATCCCTAAGCCAACAAAAAGCCTAAGGCCTAACCATATATATAGATTGTCGCTTACTCCGTGTGCGGCCACACAGGCAGTAACCGCCGCAGTACTTGCTGCAAAGGTTCTGATGTGACCCACCGATTTAATTAAATGATAGCCAAGTTTTGAACCCAGTAATAAGCCAAGGTAATAACACGAGGTCATTAAGCCTATCCAAAATGTGGATGTGCCTTGTTTACCTAAATACAGGGCTAAATAGGTTGTAAGTAAGCCGGTACCAATAATTAAAAATAAATTGGCAAAATATAGTGATGGAAATGATTTCATTTAAATGCAAATTATTGAGCTAAGACAACTAGATACTAGAGCAAGCATGAAGGTTTTCCAAGCTGTAAAAAATGTGTTCTGTAATAATGATCACGTAACGTAAGAATATAGAGTGTCCGATAAATTATTTATTAATAAAAATAGTATTTGATAAGGTAGCGACCTAAAAAATCGGGCGGTTGAGTGCAATGCTAGAATAGCGAGTGTATTGCAGGTATTATGCTTAAAGATAATTTTCAGCATTACTTACTCTTTAGAGAGGAAGTTAGGGTCTGTTGACCTTTTAAGGTTAAATTTGCAGCAGTCTGTTTGGTATTTAGGCAAGGCAGCGCCTATGTGGTGTGGTATTCCCCATAAATAGGCGATAACGCAGCATCAATGCCAAACAGGCGCTGCCCGAAGGGTTCTGCCTAGGGGCAATTTACTCTTTGTTGCCTACATGGATGTAGGTAAGGGGCGTGAGCAGGATGCGGAAGCTTTGCTCGGTTTTTACTTAGCCCACTAGGTTACAAACTTCGCGCCGCGATTAAACCGCCCCTAGTTTGAACAAATTTTAATCCGCAAAGGTCAACAGACCCTTATGGCAGTAGTAATATTTTTGGAATTAAAAATGACCAGTGATAATCAAGCTATAAATAAGCGTAAAAAGAATAATCCGCTTATCGAAATCGTATTTAATATCATCATACCTTCAGTCATTTTAATGAAATTTTCAGGGCCTGAATATTTAGGCAGCGTGGTTGGCTTAATTGTGGCGCTTATATTCCCTATTAGTTACGGTATTTATGATTTTATAAAAGCGGGCTCATTAAATTTTATTTCACTTTTGGGCTTTTTAAGTACTTTGCTTACCGGTGGTATTGCGCTGTTTGAGCTTAATGTTGAGTGGTTAGCAATAAAAGAAGCGGCTATACCAGCAATCATTGGTTTTACCGTGCTGATGTCGGGCTTTTTTGGTAAACCCTTGCTAGCCAAACTTTTATTAAACTCACTTTTATTTAAGTTAGACACTATTTACGATGCCCTTGATGAGCGCGGCAATACGCAAAGTTTTAAACAAAAAATTACTAACGCTAATTACTTATTAGCACTCACCTTTGTGTTTTCATCAACTATGAATTACCTCTTAGCTAAATGGATTGTTACTAGCCCAGCAGGTAGCGTGGAATTTAACGAGCAGCTTGGCGAAATGACCTTATTAAGCTACCCCGTTATTGCCATTCCTTCTATGTTGATGCTTATTGGTATTTTTATATATGTGATTAAGGTACTGACCAAGCTAACCGGTATGAAATTTGAAGACATGGTTAATGCCGAGTAATATTTTGTTTTAACAATCAAAAAAGCCGTTTTTTAAAAACGGCTTTTTTGTGTTTTTAAATATCATTTGTATCGAGAATAATGGTGATAATTAGTTTCGTGATATGGAATGAGCTTATAGTTTGGTTGTAAAAAAGTGACTAAGTCGGTGAGTTCAGATACGGTCATGGTATCGTTAAATACCGTCATTTTTGAGCTGCCATCTTCATTTCTGGCGTCGGGTCTATAAGTCCTAGAAAACCGATGTGAGGGATTGATCACTGACGTGACCAGCTCAGCATAGGTAATTATTTTGGTTTTATTACCTCCTAGCTTAATAGAAATATCGTCATGTTTTGTTACGCTGCTATCTTCAACGCCTGGAAGGGTGTGACATGCCAAGCATTTATATTTTAAAAAACACGGTTTTGCCTTGTTCTGCATTCCCCTCTGGCAAGCTAAAACCTCGTTGAGAATCAACGCCTTTATCACAGCCTGTGAGTGCAATTAAACACACGATTAGTAGAGTGTATTTCATTATAGTTCCTGTATTCTCAAGTTAATTTTATGTATTACCAACGCAAACTTATTTGCGTTAACAAATACTTTTTTTAAGAAATAACCTAATTTGAGTGTAGTCAAAGAGTGGCGACTAGCCTAAATGTTGTACATAAATGCTTAAGGGGAATAACCAAAAAGTCGAATGATAATTAATGATGAGATGAAACATCGCAAACATTAAAAAGCCCAGCAATTTGCTGGGCTTGTTAAAGTAGCGTTTACCTAAAATACTAACTGTTCAATTGGCCCGTAGATGACTCTATGTGGGCGCGAACAAACCATTGATATTGCTCAAGCTCTGCAAGTTGTGCAATGATCATATCTTCAGATACCGGATCAAGCTCAGCAAGTGACTCTATAGCTTTACGGTGATCACCGTTAACGCCGTTATACACTTTGTCTAAGGCGGCTAGGTGTTCAGTTACTAAACCTTTGCCGATAGCGTAATCTTCCCACGAACGACGATCGACAATTGATTTTGGTGTACCAACAGGCACGCCGCCTAAAGTGGCAATACGTTCTGCTATAGTGTCTGTCATTTCACGTACGGTTTCAACTTGTGGGTCTAGCATTTCATGTACGCCAATAAAGTTTGGACCTACTACATTCCAATGAATATGCTTTAAAGTTAGTTGTAAATCAATTAGCGCTACCATGCGATCTTCTAGAACAGATATTGCTTTACTTGCTGATTCATTTTCTACACCGGGAGCGGTAAATTCAGCTACTTTGTTTGCATTATTACTGTTACTCATTATGCCTCCTACTATTTCAAAATAGTGTTCGCTTAACTCAAGTGAGTGTTTTAATTGCGATAACGAACACGTCTGTTCTAATAGAAGCAATGAGCATGCCGGTAAAGTTTTTATTGTAAGCTACTGAAATTTATTGATTTATTTTTGTTTAATAAAGCTTCAAGGAGTATTTAGCTTAAAGGGTATGAAAAACATGCACTTTTTTTGTAAATTCTGCAAAAAATACATTTAAAAATGGAGTACTTTAAAGGCTATTTTTGCCTAAGGTATTTAGGCAAAAAGAAAAGTAGAGTTCAGGGTTTAATCGCTATAGCGTTTTTTGAAATTGATGTGCTTTTAATACTTCAAGCGGAATAATGTCGAGCGCTTTTTGATTTGTCGCTTCAAGTACCACAGGAGGAGCAACGCACGCAGCAATGGCATGATACCAACGAATCGCACATAAGCACCACTTATCGCCAGCTTTTAAACCAGCAAAATCATACAAAGGGTTAGGGCTAATTAAATCGTTACCTTGCGCCTTGGAAAACTGTAAAAATTCGTCGGTCATAATGGCGCATACACTATGATTGCCAAAGTCTGAATCTGGTACATAGCAAAACCCCTCACGCGTATAGCCACCGTTGCCACAGCAAAGTTGTAAGCGAGTTCCTAGTACATTTAATTGATTAGCCATATGAAAACTTACCTTGTAATAACCATTAAAAGCAGGGTGTTTACCATAACAGGCTGTTAGTGACTTAGCTATCTATGCTGTTAATTTTATATATCTTTTAAGCGAATAAAAACTGCATTTGGCAGAGCTAAATACAGTTTTTATTAAATCAGGGATTTACGAGAGCAGTGCTGCAGCTAAACGTACAAAATCAGAAGACGTTAAAATACCTACTAGCTGACCTTGTTCGCTAACAACGGGCATGCAACCGTGGCGATTATCTACAAAAAACTTAACGACATCTGATAGCGGTTGCTCTGGGGTTACACTAATAAAATCACTCACCATAATATCTTCTACTTTTGTGAGTTTTTCTTTGCGTTGTAATGCATTAGCACCAAACGTTGCCATGATCCCCATGACTTTGGCGACCATTATCTTTTGTGTGAGCATACCGACAAATGCGCCTTCTTCGTCAATAACAGGAATATGACGAACGTTTTTTTCTTTCATTAAATTGTGTGCGTCATGCAAAGTGCTTTTTACGTTTACCGAAAATGGGTTAGCTGTCATTAAGTCTGTAACGTTTTGACTCATGTTTATTCCTTTATATTATCTGCAGTGTATCAGCTTATATTAGCGCTATTTTTAAGCTTTGCACCTTATTCAGATCAAGGTTTTTGCGGATTTAACAAACAGAGGGATAGGAGGAAGCACTTAATTAAATGCCCAAAAGCATTTAATTAAGTGCTTAAAACTACTGGTAAGTGTTATTCATAGCCACGTGGTGTTTTAGTTTTGATAACTGCGATGTATCCATGCCAACTAGCGTAACTAAGTAGCGGCATAATAATAATGAATCCAGCGGCACCTGCAGCAAAGCCCAGCGCTACCAGTACGAATATACAAATTGACCACACAACCATGGCTGCAAAGTTTTCTTTAACTGCATGGATTGAAGAAACGACTGCGGTCATTATATCAACGCGTCTTTCCATCATAATTTGCGGGGTAAATGCTGAGATTGAAAACACACTGACCAACAAAATTCCGCCGATAATACTGCCTATAGTTAAAAACGCAGAAAGTTCTTCAAAGGTGGGGTTTACATGGTTTGGGTATAATGCATGCACAATTGCAGCTAGGCGCATCCAAATAATCATAATCACCATGAGTAATACCGCAAAACCCCATTCACCTACGGGGTTACGAAACATTGATTTTAATGAATGGCTTAATGTAGGTTTATGGCCTTTTTCAAGTTCCCAGGCTACATCGTATAGGCCAACGGCGAATACCGGACCGATTAAAGCAAAAGCAACGGTTGCAGGTAAAATAGCTAAGTGGCTGTCGGTAAGTACAACAGAGTAAACAATCGCTACCGGAATAAGCGTGAAGATTAAACCGTAAATTAAACTTAACATGGGCGCGCGCGCCATATCTTTAAACGCTAACGAAAGCCAGTGAAAAGCGGCAAATGTATTTACTTTGTTGCACTCTAAACAACGTGCGAATTTAGTGTCTTTGTCTATTGTGTTTGTAGTTGGCATAAAGATGCTCCTTTTTTAGTCACCTTTTAGGTTTAGAACATAGATGTTTTATTTACAACTCATAAACACTCATACGCAAGATTTAGTCGCTTTGTTCATTTGTTAGTCATTTTTGTTGGGTTAGCTATTTCGTTTATTTAAATATATGTTTGAGCATGTACTTAAAAAGTGGGTTCGTATTTCTTTTCCACAGTGGTAATCTAAGCCCTGAAGCTAATTTTAAGAGACCGTAATGAAGGAAAATAAACAACAATTTCAAGGAGCTTTACTGGGTAGTAAACGGTTTTTACCTCTGTTTGTGACGCAGTTTTTCTCTGCTTTAAATGACAATGTTTATAAGCAATCAATCCTGCTTATTTTAATTTTTCAGGCTGCAACGGTAGCTGATGGTGCCTTTTATTCTAATCTGGCGGCAGGATTATTTATTTTACCGTTTTTTCTATTTTCAGGCATGGCTGGGCAAATTGCAGAAAAGTTGGAAAAATCAAAACTGATCAGCATCGTAAAGTTTTGCGAAATTCCTATTATGCTGGTGGGCGTAGTATCGATTTTAACCGAGCAGGTTTGGTTAATGTTAGGTACGGTATTTTTAATGGGTTTACAAAGCACTTTTTTTGGACCGCTTAAGTACTCTATTTTACCGCAGCATGTGGCCCCAAATGAGCTAACTAAAGCGAATGGACTGGTGGAGTCGGGCACTTTTGTAGCAATTTTATTGGGCACCGTATTTGGCACCTATTATATAACCCAAACAGCGGGCCCTATTTATATCAGTATCGCAATAGTAAGCCTTGCGGTTATTGGCTTTTTAAGCAGTCGATTTATTCCTAAAAGTGCAGCCAATGATGCTAACTTAAAAGTATCGATTAACCCTATTACTTCAACCAAAAGTGTTTTTAATGCGCTTAACGCACAAACCGAGTCGGTGGGTAAGTCAGTATTAGGGATCAGCTGGTTTTGGCTTATTGGTGCGGTGATACTAACGGCGCTCCCTAATTACGTAAAACATGTAATGGGAGGCGATGAGTTGGTGGTGACGGCTGCTTTAGTGGTGTTTTCGTTGAGTATTGCATTAGGATCTTTATTGTGTGAAAAGCTATCACGCTCACGTATTGAGTTAGGTATTGTGCCTTTTGGTGCACTGTTAATTACCTTATTTTTATATTTACTAAGCCAAGAGCCTGGTATTGAATTTTATCGCCAAGTTAGTGAGTTGCAGCTTACTCTTGAGCAAGTAATTAATACTGGCGATATGCTCTGGCATTTTGTTTGGATGGCAGGTATTGGTATTGCCTCGGGGTTTTATACCGTGCCTTTGTATGCACTCATTCA
This sequence comes from Pseudoalteromonas sp. KJ63-1, assembly GCF_055808145.1. The sequence continues at coordinate 2,683,224 of NZ_CM147855.1, read as the reverse complement.
GCAGCGTACTCACCCCGATAGCCGTTCTCGAGTGATTGCAGCTAATAATGTATTAAACGCACTGTTTATGGTCGGCAGCGCTGTTTTAAGTATTGTAACTTTAACGCTATTACACTGGGATATTTCACAATTACTGTTGTTATTAGCAGGGCTCAATTTACTAATATCGCTTTACATATATACCAAAGTACCGGAGTTTTTCTTACGTTTTATTATCTATATTTTAGCGATTTGCATGTATCGCGTGCGCACTAAAGGCGAGTCTAACATTCCCGATGAAGGGGCTGCGGTAGTGGTAAGTAATCATGTTAGCTTTGTTGATTGGATGTTTATTTTAGCGGCGTCACCTAGGCCTATTCGGTTTGTTGTATTTGCTCCTATTTACTATTCACCGGCACTTAATTGGTTATTTAAAATGGCCAAAGCCATTCCAATCGATAGTCAAAAATCAAATCCTAAGGCGTTTAATAAAGCTTTTGATGACATTGCGCAAGCACTGAAACGTGGTGAGCTGGTGGGGATTTTTCCTGAAGGCAAGCTCAGCGGTGATGGCGAGGTTGATGTATTTCGCCGTGGCATTGAAAAAATAATTCAGCGCACGCCTGTGCCTGTTATCCCTGTTCATTTAGATGGATTATGGGGCAGTATGTTTAGTCGAAAAACTAAATGGCGACTACCTAGACCCAAATGGTCGTTGGTAAGCGTAGCGATTGGTGAGCCAGTTGCACCTGAAAGTGTGAGTGCCGATGACTTACGTGATCGAGTATTTGCTTTAAAGTAGCTTTATAATAAAAAAGCGCTGCAATTAATTGCAGCGCTGTGGTTGTATTACTTAATGGTTATTAACGGTCTAAATTCATTACTTTAGTCCATGCCGCAACAAAGTCTTCTACAAACTTTTGTTTTGATGTATCAAAGGCATACACCTCAGCAACTGCACGTAGTTCTGAATTTGAACCAAAAATCAGATCAACCGAAGTAGCAGTGTACTTTTGCTCACCCGACTGACGATCAAAGCCTTGATAAATGCCTGCATCTGACGATTTTTTCCATACCGTCGACATATCTAATAAGTTAACGAAGAAATCGTTATTTAGGGTACCAGGCTTGTCAGTAAATACGCCGTAGTCAGTGCCTTTATAGTTTGCATCAAGTGAACGTAAGCCACCGACTAATACAGTCATTTCAGGAACTGTTAGGTCAAGCTGATCCGCTTTATCAATCAGCATTTCAGTTGGTGATTTATAGCTTTTCTCTGCATCAAAATAGTTTCTAAAACCATCGGCAGGCAACTCTAATAAGCTAAATGCATTAACGTCAGTTTGTGCTTGTGTAGCATCACCACGACCAGCATTAAACGGCACGTCTACTGAGTAGCCTGCATCTTTGGCTGCTTTTTCAATCGCTGCATTACCACCAAGCACAATTAAATCAGCAAGCGATACCTGGCTTTTACTAAATAAGCTGTCGTTAAAGTCAGCTTGAATCGCTTTTAATACTTTAAGTACTTTTGCGGTTTCTGCTGGATTATTTACTGCCCAATCCTTTTGTGGTGCTAGCGCAATACGTGCGCCGTTGGCACCGCCGCGCATATCTGAATCACGGTAACTGGCAGCCGATGCCCATGCCACACGTACTAACTCAGGTACACTTAGGTTCGAGTCTAAAATAGCAGCTTTCAGCACTTTTACTGCATCAGCATCAATGTTTGATTTAGTCTCTGCTGAAATAGGGTCTTGCCAAATTAAGTCTTCTTTTGGTACTTCTTTACCTAAAAAGTTACGTGGTGGCCCCATATCTCGGTGAGTTAATTTGTACCATGCTTTAGCAAATGCAAGTTGATACTCTTTTGGGTCATTTAAAAAGCGTTCAGCAATTTTGCGATATTCAGGATCAAATTTTAACGCTAAATCGGCCGTAGTCATTACCGGTGGGTTAAATTTACCTTTAACGTGCGCATCAGGTACTGACTTATGTAATGATTCATCTGTTGGGATCCACTGAATAGCGCCAGCAGGGCTGCGAGTTTGTTTCCACTCAAAGTTAAGTAGATTGCTTAAGTATAATGATGACCAGCGAGTAGGTGCTTGTGTCCATGCGCCTTCTAAACCACTAGATACGGTATCTTCAGAGTGACCTTTACCACATTTGTTTTTCCAGCCTAAACCTTGCTCTTCAATATCTGCTGCAGCAGGCTCTGCACCCACACAGTCTTTAGGTTTGTGCGCACCATGCATTTTACCAAAGGTGTGACCACCGGCGATAAGTGCCAGGGTTTCTTCATCGTTCATCGCCATGCGAGAAAACGCAACGCGAATGTTCTTAGCTGAACCAATAGGATCAGGTACTCCTTTAGGCCCTTCTGGGTTTACATAAATTAAACCCATGTGAGTTGCACCCAATGGGCGTTCTAGTTTGCCGCTGGCATCTTCACGGTCGCTGGCAAGCATTTCTACTTCAGGACCCCAGTAAACCATGTCAGGTTCCCAATCGTCAGTACGACCACCAGCAAAACCATAGGTTTCAAATCCCATATTTTCTAGGGCAACGTTACCCGCTAATACGATTAAGTCTGACCATGAAAGGGCTTCACCGTATTTTTGTTTGATTGGCCAAAGTAAACGGCGCGCTTTATCCAAGCTTACGTTATCTGGCCAGCTATTAAGCGGCTCAAAACGTTGTTGACCACCGCCAGCACCGCCACGTCCATCAAGCGTACGATAGGTACCTGCACTGTGCCAGGTCATACGAATAAAAAATGGACCATAGTTACCAAAATCTGCCGGCCACCAGTCTTGAGATTGGGTTAGCAGAGCGTCGATATCACTTTTTACAGTGTCTAAATCTAGGCTGTTAAATGCCTCTGCATAATTAAAGTCACTACCGTAAGGGTTTGAGCGTAGATCATGATCGCGAAGAGGAGATAGGTTAAGTTGATCTGGCCACCAAAATTGATTGGTTCTGGTTGCGCCCACTTTTGCTTCACCCATGCCTACAGCACCTTGTGGCTTAGACATTTGTGGTTTTTCTTGGCTAAAAGCAGAGCCAGACATAAGTGCCACACTTATAAATCCAACAAGCGCTTTTTTTGTAAATGATCGGTTTTTCATTGTCAGCTTCCTTAAAGTTAACGAATCTCGTTATATACAAAGCGTATTAAAAATAGGGTCTACTCATTTAAAAACAGTAGGTTGATACTTCATTCAAGCTGTTAAACAAGCCTGAATGACTGAGCGATGGGAATAGTATAGTAAAGGGGCTAAAAACTGTGTGCGAAATAAAGCGATTAGTGCAATCTATAAAAATGATTTATTGAAGTTAATTGATTAAATAAACGAATCACTAAAGAGCTTTGAAAGCGGCGGACATAAAAAAGCCCAGCGTAGGCTGGGCTATTAAATTAAAGTCAGTGTTATTGAGTTTTCATTAATTTACTGGTGATCACACCTGAGGTCATAGCACCCGATACATTGAGTGCAGTGCGCGCCATGTCTATTAATGGCTCAATAGAAATAAGCAAAGCCACTACCTCTATAGGTAATCCCATAGTCGGTAATACAACTAACGCTGCGAAGGTAGCACCGCCGCCAACACCTGCAATACCAAACGAGCTAATAACCACAATACCAATTAGCGGTAAAATAAACTCAAATGTGAGTGGGTCAATTCCCACGCTTGGCGCAACCATCATTGCAAGCATGGCAGGGTAGATACCAGCACAGCCGTTTTGACCTATAGTGGCACCAAAAGAAGCCGATAAATTAGCGATTGCAGGTGGCACTTTTAACTGGTTAATTTGCACGTCAACATTCATAGGAATCGATGCCGCTGAGCTACGTGAGCTAAAGGCAAAGGTGAGCACAGGCCAAATTTTTTCAAAGTAATGTTTTGGATTAACGCCGACTAAACTAAGCAGTAAACCATGCACAACAAACATCAATAAAATAGCCACGTAAGAAGCCACAATAAAGGCGAGTAAATTTAAAATATCGTTACTACTAGAGTTTGCCACAACACTTGCCATTAAGCCTGCAACACCATAAGGCGTTAGTGCAATTACCATGCGAACTAAGCTCATTACTGTTGCTTGTAGGGCGTTTACACCGTTACGAATTGGGCTAGCTAATTCTGTTTTTTCAAGCATTACTTTACGTGCAGCTATACCAACAAGTACACCAAATATAACCGTGGCAATGATAGAGGTTGAACGTTGATTACTTAGATCCGCAAAGGGATTTTCAGGAATAAAGCTCAGTAGCATTTGCGGCACACTTAAGTCGGCTACATTCGCGGCTTTGCTTTGTAGGGTGTCCATTCTAGCGGCTTCACGAGTACCCGAAACAAGCCCTTCTATGCTCAAGTCAAATCCATACGTTACCGCAATACCAATTAACGCTGCAATTGCAGTAGTAAACAGTAAAACAGAGATACTAATAAAGGAGATTTTCCCCAGTGAGCCTTGGTTCTCAAGCTTAACCACTGCGGCAATCATAAAGACCAATACCAATGGCATAATGATCATTTTTAGCAAACCGACATAGCCTTTACCTACTATGCTTACCCAGCTGAGTATTTCTTTAATGGTTTCTGGTGAGTTGGCAAATAAAAACTGTAAGGCTAAACCAAAGGCACTACCAAGCACTAAACCAAATAAAACGGTACGAGATAAAGAGCTGCTTTTTTGCGAAACAAGATAAATAGCAAACAGCAAACCGACAAATAATGCCAACATTAATAATACAGCAAGCGACATGGTACCCTCTTTTATAGCTGTGAATTAGCGCGGCACTTTAACGCTTTGTAAGGTGTTAACAAAATACGCTTTCGCTATGGGATAGAATTAAAATGAATATAGTAATAATATTAAAGTATAACGAATAAACATTTTATCGAACAAACCTATTCATATGCTTGTATTTTATTTAATTTATGGGAGTTACTATGGATCGTAAGTCTGGTTTAAAGCGTAAGTCTTGTACCAATTATTTAGTTAACGTGTTCACTTTAGTTTTATTTAAAAATAGGGAGTAAAGGTATGTTAAAGGCAATAATGGCGGTGGTGATGGTTTTAGTGGTTAGCGGGTGCTCAACTCAGTATCCAAATCAAGCACTACTTGGTAAGCAATTTCCCACTGTTAGTGGAGAAAGCTTAGAGCAACAGTCATTCACCATTCCTGATGACTTTAACAGCCCAAATACATTGCTATTAATAGGTTACAAGCAAGACAGTCAGTTTGATATTGATCGTTGGCTTATTGGTTTAGATATGAGTGCAGTTGATGTGACTGCCTATGAGTTACCAACCATTCAGGGTATGGTTCCTCGCATGTTTAGTACCTTAATTGATAATGGTATGCGCAAAGGGATCCCAAAAGAGTTGTGGGGTGGGGTGATCACAATTTACGAAGATGGCGATAAAGTTCAAGCATTTACTGGCAACGAAAACCCTAATAACAGCCGTGTGATACTGCTTGATGAGAGTGGTAAAATTATTTACTTTTACGACCGTGGTTTTTCTGTATCAGCATTAAATAATTTAAAAGCGGTTTTGGAAAAGCAATAAACTACAGGTTAAATTAGCCGCTTTTGGGCACGCCATTATTAAGTTAGCGTGCCACGTTAAAAGTATTACTCGCTTACGTTATTTCTGCCTTTCTTTTTAGCTCTATAAAGGGCTAAATCGGCATTTTTTAATGCCTCATCAAAGCTTTGTTTTGCCGCTCTTTGCGCTACACCAATAGAAACCGTCACGTTTACCGTTTTGTGGTCACTTGGCTGTTTACCTTTGCGAGATTTTTTATCGGTGCGTTTTGGGTTTCTGATCACCATGTCGTAGGTGGCAATATTTTCACGCAGTGTTTCTAGTTCAGGGATTGATTGCTCAGCTGTTTTGCGTGGAAACACCACTGTAAACTCTTCTCCGCCATAGCGGTAAATCTTGCCACCCCCTTTAACGCCAGCCATTTTAGCCGCCACTAGCTTTAACACTTGGTCGCCAATATCGTGGCCATAGGTATCGTTGAATTTTTTAAAGTGGTCAATGTCGAGCATAGCAACGGTGTATTTTCGACCTAATGATAAAGCAAGCTGATTAAGTGCTCGCCGCGTTGGTAAGCTGGTTAAATCGTCTCTATAGGCTAAATAATAAGAGTCTGTACTTACTGCCAATAAATACAAAGAAGCCATAAGCACGGCTATTACAGACCAAGGAAAATCAATAATGTGTTGCTGATTAAGGCACCACACAATAAAAGTAATTAATAAGGCGGTTTGAGTCAGGTTATGGGCTCTTAAGCTTTGCCAAATAAGCAAGCCGCCAATTATTGAAAGCGGTAAAACAATGGGTAAATAAGGAAGCAGCTGAATATAAAAAGAAGATTGTATTGTTAGTTCTTGCAAGTGTTGGCTCAGTGCTAACCAAGCAAATGCAGCACCGCCACAGACAATAACGAGTAAACTGCGAGTTACTGTGTGTATTGATAAGAGCGCTCTATCTTTTATAACTGCCAATAGCATTAATAAACTTGTAGCGCATAATAAGGTCCAGTCAGGTTGCGCTTTGAGCCAGTCAGACCAGGGTAAAGCGTAGTCTAATGAAGATAAATAAAGTACCCAAAATGCGCAAAGTAGTGCAACTCGACTTCGATTAAACTGAGTAGCAAATACAGCAGTAATAATCAGTAATGGATAAACAAGATTATTAATAAGGGAGAGCTTACTTTGCCATTGAGCTTGAAACTGAATTAATAATAAAAATAAGCCACATAGACCTAAAAGGCTCAAAGAAGTTGATTTAACTCCTGCTAATTTTAACAACCTATGCTCCAAAGACCGATGTCTAAAAATAAAGGCTTATTGTATTCATATTGAGAAATATTACTACTTTAATGCTTGTTAATTATTTAAAAACAATACTTTAAAACTAATTTAAATGACTTTTATCGACATTTTTTAACCAAATGTATGATATTTTCGATAAGGTAAAAACAGTGATAAGACTTATTTGGGAGGTTTAGATAGAGTGGATTATCGCGCTTTTAGCAATTTTAGAGGCCATCCATGGCCATTTTGCTAATCGTTTTTGTAGCGAGGATAATCACTGTAGCCTTGCTCAGTGCCACCATAAATAGTAGTAGCATCGGCTTCATTTAATGGCCAATTATGTTTAATACGCGCTGGTAAATCAGGATTGGCAATAAAAGGGCGACCAAAAGCAAATAAATCTCCATAACCTTTAGCTAGCATTGCCACAGATTTATCAACTGTGTATTTACCTGCGTAAATAATACGTCCAGAAAATTCTGCGCGTGCCACTTGATAAAATTGCTCCGGCAAATCAGGAGCATTGTCCCAATCGGCTTCAGCAATTGAAAGATAGGCAATACCCGCTTGCTCAAGTACTTTAATGGCTTCTATATAAGTATGTTGAGGGTCTGATTCTACTAATCCTAAATAAACACGGGTTTCATCAGTACTGCTAAATAGTGGCGCAAATCTAACTCCTAAACGCTCAGCGCCAACTACGTCACTAACCGCAGCAACAATCTCTTTTAAAAAGCGTAAGCGATTAGTCAGTGAACCACCGTATTCATCTTCACGTTGGTTACTATGCTCAGAAATAAATTGGTTTACTAAGTAGCCATTAGCACAATGCAGCTCCACACCATCAAATCCAGCCTCTAGCGCATTACGGGCAGCTTGTGCATACATGCCAACAAGCTCTTTTACTTCATTTGTTGTTAAAGCTTGTGGTTCACTTGGATCGGCTAAAGCGCCCTGAGCTGGCCCTGTTTCTATAAACACTTTCACACTATCAGCTGCTATTGCTGAGGGAGCAACAGGTTTGGCTTCATTTGGTTGTAGGCTAGTATGCGATACACGGCCTACATGCCACAGCTGGGCAAAAATAACTCCCCCTTCTGCATGCACGGCATTAGTCACTTTTTTCCAGCCAACGATTTGTTCAGCAGAGTGAATACCGGGTGTCCAAGCGTATCCTTGTCCTCTGGGTTCAATTTGAGTGCCCTCGGTAACCATAAAGCCAGCACTTGCACGTTGTGCGTAGTAAGTTGCCATTACTTCGTTGGGGATATTGCCAGGTACTGTACTGCGTGAGCGGGTAAGTGGCGGCATAACAATACGATTTTTCAGGGTATATGGCCCTAAACTAATGGATGAAAATAAACTGTCGATATTTTTACTCGGTTGACTCATTTTAATACCTTTTAAATTAACTATGCTGCTTAGCGCTAATAACAATGCTGGTGAGCATAGAGATTAAAAGCTACAATTTGAAACAACACTTTTTTGTTTTAGATACAATTATGAATGGTATAGGTCGGCTGGATATAAAGCAGTTGCGAGTTTTAAGCGCTTTGCTTAAATTAAAAAATGTATCGCATGTTGCACAAAAAATGGGGCTAACTCAGCAAGCTATTAGTGAGCAGCTGCGAAAATTACGCGATTTATTTGATGACAGGCTGTTTATTCGTCAAGGCAATACGATGCTGCCAACGCCAAAAGCGCTGGCACTTGAACTATCAATTAATCAAATTCTGAGTCAACTAGACGCGTTATTGGTGCCGTCACAGTTTTCCCCGCAGAGTTATCAAGGCGTTTTTACTATAAGTGCTACGGACTATGCGATTGCTGCACTTTTACCCCAGTTATTAGCAATTACTCGCCGTGAAGCGCCAGGTTTAAAGTTGATTGTTCGAGACTTCGCATCCGATAACGTTAACCAGCTTATCAGTGCAGGGGAGCTTGATTTACTGATTAGCTTTGTTGAATTTATTCCTGATAATTTAGTTTACGATACCCTATTTGAAGAACAGCATATTTGTATTGCAGGCGCACATGCGCCCACATCTTCACAGCCTTTGAGCTTATCTGAGGTTGCGAGTCGGCCGCAGTTGGTGGTGTCGGCATCTAGAGCAAATTTACGTGGATCGCACGATCGCTGGTTTGCAGATAAAGGCTACAAACGAAATATTGTCATGTCAGTACCTGGGTTTTCATCAGTGCCTGATTTACTCAATACCACCGATTTAATTGCGTTTTACCCATCACGGTTATTGCCAAATAGTAAGGTAAAGCAATTGGAGATTGAAGTATTACCGCCGCCATTTAAGGTGATTGCAGCCTGGCATCCTCGTTCAAATAATAGCGAGATTCATCAGTGGCTTATTGCACAATTAAAGCGTATTTAGACTGACTTTGCGTGAGCTAGATTTATTATCTCAAGCAGCTATTTTGAGCGCTAACTGCGTTGAATTTACTTGCAATAGACTAGCTATTGACGCGTAATTTCGCCTTGTTTTCACTGAAAATCTCTGGCTAGAGAAAATAAACATAAATATCATTTTGATTCAATATGTTAGTAAATCTCTTAACCAGAGTTCAGGTTAATTAGTTGACGAATATCGCTTCCTGTTGGTGCCTCATGGGCACGTAACGAAAAGGCGGGTAAAACCGCTAATATATGATCAAATATATCTGACTGAATATTTTCATACTCCCCCCAATTGGTGGTATTAGTGAATGCGTAAATCTCAATGGGTAACCCTTGGGTTGTTGGCGCTAATTGCCTTACCATTAAGGTCATACCCTGATGAATATGCGGATGCTGTTTTAATAGCGCCACCAAATAGTGACGAAATGTACCCACATTAGTGAGCCTGCGGCCATTTAAAGTGCAGCTCATATCTACTTTTTTAGTCGTGTTCTGCTCGTTAATAGTCGATAGCGTACTTTCAAGGTAATTACTTAGTAGCTCAGCTTTTTTAAGAGCAACAAGTGCGACTTCATCTAAAAAGTGCACACTACTCATTTCTAGATGAATGCTACGTTTTATCCGGCGTCCACCAGAGTCTGACATACCGCGCCAATTTTTAAATGAGTCAGAAATCAATGCATAGGTAGGAATAGTGGTAATGGTTTTATCCCAATTTCTTACCTTTACCGTGGTTAGCGCAATATCAATAACATCACCATCGGCACCGTATTTTGGCATTTCCAACCAATCACCTACCGCTAGCATATTATTGGCAGAGAGCTGAATACCTGCTACTAATCCTAAAATAGCGTCTTTAAATACCAGTAATAACACCGCAGACAGAGCGCCTAAGCCGCTTAGTAAAATTAACGGTGATTTATTCATCAACAACGAAACGGCTAAAATGGCGGTTAATACACTGGCAATAAGCTTAATTGTTTGCAAAAAGCCGCGCAGCGGAAAGTGAGCACTCAAGGGGCGCTTATCAGAAATTGCTTGAAATATATCCAGTAACGAAAACAGCGAAAGCAAGGCGAATAAAATGATCCACTGATCGGTGATCATTTTAATCAAATACAAAAACGTGGTGCCTTCGGGTATCCATAGTTGCGCCTGAATAACAACGACCGCTCCTTGTAAAACAAATGAGATATTACGAGCAAGCTTCTTTGCTGAATATAAAGGGCTTTTACTATCGGGTTGCGCAGCTTGTTCGCTAAAGCGGTTTTTAACTAAACGCTGAGAAACCAGCCTTAAAATGAGTTGTAATATTAATGCAAATAGCGCAATCCAAGCCAATACAATCAGGTCGTACCATAAAAATGGGCTTCCCGGAAAATAACCGCCAAACCATTGCAGTAAAAAATCTCGCAGCTGTGCGCGTGTTCCTGTCATTAATACTCCATAAGGACGCTTTTATTAATTACTGATTGTTAGTTAAGCAGCTGCAATGTAAAAAGTCTATTTAAGACTTTTTACATTATGTAGTTACAGTTTACCATGCTCGAGTTGCTGGCTAAGCTCTTCAAAAATACTTGGGTCATCTATGGTTGATGGAATTTGCAGTTCTTCACCATCAATTAACTGCCGCAGGTTTTTACGTAAAATTTTGCCAGATCGAGTTTTGGGTAACCGCTCTACACACATAATATTTTTAAGGCACGCAATAGCACCAATTTGATTACGCACGGTTTGCACCAATTGCTGTTCTACCTCTTTATGTGAGCCATGGAAATCATTTTTTAGCACCACCATCGCCATCGGGTTTTGCCCTTTTAGCGCGTCACTAATGCCAAATACTGCACATTCAGCTACAGCTGGATGCGCGGCAACAATTTCTTCCATTTCACCGGTGGATAAACGATGCCCTGCGACGTTTATCACATCATCGGTACGACCCATAATAAAGAGGTAGCCATCGTCATCAATATAACCACCATCACCAGATAAGTAGTAGCCATCGTATTCGGCCAAATAACCAACCTTAAAACGAGCCGTATTTTGCCAAATTGTCGGTAAACAGCCTGGTGGTAAAGGTAACTTAATAACAACCGCGCCTTGCTCATTAGGAGCACATTCATCCCCATTCATATCTAAAATTCGTACGTCAAACCCGGGCGTTGCAACCGTTGAACTTCCCGCTTTTGTAGGCAGGTGTTCAATGCCAACAGGGTTACACGCAATTGCCCAGCCGGTTTCAGTTTGCCACCAATGATCAAGTACTGGTAGGCCTGTTTTTTCTTTAAGCCAATCGTAGGTAGGTGGGTCTAAACGCTCTCCGGCTAAAAATAATCGTTTCAGACTTGAAGTATCGTATTGTTTAAACCCATCGGCATTGGGGTCTTCTTTTTTAATTGCGCGAAACGCAGTGGGGGCACTAAATAGGGCATTCACTTTGTATTCTTCTACTACGCGCCAAAAAGCACTGGCATCGGGGGTTCTAACCGGTTTTCCTTCAAATAAAATAGTTGCGCATCGATACATAAGCGGCGCATACACAATATACGAATGGCCCACTACCCAGCCAATATCAGAGGCGGCCCAAAACACGTCACCGGGTTTCATGCCGTATACGGTTTCCATACTGTAATGCATGGCAACCGCATGGCCGCCATTTTCACGTACCACACCTTTAGGTGTCCCTGTTGTGCCTGAGGTGTATAAAATATAAAGCGGATGATCGCCACTGACCGCAACGGGATCAACCGGTGCGGCTGTTTGCATTGCAACAGCCCAGTCAATATCACGTTCGGGCATAAGCGGTGCGGTGGCTTGCTCACGCTGATAAATAATACAGTTTTCAACTTTATAGTTAGCAGCTTCAAGCGCGCTATCGAGCAATTCTTTGTATTCAATTACGGTATTTACTTCTACACCGCAAGAGGCACTGAGTACCAATTTGGGCTTTGCGTCATCAATCCGTACCGCTAATTCATGCGCAGCAAAACCGCCAAACACAACAGAATGAATAGCGCCAATTCGGGCACAGGCTAACATGCCAATTACGGCTTCGGGGATCATAGGCATATAAATCACCACGCGGTCGCCTTTAATCACCCCTAAAGACTCCATTAACCCAGCAAATTTAGCGACCTCTTGCTGTAGTTGTAAATAACTATAACAGCGTTTGCTATTGGTAACCGGTGAATCATAAATTAACGCTGTTTCATTACCATGCCCAGCGATTACATGTTGATCTACGGCTAAAAAACAGCTGTTAAGCTCGCCGTCTGCATACCAGTGGTGCAGTCCTTGTTGATCTTGTGTATATGCTGTTTCTGGAGCCTTGTACCAAGGTAGTCGCTTACTTTGTGATAACCAAAACGCTGCCGGGTCTTGTTTAAATTCATTGTAATGTTGTTTATATTCACCTGACATAAAGGCTCCTGAGCAAAATTTATCCTAACTAAACTAAGCGCTTTTTATCAGCAGTGATATTCGACTATGGTCGATTAAATAGTAAGCGATGCTTTTAGTTTTTGGCCAACGTGATGATTGTATAGAACTAAAAAGTTCCAACTAATGTAAAATGTTTCAGTCATTAATTAAGAGTAAATGGATATAAGAATGAATCAAATGGTCAGAGTAGGCGTTGCAGTAATAGTAATGCATGATAATAAAATTTTACTCGGTGAACGGATAGGCGCACATGGCGCGAATACGTGGGCAACGCCTGGTGGACATTTAGAATTTGGTGAAACTGTTGAGCAATGCGCTGTGCGTGAAGTAGTAGAAGAGACAGGGCTTAATGTCACTAATATTCGTAAACTCGATTTTACCAACGATATTTTTAGCACAGAGAACAAACATTATATTACCTTATATGTGAAAGCAGACTATGAAGGCGGAGAGGTTATAAATAAAGAACCTCACAAATGTTTACAGTGGCGCTGGTGCGATATTAATGACTTGCCCGCACCTTTGTTTACCTCATTAAAAAATTATTTAGCACAGAATACCTTGCCCGCTAAGTATTAAAGGTTTTTTGGCATAGGGAGTTGCCATTTATTTAAAATTTGCTGATATTCACCACTTTCCTTGATGGCATTTAACCTATCGCTAATAATTTTTGCTGTGTGTGAGTCAAACTGATTACTGGCTGCAAAATGCAAAGAAGAGGGTAACTCATCTAAATGGATGCGTTTTGAAATTAAATTAGGGTCGAGCCCCGTGCGCTTTAATTCGTTTTCAAGTGTGAGCGTATTGGTTACAACAAAGTCGATACGATCTTTATATAGCATTTTCCAGAGCTGCTGATAATAACTGACTAATACTAGGTTTTCATTTTCAGTAAAGCCTTTAGTTTCTAAATAAGCTTGTGCAGAGTAGCCGCGAATAGTGGCTACTTTGTACTCTTTAGCAAAATTTAAATGAATCACTTCATCTTTGTGGTTACTTAAACTAACTAGGTATGCGTCCGCAAAGTAGACTTTACCTAGCCACTTATATTGATGATGTCTGTTTGGTGTTTTTAGCAGTGACATTATTATGGCATTAGGATTGGCTCGTTGCTGTTGGAATATTCTAGCCATTGGCATTATTTCAAACTTTGCTGTTAAATCAGTGCCATTTAAAACTGCTTTAGCTATATCAACCAGCGCGCCCTGTGCTTCACCTTGAGGGTTTTTAAAATGATAAGGCGGTAAATCTTCAGCGATGAAGGTAACAGGGGTTGCGTTGCAGAACGCACTATAAAAAAACAATACAAAAACAGTTAACACCATACGCAAAAGCATAAATAATTGTCTTTAAAGCAATACTATAACGCTAGTGTAAAGAAAAACATTAATAAGGTACATGATAAATGTATATTTTAAGTAAGCAGATTGTTTACTTGTTGTTTTTTATAAATTGGCGAGGCGAGCAATGATGCCAGCGTTTAAAGGCACGATTAAAAGAACTTTGATCGTTAAATCCCAGCATAAAAGCGATTTTATTTAGTGAATAGTGGTGAATATAAGTTAATAAACGTCGTTTTTGCTCTGCTTCAAGCAGCGCGGCAAACGTGGTTTGCTCTTTTTTTAGATAGCGCTGTAGTGTACGTGGCGTCATATTTAAGGCCGCAGCTGTCCTGAGCAAAGAGCAATCTTGTAAGTCGTGTTTTGCCATTAAAATATGATTAATTTTTTCTGATAATAACTGCTGACTTTTAAACTGGGATAGCTGTTGCTCTGACATTTGCTTAAGCATTGCGTTGATTTGGCTATTATCGGTTTTAAAGGGCAGGGTTAAGTAATTACTTGGAAACTCGATTTGATTAAAGCTAGCGCCAGCTTTTACTGGGCAATTAAACCAATTAGTTAATCTGTGTTGTTCGGTGTTTGAAAAGTGTGTTGAAAAATACACACAGCTAGGTGAAAGCTCAGGATTAAGTAGTTGGCGTACTACGCTGACCCAAGCGGTCATATTTCGTAAAACAGCCTGTGAACTACATTGTGGATCGGCTAACCAAGTTACTTTACACCGTGTTTTTTGTTGCTCAAACTTGGCGCGACCAATATTAGCCACTAGGCTGTCGTAATTAAGTAGAGCAGTAATAGCGCTGGCTAAATTAGTACTCGATTCAATTAAATACCCCAATACACCAAAATCAGCGGTGCGTATTTGTTTTCCTAACTCAAAGCCAAATAAGGGATCGTTTAACGCCTGTTGTGCATAGCCAAGCAGCGCATTATAGCTTTTTAAGCTGATACGCGGCGCCAATTGTTGTGACTGTTTATTGGTATACTCGTTAAAATCAATAGCGCTTAAAGCCACTTGGCTAGCTAAGCCTTGGGCTTCAAGATAATCCAAACAGCTACAAAAATAATGATCGGCTAAGGTTTTCATTTGTCGCCTAAAGCTAAAAAATAGTCGTCTAATCGCAAGTTTGCCACGGCATATTTTTATATGCTAGTGATCGATAAAAATAATAGGGTGAAGGTCATGGTAGAAATAAAGGTTAAGCGAGCTGTGGCAGCAACGCCGGAGCAAATACGCAGCGTATTACTAGCGCATTCTGATTTAGGACGATTTTTTAATGCTCACTTTACACTACTAGTACCACAAGAGCCGGGTGAAATAAGTGGCGGAAAAGGCACGATTAGAGAAATAAAAATGCAAGGCACTACCTTTAAAGAGCAAATAATAGCTGCAGATAACAGTCATATTAGTTACCGTATTATAGGTAGCAAGCCCGTTGCGCAGCATCGTGGTGATATTTACTTAAATGCTAATAACAAAGAACCATCGCTCACTGAGGTTAATTACCATATTAGTTGCATTGCACCTTTTTGGGTACCCGATTTTATACTGGCTTTTTTTATAAAAAAAGATATTAGCCAAGCACTTAAAAAAATAGCCCGTTATTTTCAGGAGCGTGTTGTATGAGCATTGAAATTATTTTACTCGCACTGAGCCCTATTTTTTTGCTGTTTGTTGCTATCGAGTTTATTAAATTTAGGCGTCACTACGATATAAAAGACAGTTTAGCCAATGCATTATTGGCTTTATTACATCAAGGTGCTGATGCTATTGCATTAATAGTACTAATGCCGTTTTTTTACTGGCTGTATCAGTTTCGGTTATTTGATATTGAATTGACAGTATTGACCATATTAGGTGCCTTTGTACTGCAAGATTTTTTATATTATTGGTTTCATCGTGCATCACACCATATACATTGGTTATGGGCAGCGCATGTAGTACATCATAGCTCTACGAGAATGAATTTTACTACTGCCTTTAGACAAAGTTTAATGTATCCGCTTGCGGGCATGTGGCTGTTTTGGATGCCAATGATATTACTTGGTTTTGAACCTGTGATTGTTTTTGCCGTAGTTGCCCTTAATTTAGCGTATCAATTTTTTGTTCACACCCAAGTGGTAAAAAAGCTGGGTTGGTTTGAAAGCGTATTTAATACCCCATCACATCATCGGGTACATCATGCTATTAACAATGGTTATTTAGATAAAAACTTTGCAGGGGTACTAATTGTTTGGGATAAGTTATTTGGCACTTATGTAGAAGAGGATGAAAACAAGCCTTGTAAATACGGAATTATTGGCCAACTACACAGTAATAACCCGATTAAAATTACCTTTCATCAGTGGCAGCATCTCGTTAAAAGTACTTACAGAGCAAAGGGATTAAAAGCAAAGTTAAAAGTAGTCTTTGGTTACCCAACAAGCTCCCAAGGTATTAATAAGTAAGCCTATTTTTTATAAAAAAGCCAGGAGTAAATATCATCACTCCTGGCTTATCTCACAGTAAAACTTAATTTATTTGGCCGTTGTGATCACTGTATCAATTAAGTGAACAACGCCATTACTGGTATAAATATCAGTGGTTGTTACATTGCTACCCGCTACTTGTAGTGATGTAGCTGGTAAGCTTACTTGCCACCAAATATCGTTCACAGCTTGGCCATTATTTTGACCTGCTGCCGTATCACCTGAGAAGGTATATAAAGGGCGGCCAAGGTAGGCGACTTGCATGCTGTCATCTGAGCGGGGAATCAATGATAAACCGGGTACATTTCCACTTGACGCTGCAGTACCAAGAACAGGCGGCCATGTTGTTGCACATGCATCTTCACACGCGCTCATTGCTTCACCTAAATCATTGTCGAACACATAAACTGTTTTACCTGGCATAGCATCAGCCATACCCGTTACTAATCGACTATTAGTTGAATCGTAAGCAATGCTATCTGTTGCTGTGTTTTCTGTGCTGGTAAAGTCTACAACGTTTACGCTTAGCATGTTATCAGCAAGCGTGGTCACCGTTTTACCATTAGCTGCAAATGCATCAGTACTGCCCACTTGAGCGCCTAACACATGTTGAGTTAGCACACCTGTTAATGCAGTCGTGTCAGCCAATAAAGCCTCTAGATCAGCGGTAGGGATTTTGCTAAATGCAGCATTTGTCGGTGCAAATACCGTAAATGATTGAGTGGTGTCGTTAAAGGTATCTACTAGTGATGCTGCTTGCAGTGCAGTGACTAAAGTAGATAGTGCAGGTGTTTCAGTAGCCACTGTAGCAATTGTTTTAGTCGGGGTACCAACTTCAGACGGTGGCATAATTACTTTATTTAATATATGGATAACGCCGTTACTAGCGATTACATTTGCCTCTGAAAATGCTGAGTCATTGATAAATAGTGAGCTATCTACATGAGAAATAGCTGCCATGTCGCCATTGGCCATTTCTATCTTGTTGCTGTTGCTATTGGCAATACTTACTGCGTCATCTGATAAAACTGTCGCGTCAGAAAAAACATGGTACAGCAAAATATCACGAAGCGTATCTGTATCAGCTAGTAGCGCATTAATTGTATCCTGTCCGAGCGCAGCAAATGCAGCGTCTGTAGGAGCAAATACACTAAAAGTATTATCTGGATTGGCAACTAGTGTATCTAAGCCTGTTGCCGTTAGAGCCGCGAGAAGTGTCGTAAAGTTACCATCAGCGCTCGCTATGTCAGCAATTGTATTAGTACTTTGAGGTAAAGTAACATCAGAAATAATAACTGAATCGATTACATGAATGACACCGTTATTGGTCATAATATCTTTAACTACAATGTTTGCTCCGCCAAACGATAGCATGTTTGTTTCTGCGTTTATCGCCACTGGAAGGGTATTGCCCAGCAGCGTTTCTGCTGATTGACCGTTAAGAGACATTGCAGTTACAGAATCTACTGACCCTACAAGCACATGCTGCTTCAAAATATCGGCTAAAACGGTGGGATTAGCCAGTAATGTGTTTAAAAATTTGCTACCAATTGCTTCGAATGCAGCATCAGTAGGTGCAAATACGGTAAATTCTGATGATTCGTCCGCTAGTGCTGAAGTAAGGGATGCAGCGTCAAGAGCCGCAAGTAATGTACTAAAGTTACCAGCTTGCTGAGCTGTTTCAATAATATTATTGGTTGGTGCTGTTTCTGACACTGTTTTTGGTGTAAGCACTGCATCAATAACATGAATAATTCCGTTGTCGGTTACAATGTCGGTCATTGTAACTGTGCTGGTATTTACTAATAAATTCTCACCATTTAAAGATAAAGCAATGCTTTGTCCGTTGACTGTCTCAACAGTGGTACCCGCTAAACTAATAGCTGTTTGCGCATCTACTCTGCCAGAGATAACATGGTAAGTTAAAATTGAGCTTAGGGTGTCTGTATCGGCTAATAAGTTATTAATTGTTTCTTCACCTAATAACGAAAATGCATCATCGGTAGGGGCAAATACAGTATAACTGGTAGTTAAATCATCAAGGGTTTCATCTAGACCGGTTGCTTCTAGTGCTGCAACAAGAGTGGTGAACTCTCCAGAGTCCTGTGCGGCGTCAAAGACTGAGACGGCAGGTTGTGGATCTACAGTTACTGGAGCGTTGTTATCGTCATCGCTACTACAGCCTTGAATAAGTAACAAGGGAAGTATGATAGCACCGAGCTTAAATACTTTATTCATAATTGTTCCTTTAATCGAATGTTACAGTGTTACAGCTTTGTGAACAGTACGAAGCCATTTACAGTGTTGATCAAAAAAACATGCGTTATTTTTATACAATTTAATAGGTGTAAGATTTTATTGAATTTTTATTCAAGAAAGCGTTTAAATTTTAGTTTTTTTACTGCGCGGTGCACCAAGTAAAATAAATACGTGGCAAATACATACGGATAGAAATGCACTAATCCCCAAAGCACCACCAAAACCATCAAGAATAGGTACTAAATAAGCAAAAAACAGTGAAAATATAATTGAAGAACTGGCAAGCGTATACACACCAAAACGGTGGGGAGCACTCATGCCAATAAATGTGCCGCCAAAAAAGACGATGCTATATAGCTCAGCGTTGAAACTAAATTGTGCAAATATTAAATAAGCAATAATGGATAGGGCTGCAGAGGCTCGGATCCCATCAAAGCGATTATGCTTAGCCAAGTAAAAGGTTAAAAACGCCCCTAACAAAGCAAGCAGCGGATAAATAAGCGTCATATTATTAACTCCTTGGCTAAAACAAATAAGGCGACACTAGCAAATGCAATGCTACCTAATCGTCCACCAAACCCTGCAAATATGTTAATCGTGAGTGTGTACAAAACAGCCCCAATGGCAGAAATAGCCGCAATTTCCCAGTATTCAGTAATTAAACTAGTGGAGCACATACCGGCAAAACTGCCTGCATAAATAGCTGCATAGGGATGGTTTTTGTAATCGGCAGGAAATGGAATAAATGAACCTATAAGCCCCGTTAAACCAGCAGATACAACAATAGGCAATGCGAATGTGGTATGCATTACAAAACACGATAGGCAGCCGATAAAAAAGGTAATGAATTTTAAAAGTATGAATTTAGTCATGGCGCGCACATCATAATGTATCAGTTTTGGCTTTAATAGTTAAAAACTGATATTTAAGACTAAAATCGATACACCATTGTTAAAAGATGAATTATTACTGTTGAAAATTATCGATATGCAATGAATGACTAAAAATAACAGTGTTGATGTTCTATAAATTGCAAATTATGTATAATGCGGCATATTTCATATATTAAAAGTTATAACCTAAGGTAATTTATGTCTAACTGTTTACATCTGGCTATCCCCGCTGGCGATCTTGAAAAAGCGAAAACGTTTTACTGTGACGTACTCGGCTGTAAAACCGGCAATAGTGAAGCTGGACGATGGGTAGACATTGATTTTTGGGGCAACGAGTTAACTCTGCATCAAAGCGTTGAGCGTTTACCTACGGTACGTCACGACGTTGATATGGGCGCAGTGGCTGTACCACACTTCGGTATTCATTTATCAGAAAGTGAGTTTCAAGGACTTAAGCAACGCATTGCTGATGCCGGCCTTGAATATTTAGATAAACCTTACCGTCGTTTTGTTGGTGATGAGTTTGAGCAAGAAACCTTTTTTATTGAAGATCCCAACGGTAACGTGCTTGAAATGAAAACCATGGTTAATCCTGAGGTACTGTTTAAAAAGGATTAAGCTAGCAATTATAGCTGAGCTAGTCTTACTGACTAGCTCATGTTTTTTGCCTTTAAATTGCGGTTCCTACCATTTTTTCAGCCTGCTTTGCCTTTCTCTTTAATTTCTGTTTATACATCGCTTCATCACCCGCTTTTAAAACTGTGTCTAAGTTATCAGGTGGCTGAGTATAGCTAGTTTGCCCAACACTGGCGTAAATGGAAATAGTATGGCCCTGATGCTCTATAGTTAACTGGTTTAATTGTTGCTCTAGGGTGTTAACTCGCTGGTTAATTTTTTCGTTGCTATTAAATAATGCCATGGCTACAAATTCATCGCCTCCTAAGCGGCCAACAGCATCTTCACTGCGCATGTGTTGACCAAGTGACTCTGCAACTTTGCATAGTACTTTGTCGCCTACATCATGGCCATAGGTATCATTAATTGCTTTAAAACGGTCTAGATCTATGTATAAAAAACACAAAACGCCCCCTCGTTGCTTATGCTCTGCCAATAAGTCGTTTGCTTTTAAGCTCCACCCACGACGATTGTATATATGGCATAAGTGATCAAAGTTAGCGTGTCGTTCAGCCTGTTTTTTTGCATAGCTTAATCTTTGAATTCGTTTTCCGACGGCAATAGCTAGTAATAAAGATTCGATTGTAAACGCAATAACAAACCCATAGCGTTGAATGAATGGACTGTAATCGGTTAGTAGTACTCTAAAAGTCATACTAATAAACACACTTGCCAGTGCTATAAATACCAAGTTTGCTTCATTAACACCGTACTTTGTTTGTATCGCGCTGAGGATAAAAATAGTCATGACAATAAATAATGATAAATAGCCGGTTACTGCAGAGGTAATATTAGTTATGAGTGGCAGATCGAGCGCTATTTTTTGTAAGCACAAAGTCAGTACGCATAAGGCGGCAACTTTTAATGTATTGCTTAACTTTGGAAAGTATCTAGGTAGCTCTAATAGTGCGCTCATAAACCATGTGGCACTGACTATAGTTAAACCAATACTTAACGTGTAAAGATGACTTACGTACACAGAGTAGTACTGCTGTGTAAATAAATAAGGCTGTCCTTCTTGAAAGAATATAAAACTAGCGATACAAAAAATATAAATGCCATACAGTTTAAAAAGAGGGTCTTTTATGCCGTGTCCTATAATTAATGCATAAAAAATAAGTGTGGCGCAAAGACCATAAAAAATGCCAAAAATAAGGTTATAGCGTTGTATTTTTTCGACAAACGGTTGTGTATCTAACCAAGTAAAGCGTGGGGTATAAGCTGCTGAGGTAGTAACTGTAAGCTGTGCAGTAAAAACGCCTTGGTCCATTAAAATTGCCATCTGATTGGTTTTTAAAGGTGTTTTATATACTGAATTTTGCTGCCACGAAAAGTCTGTAAGTGCAGGGCGAGTAAAAGAAAATACACCACCTTGGTTCAAGTTACAGCTTAATTCGAGATGATTGATACCGTTTTTAAGCTTAATATTTGAGACAACTTCTTTGGATAAAGACACCGATGTGTTTGTTGCTCTTTCACTGAGCTGGCAATGCTCTTGCGCATAAGTAACGCTACTAAACAGCGTAATACAAGCGCATATAAAAATGCTAAATCTAATCATCAGTGCGCTTAACATGCTCAAAAACCTCTTGTCTTTATCGTAAAATTCATTGCTACTAAAAGGACGAATACTTTAAACCATACTAACAAAGCAGGTAGGCTTTACTAGTAATAAAGTATTTAAATAATGACTTAGTGCAAAAATGGGTTACTTTTAATCACACATGTATTTCACTGGGGGTTTTATTGAAGTGGCGTTTAAACTCACGGCTAAATTGTGAAGCACTAGTATAGCCTACTTTAAATGCGGCCTCGTTAGCTTTACTGCCAGAGGTGGTTATTAATTCTTTTGCTTTTGCTAAGCGTACTTTTTTTAAATACTGCAAAGGGGATTCAAACGTAACTTGTTTAAAGGCACGATGAAAAGATGACACACTCATATTCACTTCTTCAGCTAAGTGCTCTACGGTAATAGGGTTTGCGTAGTCACTATGTAATGTTGATAAAGTACGCGCTATGCGCGCGTAATGGCCATCATGCATTGCAAGCCCAATTAAGGTATGCCCTTGAGGGCCACACAGTACTCTATATACTAATTCTTTAACTATATCGCCACCAAATACCTCAGCCTCAAGCGGATTGTTTAATACTGTTAACAGTCGATGAGTGACTTGCTCCATGGCCATATCTAAAGCGGCACTTTGGACGGCTCCGCTTTGCGTTAACGGTGTTGAAATAGGGTTATGTTGCATCATTTGGTTAACCAGTTTGTACAGCATGGCTGGGTTTATATCAATTGCAATACCCATTACTGGTAAATCATTATCAGTAAATGCTTCACATTCTAGTGGAACGGGCACTCCCAGTACTAAATAATCGCCTGCACCATACTGGATTTGATGCTCAGGGAAGTGAATAATTTTATGTCCTTGGCCAACAATAATAATACCTGAATTATAAATAAGCGGCTGACGCGCTGAACTTTTAGTGGCGCGATGAAAGTATACCCCTGGAATAATAGTTTCCATGGTACCTTCAAAGCTGAGTAACTTATTATGCTCTGCGTATTGTTGTAACAAAGTGGCGATGGTCGTCATAAGAACAGCTTAAATTAACGGTAATTGGCATAAAATAACAACGCTGATAGTTTTAGGCAAGCTTTTGGCAGATATTAGGCTTTTTATATATGCTTTATGCCATTATTATGCATCTATCAACACTTTATTTGTTTAAGAATTGATAAAGTGTTTAGTAATTAACCGTCCCCTTTAGGAGCAAAATAATGAAATTTAGCTACGTAAATCCCACTTTAATTCAATTTGGTCAGCAACAAATTGCCGCACTTACTGATTTGATCGCAAAAGATCAAAAAGTATTAGTTGTTTACGGTGGCGGTTCTATTAAAAAGAACGGCGTGTACGACCAAGTTGCAGCAGCACTTGAAGGTTTTGATTGGGTAGAGTTTTCGGGCGTAGGTGCTAACCCAACAATTGAAGTGCTAGACCAAGCAGTAAAAATTTGTAAAGAACAAGGTATCGACTTCGTTTTAGGTGTAGGCGGCGGCTCTGTAATTGACGGTGTTAAATACATTGCAGCATCAGCTGTATATGATGGCGAAGGTTGGGATATTCCTACTGGTAAGCATACAATTACCAGTGCATTACCAATTGGTGCCGTATTAACGCTACCAGCTACAGGTTCTGAATCTAATCAAAATTCAGTAGTAAGCAAAGAAGCAACGAAGCAAAAACTACCGTTTGCATCTCCAGAAGTATTACCAAAATTTGCCATTATGGACCCTGATGTAATGAAAACATTACCGCAGCGCCAGCTTGTCAATGGTTTAGTAGATGCATGGGTACATACCTGTGAGCAGTACCTAACATTCCCAGAAGGTGCACTTGTTCAAGAAGGTTACGCAGAGGCACTGTTAAAAGCGCTTAAAACATTGGGTGATAACTTTGAAAACCAAGACGATGCATGGCGTGCAAACCTTATGTGGGCTGCAAACCAAGCACTTAACGGCTTAATTGGTTCTGGCGTATCACAAGATTGGGCAACCCACATGATTGGTCATGAATTAACAGCCGCTTATGGTGTTGATCATGCCCGTTCACTGGCTATTGTTCAGCCTTCTTTACTGCGAAATCAATTTGCAGTTAAAAAAGCAAAACTAGAACAAATGGGTAAAAACGTATTTGGTCTTGCACAAACGGACGATTTAGCAGAGCAAACAATTCAAGCGATTGAAGCGTTTTACCACAGCCTTGACGTAGCAACTGAGCTTACTGAGCATGGTGATGACAAAGCGGCTGCTATTGATAATATTATTGGCAAGCTTGAAGCGCATGGCATGGTTGCCCTTGGTGAAAACCAAGCTATTACGTTAAAAGAAAGCCGTGAAATTTTAGAACAAGCGGTTGCTTAATAACGGTTAATATTGACCGCTAACATTAGTTAGCGGCTTTTTGCAGCAAAATAAGATTGAATGAAATAAAATTTTATTTTGCTGCATTACTTTTTAGGTATTTTCAGGTACAGTGCTGAATTAGATAAGTAATGGGCTTAACTAATTGTGTATTTCAATAGGGAATTCTTTTAACTGTGCGTTCAAATCGTTTTTTAATTGTAATGTTACTTGTGCTTGTGCATAGCTTTATAAGCTGTGACGGCGCCGCGTACCATTTACAAGAAGACGTTGACCACGTAAATAGCTCATTATCGCAACTAGGTTCATCTGCTGATGATAGCGATAATGCCCCAACAGCAGAAATACATGCCCACCAGCATTGCCACAGTGGCTATAGCCACAGCTCAAATCACTCAATAACTCCCGAGAAAAGTAAACCAACTTTAGCGATATGCTATCACGGTTTACATTATCCACCAGACGTACCGCCACCGAATTCATTTAGCTAGTTTTTAATTTAATCTAATTTCAATTAATTACTGTGCTTTTAGCTGCCTACACATAAGTGTTTTATGGGCCGTTATAGGCATGTTTAGATTGCTGAGCATTTTACACTGTCGCTATCTTTTGCGTAGGTTGTGAATGGTTTGCAAGTGAACTCTGTTTATTAAAAACGGACAAGCTATATGAATAAAAAATCAATTATGTTGGTGGTGATGTTGTGCACGCTGCCTGCTTTTAGTGCGTTTGCAAATGTTAAAACACTAACTCTAAAACACGCGTTGATAAATACCGAGCAACAAAATCCGCTATTAAAACGCTACCCTTATCATCAAAAAATACTCAGTGCGCTTAAATCTCAAGCGGCACTTTCGCCTAATCCTGTCTTAAATGTAGAGGCTGAAAACCTGCTAGGAACAAACGAGGCGCGTGGTGTGCAAGGTGCTGAAATAACCTTGGCATTTAGCCAGCTTATAGAGCTTGGAGATAAACGCCAAAGCCGAATAAATTACGCTACGGCAAACATTAAAGCCCAAGCAATACAGTATCAAAATACTCGCTTAGCCTTATTAGCAACCACTGGTGAGCGCTATTACGAGGCGCTTAAATTTCAAACTTTACTTTCTCTAAATAGCGAGCGGCATCAGGTTGTAAGCCAAGCACTTAAAGCAATAAAGCAGCGAGCTGATGCCGGCGCTGTATCGCAAGCAGATGTAACCCGTATGCGTTATGCACTAAGCCAAGTTGAGCTTGATAAAGCGAAGCTAAATAGCGAATTTGAGCGAGCACGTTTATCGCTCAATGAACTGTGGAGTGAGCAACATGGCTACACGGATTTAGCAGGAAATATGACTACCCTAATACCGCTTAAATCTGAGCAAACGTTACTCAATGCGGTTAACCAAGCCCCTGACTTTGCTATGTTACAGCAGCAATACTTACAGCAAGCGGCTAACTTAACGCTGCAAAAAGCCAATGGGGAAAGTGACATTAATGTAGGTGCAGGCGTGAGCTACAACCAGCAAAACAATACCAGTTCGTTGCTGTTTTCGTTTTCAATGCCGTTGCAATTGAGTAACTCAAATATCGGTAATATTGAAGCGGCTAATAGTCAGTTGGCATTGTTACGTGAGCAGCAAGGACAGTTACGGGTTCAATTACGTCAGCAAGTTCGTACTTTGTACGCCTATTACCAAGGTAAGACATTACAGGCACAGTTGTTATCTGGGCAAGTTATTCCCCAAGCCCAAACACTCATTGAGCAAAGCTTAAAAAGCTATCAACGCGGACAAATTTCGGTGTTGCAATTACTCGATGCGCAACAAGCCCTTTTTGATTCTAAACGCGCGCTTATCAATACCTATGCAGCGTTATATCAGACCCATCTCGCACTTGAGCGTTTAACTGGCCAATCTTTAACTGAGACTTTTCAATCATGAACAACACTTTTATCGCATTATTAGTATTTCTCTCGTTTGTAGCTAGCTTAACAAGCACACATGTATTTGCCTCAGCAGAGCATGGGCAAATGCAGCAAACCCAAAAACAAGGTCCACACGGCGGCTTTTTATTAACCAACGAAAGGCTCACTCTTGAGTTAAAGCTGCAAGAATTGGCAGGTAAAGTTGAGCTGCGCGTATATGGTTATGAGCAAAAACAGCCGGTAGATATAAACGATTTAAGCATCGAAATGAACTTAAAACGCTTAGTAGAAGCGCCACAAAAAATACAATTTACCCGTGAGAATGAGTACCTTGTTAGCACGCAACCCATAAATGAGCCACATTCATTTGAGCTTTTCATTGCTGCCAATTATAAAGGTGAGCGCGTTAGTTTTGAGTACACCCAACATGAAGGCCGGACTGTGCTTAGTGAGCGAGTAGTTAAAGGTGCGGGTATTGAAACGCAGATAGCAAAAAGTGGCGAGATTGATATTTCCGATACGCTGTTTGGTGTTATTGCACCGACACAGCACGGCACAGTAGAAGTGATGGCGCCATATACCGGATTGATCAGCGATATTTTTGTCAGCATTGGTCAAACCGTTCAAAAAGGTGAGGTACTGGCCAGCGTCATCAATCGCGAAACTTTGCAAAACTACAGCATTAAAAGCCCTATTAGCGGTGTGGTGACCGAGCAGTACTTAAAGCGTGGCGAACTGGCAAGTACTCGCGCGCTTATGCAAGTCGTGAACCTTGATAAAGTATGGGTTGAGCTCTCAGCCTTTCCTGAAAACATCGAAAATCTAGCCATTGGTCAAAGCGCCACGGTGTACGATTTACATCATCATTTAAATGCCCAAGGTAAGGTGTTTTTTATCGCGCCTATGATGACCGGCGGGCACATTGCACGTGCCCGTATTGAGCTTAATAACCCTGATGGTCATTGGCGTCCAGGTATGCATGTTAATAGTGATGTTAGTATCGATAAAGTTAATGCCCGCGTGCGTGTAAAGCCTGAGGCGATTCAAGAGTTTAACGGTATGGCGAGTGTGTTTGTACGTAAAAATAGTGTGTTTGAAGTACGCCCTGTTACTTTAGGCGCAAAAAGTAGCGAGTGGGTTGAAGTCATCGCGGGTTTAAGCCCTGGTAGCGAGTACGTTACAACCAATAGCTATGTGATCAAAGCCGATATTTTAAAAAGCGGCGCAAGTCACGCTCACTAGGAGGTACCATGATTAACTGGATTGTTTCTTTTGCGGTTAAACGCCGCATGATGGTACTGGCACTGACATTTTTATTTGCTGGGTTTGGTGTGTATAACATCCAAAACTTAGCGGTAGATGCTGTACCCGATATTACCAATGTACAAGTGCAAATTAATACTAAAGCCGCCGGCTTTACGCCGCTTGAAGTTGAGCAGCGTATCACTTACTTAGTCGAAACAGCGATGGCGGGTATTCCTAAGCTTGATTATACCCGTTCGCTTTCTCGCTATGGGCTTTCTCAAGTAACCATTATTTTTGATGAAGGCACCGATATTTATTGGGCGCGTCAACAAATTGGTGAGCGTATTCAAAGTATTCGCGCCGATTTACCTAATAATATTGAGCCAAACCTTGGACCTATTGCCAGTGGTTTAGGTGAAATATTTACCTATAGCGTGCATGCAAAACCCGATGCGTTAAAAAGTGATGGTATGCCTTACAGCGCCGAAGATTTACGTACTTTACAAGACTGGGTTATTCGTCCGCAGCTTTTAAAAGTAAAAGGCGTAACCGAAATAAATAGCCAAGGTGGCTTTGAGCGCCAGTACCAAGTTGCGCCCATACCAGAAAAGCTTATTGCTTATAAGCTGACAATCAACGATGTTATTAGTGCACTTGAGCTTAATAACAGCAATCGCGGCGCCGGTTATATAGAGCGCTTTGACGGCCAATATTTAGTGCGCTCCCCTGGGCAATTAAAAACATTAGCAGATATAGCAAACACCGTTATTGCCAAGCGAGATGATGCCCCTGTGCGAATTAAAGACGTGGCAAATGTATACTTAGGAAAAGAGCTCAGAACCGGCGCGGCTACCTATAATGGCGAGGAAACCGTATTAGGCACGGCGATGATGCTAATAGGTGAAAATAGCCGTGTGGTTGCCAAAGCCATGGCTGATAAGCTGATAGAGGTACAAAAAAGTTTACCTGCAGGGGTTATTGTTGAGCCTGTTTATGACCGCACCAATCTGGTTGATAAAACCATCGCTACAGTACAAAAAAACCTGTTTGAAGGGGCGGTATTGGTCATCGTCATTTTATTGTTATTGCTTGGGAATATCACTGGTGCGCTTATTACCGCCATGGTTATTCCGCTCAGTATGCTATTTGCTATTACTGGCATGGTGGGCAATCGAGTCTCAGGTAACTTAATGAGCTTAGGCGCAATCGACTTTGGATTAATTGTAGATGGCGCGGTGATTGTGGTTGAAAACTGCCTTCGTCAATTAGGGATGGCTCAACATAAACATGGCCGCTTACTTACGCTCAGTGAGCGTTTAGAGGTTGTCACTTCAGCCACCAAAGAAGTGTTTACCCCCGCGGTATTTGGTATTTTAATTATTATGTTGGTGTATTTACCGCTCTTTGCGCTCAGTGGTGTTGAGGGCAAAATGTTTCAGCCTATGGCGTTTACCGTTGTTGCCGCGTTAATAGGTGCACTTATTTTTGCTGTTACCTTTGTGCCAGCGGCAATTGCCGTATTTGTAAGGGGTAAAGTAGATGAGAGCGAAAACGCAGTAATGCGTAGTATTAAAAAAGGTTATAAACCGCTACTTAACTTATCGCTTAAATTACCATGGCTGATGATAAGCATTGCCACTATTTTAGTGCTGGTACTTGGCTTTAAAGTTAAAAATATGGGCGCCGAATTTTTACCGCAGTTAGATGAAGGCGACATTGCAATGCATGCGCTGCGTATTACCGGCACGGGTATTGAGCAATCGGTACAAATGCAAAAGCAGTTAGAGCACGCCTTATTGGCGCAACCTGAAATTGCGACTGTATTTTCAAAAATAGGCACAGCTGATGTAGCCAGCGATCCTATGCCACCAAATGTTGCCGACACTTTTTTAATGTTAAAGCCGCGTGCGCAATGGCCTGAACCATCACTAAGTAAAGACGCGTTAGTGCAGCAAATTCGTCATCGTGTGAATGAGGTACCTGGTAATAACTATGAATTTACCCAGCCTATAGAAATGCGCTTTAACGAGTTAATTGCCGGTGTGCGTGCTGATGTCGCGCTGCGTATTTACGGTGACGATTTAGCCATACTTAAGCAATTTGGCGAAAAAGCCACAGGTTTAATGCGAAATATTACCGGTGCTACCGATGTTCGTTTAGAGCAAATGGAGGGCTTGCCTACACTTTCTGTTACCCCAATGCGAGACCATATGGCGCTACTAGGATTAACTGTAAACGACATTCAACAAACTCTTGCCGCTGCCGTTGGTGGGGTGCAAACAGGGCTGATTTATGAGGGTGATAAGCGCTTTTCGTTATTAGTACGCTTAGATAAGCGTTGGTCTGATGATGTCTCTGCGCTTGCGCGTTTACCTATTGCGTTACCTCAAAGTAGTAACTCTGAGCTTGCATTTGTACCGCTTGGAGAAGTGGCTACAATCAGTATTGAAAAAGGCCCTAATCAAATAAATCGCGAAAGCGGCAAGCGCAATGTGGTAATAACAGCTAATGTAACAGGACGCGATTTAGCCAGCTTTGTAAGCGATGCCCAGGCGACTATGAACGCACAACTTAACCTACCCAGTGGTTATTGGCTTGAATACGGCGGTACGTTTGAGCAATTACAATCGGCGAGTAAGCGTTTGTCGTTGGTAGTGCCTGTGACTTTATTGCTTATTTTTGGCTTACTTTATAGTGCCTTTGGCTCGCTGCGTGATTCACTGATTATATTCAGTGGCGTACCACTGGCACTAACCGGTGGGGTATTAGCATTATTGCTACGAGATATGCCGCTTTCTATTTCAGCGGGTGTGGGATTTATTGCTCTAAGTGGGGTTGCGGTATTAAACGGTGTGGTGATGCTGTCGTTTATTAAGCAGTTACGAAATGAGGGATTAAGCTTATACCATGCAATACATAGCGGGGCATTACAGCGATTACGCCCAGTGCTAATGACCGCGCTTGTGGCTAGTTTAGGGTTTATTCCTATGGCGCTAAATACCGGTACCGGCGCTGAAATACAATGGCCTTTGGCAACCGTGGTGGTTGGCGGAATTATTTCATCAACTCTGCTTACGCTATTAATATTACCTGCACTTTATAAATTAGTGCATGCAAAGTTTACTAGGCATCAAGCTGCTTAGCTAATTGCATCTTGTTAAGTAACGTAAAAAGCAGCTGTAATGACAGCTGCTTTTTTGTTGTTAAGTAAACTTTGCACATTAATTATATTGAAACAGGTTATCCCAGCGCTCATCCAAAATAGTTTTTGCATGATCTAAATTTATTGCACTATACACATTGTTAGTGCAGGTTACTAAACGCATCCGAGTGAGCTTTTCAAGCGCATCGCTAATTTCAAAATCTAGCTCGCATTTATACTTTGTTTTAAACCACGTCTCTATTTGCTCATCAAGCATTTGTGCGCTTAAGCCACTTTCTGATTTTAGTAAAAATGTATAGGCAAGCAGAGCTTCTTTTATGTCTTCTTCTTCGGCGGCGTCTATAAGGGTATGAAAAACACCGGCGTTGTTATCAAGGTTTTTAAAGTAAAGATTATCGCTCAGTGCTTTCATAAATTTAATTTTACGGTTTTTAAATTTACTCCACTCTTTAAACACAAAACTGCCAAATACTCCAATACCAATGGCTAACGTAATAAAGTGCTGCTGAGTCATGGTAACGGCTTTATCACTAAACCCTCCCCAAAATGTAAACAAAGCAAACAGTAAAAGTAATGAGGCGCCCAGTTTGGTAACTAATACCACCGCACCGCCAATAAGTGCCGATGAGCCAATAATCACTTTATCAATAGGGCGCATGCGTACTTCGCTATTAGGAAATAGCATTTCTAAGTCAGCTTTTGGCACATTTTGAAATAGTTTTACTATGGTTGAGCTGGGCTCAAACCCCATAGGTAGTTTATTTTTTGATTCAAAATAGGCTTTGTCTTTAAAACGGATAAATACTGCTACGCGATCGTAGTTGGTAAAATGCAGTGGCTTTTTACGTAACCCCCAAAAACTGGTTATGGTTTCGGTGAGTTGCGACTCGCCACGGCGATAAAAAACCACTTCTTCAAAATCCTCAAACTCTACCTCAAGGCGCACTTTAAATAGTGATTCTTCGTTTAGTGCATCTTGCAAGTCTTGATGGGTGATCACTTCAAAATTAGCCGCGTTTAGAACTTTGGCAAAATCTTTAGCAAAATCACGTTGGCACTGGGCTTTTTGCTCATCAGTCACGCTGTTTATCAAACGAGTATCACTATTTGGATCAAAAGGCGCGTAATTATTTTTTAATGACTCAAGTGTGCCATGGTACTGAAAGTGAATTAAGCTGGCTAAAAGTTCACAAAGCTGCTTAAAAGAAGTTTGTTGGTCTTTAGCAAGCTCTTTGGCGCACATTGTAATGATGTCGTGTTTTCTAAAGGGAATGTAGCGAGCAGTTTGCATATTGTGAAAATTTTAAAAGTATAATGATATGTAAAGATAATAAAGCAGTCTTTTACTGATTACTATGTTGAGTGTATTTCTTCAGGTAGCATTAACCTTATTATGAGATGATTTAATCACTTACCTAATTGCTAACAGGACGTTTATGGCTATACAAAAAAAGCTCAAGAAAAAAACACGTCAGTTTATTGAGTCTAAAAATATGCTCGGTGGTATTACTATCGCCTCATTTTTAGAATCCACCATAGTGCCCATTCCACTCGAGGCGGTGCTGGTACCGCTAATGCAAGCAAGGCGGGAAAAGCTTTGGCAAATTGCCCTTATGGCAACACTCGGTTGTATTGTAGGTGCGTTATTTGGCTATGCTTTAGGCTATTACTTATTTGATATAATTGGCGATTGGGTTATCAATACATTCTCAAGCCCTGAGCAGTTTGAAAACGTAAAACAAAAAATGCAGGCACAAGGATTTTGGTTTGTATTAAGCCTAGGTATCGTGCCTATTCCGTTTCAAATTGCGATGCTAGCCGCTGGCGCAACTAAGTATTCTCTGGCGCTGTTTTTATTAGCAAGCGCTATTGCTCGCTCTATACGTTATTTTGGTCTGGCAATAGTGGTGTATTATGCGGGCAATCAAGCTGAACGTATTATCAGCAAGCACAAAACTAAGACTATGATTGGATTAACTATTTTAATTGCTATTGGCTGGATAATTAGTACGCAAATATAAATAAAGTAGTTTAAGTTTATGGTATAGTTTTTAGTAACAATAATAAATTTAAATACAGCCCATGATGAATCCGGAAAAAGTGAGCCTCAAGCTCAGCCGCTTTGTAAAAATTACCAGATTAAACAAGCTGTTAATTTTAGCTATGCTGGCATTTATTATTGGCTTTTCAATCTTTTCGTTAATGCGCTTTCCTTTATTGGATTTCAAGCAAAATCTTTACGGCTTTACCACTGACTTTATTAACTTAGTGGTTATTTTTACAATTTTCTTTATGGTGCAATGCTCACAATTAGCTAAAAAAGCCTATTTATATGTCAGTATCGGTTTAATGTTATGGATTGTAGCATCTACTGCCGATGTGCTTGATGAAGTAATACATCAGCCTCTTTGGATAAGTAATTACGTAGAGGATTTATGTCGCACATTGGGTATGTTAATTACCGTTTATGGTTTATTTAAAACCATGCACTTTATGCAGCGAATGCACAACCGTTTAGCGCAAGAATTTATTATGGATGATTTAACTAAAGTGTATAACCGTCGCTGCTTTTATCAGCATGTGAAGGAGGAGGTTAATAACCCTTACACTGTTTTAATCATAGATCTTGATCATTTCAAACGTATTAATGACGATTTTGGCCATGATGTGGGCGATCAGGTGCTTAAACAGTTCGCAGATAAAGTGAACCATCTTTTTAAAAATGAAAATATTTTTGCTCGCATAGGCGGTGAGGAATTCGCCGCTTACCTACCTAGTTATGAGCTTGATGAAGTGCTTAACTTTGCGCAGACTATTCTAGAAACTGCTCGTACTATTACAGTACAAAATCAGCGTTCTTTAACGGTTAGTATCGGTATTGCGCACCGTAGCAGCGATCAGAGTTTTGAAAATGTAATGAAACGTGCAGATCAGGCATTATACCGAGCTAAAAAAGCAGGCCGTGATCGCCTTGAGGTTGCTTAAACATAGTAATTTTATAAAATAGATTTCGCTTGTGCTATTTTTGGGGACTTCTGTTGCGAGATAAAAAAGGGACTGTATGGATGAGTTAATCGGATTAGCAATTATTGTATCTATTGCGATTGTTGCAGGGGCTATTTGTGGATTAGTGGCCTTAGTGCAATTGAACACCCTTAAACAAGAGGTTGCAGTATTAAAACTAAAACTATTACAGTTTGAGTCAAATCAAAATGTAGCAAAAAATGAAAAATCCTCCGCTGACCCTCAAGTAGATAACGCAATACCTCTAAACCGCTCAGATATTCCTGCTGCTGTTAATGAACCAGTAAGCATTAAACCTCCACCACCTCGTAAAACGATAACTAAAAAACCATCGAGTATTGAGTTGCTATTTAAGCAGTTGCGTGCAGGCTTTGAGCAAAATTGGATGACCTGGATTGGTGCTATTGCTTTGGCTTTAGGTGGTGTGTTTTTAGCAAAATACAGTTTAGAGGCGGGGCTACTTTCACCTGCAATGAGGCTCAGTGCTGGTGGATTATTTGGTATTGGCTTAATCGTAGCAGCGTATTATTTACATTATAAACGCATCGTTTTTGAGGGCTTTAATAATTATATTCCTGCAGCCCTTGCAAGTGGCGGCTTTATAACTTGTTTTGCCTTAATGTTTTTAGCTTATAACAGCTTTAGCATGCTAAGTGCTGAGTGGGCATTTATTGGCTTAGCAGTCATTGCTCTTTGCGCCAGTGCAATGGCAATAAAGTTAGGTCCTTTACTTGCTGTAATAGGCATTATAGGCGCATACAGTGTTCCTATTTGGGTAAATACGGGCAGTGGGCAGTTATTTTCTTTACTTATTTATGTTGCCCTTGTGAGTGTTGCTGCGGCAATAGTGGCACATAAAGTAAAGCGTATTTGGCTGTGGTATTTACTATGGGTAGGGCATATTGGCTGGTATTTGGTTGGACTCACTTTATTTACCTACGACACAGTGTGGTTAATAGGCGCTTATGCGTTACTAAGTATTTTAGGCTTAATCGCTATTGCACGTTTAGGCTTGGGCTTTAATACCCTTGAAGTACGCCCACACAGCTTCAAACGGTTAGTTAATTTATTTCCAGATCACGGATTATTAATAGCCTTTATTGCTCCTTTAATGATTGCCATGTTGTTGAGTGTGTTTAATTTTCAGTGGCAAATCGTGGCGTTGTTAAGCATCGTTTTGTTACTATTTTTAGTGCTAAAAAATAGCCGTTGGGATGCATGGCAGGCTGTCGCTTTATTAATTGCACTGATATTAGTGGTCAGTGCTAAACAAACTTATGCCTTTGATGATGCGTTATTTATTTTTAAAAATGAATACGGATTAGGCTTATTACTTGCTCTGGGGCTAAGTGGCTATGGACTCTATTTTGGTAATAAATACCCAAAACGATTAGCCTTTCATTTGCTTGCTTCATTAAGCATGTTTGCATTAGTTGGCACTTTGTATGCGATGATCCCAAACACGGCTTTAGCAACCGCTTACCCACTTTGGGCGGTGTTGCTATGTTTAATGAGTGCAGTGTTAATTAAATTTACGCAAAATAATACAGCCTTATGGCAGCGCTTTAGTTATTGGGTGGGGGCAAACGCCAATATTACCTTAGCAATTACTATGTTACTCAGCGATAGTGGCCTTACCATTGCTCTGGCTGTTCAAGTCTTACTGCTGAGCTTACTGATAAAAAAATACAATGTGGCTATGCCACACTGGCCAATAAAAGCACTTGTGGCGGCATTACTTTTACGCCTAACTTTATCACCTTGGACGCCTAGTTATGATGAGCTAAGCATATTTGGTTTGCATTGGAGTTTAGTTGTTTACCCACTGTGTATTGGGTTATTTTTTGCAGCAGCTAAATGTTTTAATACTTCACAATTAAAAGTATGGCTTGAAGGGGCTGCACTACATTGTTTAGCGTTATTTGTGACAACCGAAACGAGTTATCAACTGGTGGGCCATTACCCACAACTTTTTTCTTTAAGTTTTTATGAGCAAGTTTTGCTCAGTTGTAACTTGCTTGCTTTAGGCTGCGTTTATTTATATCGCGCGCAAAGTGCAGGGCAGCTGGGTAAGTTATACCGCACTGCAGGTTTGATTTTATCAGCGTTAGCTGGCCTGTTGTTAATCAATACAATGTTGGATAATAATCCGTTATTAATGCGTCTTTATGTTGGTGAAACGCCAATCTTTAACTGGGTGCTTTTAATTTGGTTGGTACCGAGCCTGCTGGCGTTATGGTTAGCGAGTTTAGTT
This sequence comes from Pseudoalteromonas sp. KJ63-1, assembly GCF_055808145.1. The sequence goes on along the minus strand of NZ_CM147855.1, from coordinate 2,647,392 downwards.
AAATCGTTAAATGCTAAATTGAGTCAAATTACACTCGGTGTGTCTGGTTTATTAGCCCTGTTAGCTATCAACAGCTTGATCCGTCAATATTGGCAAGGTGGCTTCATTTATCTTGATAAAGCAACCAGTGACGCCGAGCTATATAGCTACTCGGTTATTTGGTTATTACTCGGCGCGCTGGTAGTGATAGCCGGGCATTTAAAGCAGCAACGGTTACTGCAAAATGTTGGTTTAGGTATTCTTGGCGCTGTAATTGTTAAGGTGTTTTTAATTGATATGGCAAATTTAACGGGACTTCTAAAAGCATTGTCCTTCATTGGTTTAGGGCTGTCGCTGGTAGGGCTTAGTTGGTTATTCCAAAAACTCAGAGAGCGCATTCATAGTTAAGTTCAAGCCCAGTACTTACTGGGCTTAAGCTCTTATTAATCGTTAAGTGCTGTGATTCAGCAGTGCTTTAAGCTTACCAGGTTTTACTGGTTTACTCAGATAATGAATATTTTCGGCTTTGGTGGTTTGTTTTAGCTCAGTGTCACGCACTGCGGTAATTAAAATAGCCGGAATATCGCTTTGCCAGATTTCGCGTAGCGCTTTAATTAAAGTAATGCCATCCCAATCATTACCTAACTGATAGTCCATTAAAATAACATCAGGTGCTCTCTGTTCTTTTGCATAAGTTAACACCGCGTCTACTTTATCGAATAGGGTGTAATTTGCCTGCCAGCGCTTCAGTAGGCTAGCCATAGCTGCAAGGTTTTCAGGGTCGTCGTCAACGGCAATAATATTTATCGCGGCGCGGTTGTCGACTATATTTTGACTGGTTTGTTTTTGCTGTACTAATTGCGCATCACCATAAGGCACTTCAATGCTAAATCGGCTGCCTTTATTGGGTAATGAAACCACATCAATCGGCAGGCTTAATAGATCAGCCATACGTTTAACCACCCCTAAACCTAAGCCAACGCCTTTATTATCGCCCGCTTCAATTCGATAAAAGTCGTTAAATATTTTTGCTTGTTCAATGTCGCTAATACCTGGGCCGGTATCCCATACTTCAATCCGTAAACTGTGTTTTCTGTTTCTACAAGCAATTAATACACGGCCATTTTCGGTGTATTTAATCGCATTTGACAGTAAGTTTTGTAGTATTCGGCGTAAGTAAGTAATGTCGCTGTGTACTATTTGTTTATTTGAACGTACTTTAAATGAGAGTCCTTTATCGCTCGATAAAATCGCATATTCGCTTTTAAGGGGATCTAAAATATCATCAATGTAAAAGTGTCGAGGATTTGGGGTCATTGCCCCTTGCTCTAGCTTGGCAATTTCTAATAAAGCCGACATTAAATGCACGGTGGAATCTAGGCTATCACCCAGTTTATTAAAGTTATTTTTATTGGTGCTATCTAACTGAGTTTCATCAATGGCGGCTAAGTATAATCGTGCCGCATTGAGCGGTTGTAAAATATCATGGCTGGCCAGTGCTAAAAAGCGAGTTTTACTATCATTCGCTTGCTCAGCTTCACGTTTAGCTAAAGTAAGTGCTTGCTCTGTTTGTACGCGACTATCGATTTGTGCTTGCAGGCTACTATTAATGGTTTGCACTTCTTGGGTGCGCGCTTCAATGCGGTTTTCTAAGTCCATATTAATTTCTTCGAGCGCATTTTGCGTACTAATATGATTAGTAATATCAGAAAAACTCGTTACAAACCCCCCATCAGGCAGTGGGTTGCCTATCATTTCGTAAACTTGGCCATTTCGACGATGGCGAATAAAATGATGTGAACTGCCATTTTTTAAATGCTGAACCCGCTTATCAACATGGCGCTCAATTTCACCTGGGCCGCATTCACCGCGCTCTGCGTTATACCGTATTATTTCTTCAATGGGCTGGCCAACTTGTAAAAAACCCTCAGGATAGTTAAACATTTCGCTATAGCGTTTATTCCAAGCAACGAGGTTAAGATCTTTATCTACCACAGAGAGTCCGTGGCTTAAGTTTTCTAGTGAGGTAAATAGTAAGTTCTGATTAAACTGCAGTGCTTGTGTGGTTTCATCAAAAAAGTTTACCACTTCTTCAAACGCCATCCGTTTGCCAGATGATACTGTATGAATAAGTGCTTGCGCAGAGGAAGCACCTAATACTCCAGTCAGTGCGCGTTCGCAGTAGGCAATAAAGTCAGCGCGAGGGTGTGCATTGTTGTCGTTTAAATCATGATGGAGTGCGTAATGCGATAAAATTTGCTGGCTACGCTGAATGCCTAAAAAGGTTTGCAGTAAAATTTTAAAGTCGTATACCGTGGCTTTTACGTTTTTATTTAAGCGACGAGATAAAATGGCCTGATCTTTGGGATTAACAAATGCCGCCGCTTGAATTTTATCGATTAAGCGCTCTTCAGCTCCCAAGGAAAAGCTAATGTAACAGCCAATATTAGCAAACAATGCGATTAAGGTGCCTCTAGTTATAAGCGTTTGTTGCAGTTCACTGTCTAGTGGGTTAGGGGCTTCTAAAATAGGCAACATCAAAAATAGCACCCAACAAATGACCCCTGCGAGTAGCCCAGCATAAACACCATAAGCATGACCTTTTCGCCAATATAAACCACCCACAATAGCAGGCAATAATTGTGACACTAATGAGAAAGCCACTAAGCCCATACTGGCTAGCGCACTGCCACTACCAAACCATTGCTGATAGAAGTAGGCTAAAATAAGCACCCCAGCAATGGTAAAACGCCGTACTAATAAAATGCGGGATTTGTAGCTAGTGGTGATTAAATTACGTTTAAATTTACGGCGCAACATTAAGGGGAGCACCACGTCGTTGGAGATCATGGTGCTTAGTGTAAGTGTTGCAACAACAATCATGGCTGTGGCAGCAGAAAGCCCACCTATAAACACAAAGGTGGTTAAAAAAGCGTTATCGTGCAGCATAGGCAGTGCCAGTACAAAGCTATCTGGGGATAAACTGCGGCCTATTTCTGGGTGAATAGCAGCGGTGGCAATAGGTAAAATCATTGCTGCGGTTAATAACAAGTACAATGGAAAAGCCCAGCGAGCAGTAAATAAATGGCGCTTATCTTGGTTATCAACCACGGTGACATGAAACTGCCTTGGCAAACAAATTATAGCGGCCGCCGCCATTAGTGACTGACCTATAAAGTTAAAGCTAAAAAAGTCGAACTGCGCCCAATGCAGCCAAATTGACTCGGCAACTTGGCTAGAACCCTCTGTGGGTAAATTAAATAAGCTATATATTGCAAGCCCTGCAACAGCCGCCAGAGCAAACAACTTTATTAGCGACTCAAACGCCACAGCGAGCATTAAGCCTGAGCGGTACTCGGTTACATCAACTTTGCGCGTGCCAAAAAATATAGCAAATAGTGCCATCATTAAAGTGGCTGATAACGCCAAAATATCTCCAGATATTTGATTACTATTTTGCAAAAGTAAAAAGCTGGAACTAAGCGCTTTTAATTGCAAAGCAATGTAAGGAATAGTGGCCAATAAGGCAATAATGGTCACCATAATTGCAGTGGTTTGGCGTTTGCCGTAACGCGCTGAAATAAAGTCGGCAATAGTGGTGATATTTTGTTTTTTACTCACCAATACCAGTTTACGTAAAAAGCCTTGGCCGAAAAAAACAGTAAGGCGGGTCCTAATAAAATAGGCAAAAAGCTCCAACTACTAGTAGCAGCGGTACCTACCGAGCCATAGTAAGTCCACGAAGTACAATAAATTCCCAATGCAAATGAATACACAAATGGGTGATGACTAATACGCTTGGCAAGTGGGGTGGTCTTATCACCCCAATTTGCCAGCCAAAACAGCACGCCTATGTAGCCAAAGGCAACAATGAGTAGTACAGCTGTCATGTTTATTTAACCTCGTAGAGTGTTTTTATAATTTGTCATAACTATACCCAAACTATTTCAAGATGCGAGCGCCAGTTGGAGTTTGAAGTAGTTTGCTTATTAACAATACCTAGCTGCAAATAAAGTAGGGGGTATACATTTTGTTTATGTTATCTATAAATAAAATAAAACTATGATATTTAAGGGTTAATTTGTTTTTGTCTATTTAGTTAGACTAATGTCTTATTCCCACGGTTTGTTTTAATTTGGCTAAAAGCTTGAGCAATAAAAATCTATTAAGCTACTGAAATTTAAGTGGTTCATGAGTTGTTTATTAATTGATCATGCGCAGTTTACGGAAACGTTAATATGTTGTTACGACTATTGTCGCAATTCAATATTTGAATTGCATTGCTAAATTGGTTAACGAATATAAAAAACCACCCATCACAATCGTGATGTTTAAAGGGGAAAATAAAAATGGCTTTTAAAAATGAAGAACAAGCAAAAGCTTATTGGGCAGAAAACATTTCATTACTGTTTAAATTATTAGCAGTATGGTTTGTGGTCTCTTTTGGCTTTGGCATATTACTGGTTGATGTACTTAATGAAGTACGTTTTTTTGGGTTTAAACTTGGCTTCTGGTTCGCCCAGCAAGGCGCGATTTATACCTTTGTGGCTTTGATTTTTGTGTACGTTTTCAAAATGAATACGTTAGATAAAAAATATGGCGTAGACGAATAGGAGCTAGTCAATGGATGTTCAAATACTCACATTTATAATTGTCGGTTTAAGCTTTGCGCTTTATATCGGTATTGCAATTTGGGCTCGAGCTGGGTCCACAAATGAATTCTACGTTGCTGGTGGTGGTGTACCTCCACTAGCCAATGGTATGGCAACTGCTGCGGATTGGATGAGTGCTGCGTCATTCATTTCAATGGCGGGTATTATCTCGTTTGCGGGTTACGACGGAAGTGTTTACTTAATGGGGTGGACCGGTGGTTATGTACTACTGGCTATGTGTTTAGCGCCTTACTTACGTAAATTCGGCAAGTTTACCGTGCCAGACTTTATCGGTGACCGTTACTACTCACGTACTGCGCGTTTAGTGGCTATTTTATGTGCCATCTTTATTTGTTTTACTTACATTGCGGGTCAAATGCGTGGTGTTGGTGTAGTGTTCTCTCGCTTCTTAGAAGTTGAAATTGAAACCGGTGTTTATATCGGTATGATCATTGTTTTCTTCTATGCCGTACTTGGTGGCATGAAAGGTATTACTTACACGCAAGTTGCGCAGTATTGTGTACTGGTATTTGCTTATTTAGTACCGGCTATTTTTATCTCTATGATGGCAACAGGTCACTTTTTTCCACAAACAGGCTTTGGTGCCACGCTAAGTGATGGCTCAGGTATGTATGTACTTGATAAGCTCGATGGTTTAAGTACCGAGCTTGGATTTGGCCAATACACTGAAGGCTCAAAGAGCATGATTGATGTATTTGCAATCACAGGTGCTCTTATGGTGGGTACAGCCGGCTTACCACACGTAATTGTTCGCTTTTTCACTGTTCCTCGCGTTAAAGACACACGTATTTCAGCAGCATGGACACTGGTGTTTATTGCTATTGTTTACACAACAGCACCTGCAGTAGCTTCGTTTGCCCGTGTAAACATGATTGATACAATTAATGGTAAAGACGGAAGTGGTACAGCGTATGCAGAGGCACCAGCTTGGATCAAAAACTGGGAACGCACAGGCCTAATCACCTTTAATGATAAAAATGGTGACGGCAAAATGTTCTACACATCAGGTAAAATCACTGACCCTAATAGCGCAAACGAAGTAAATGTTGACCGCGATATTATGGTACTAGCGAATCCTGAAATAGCCGACTTACCAGCCTGGGTTATTGCACTCGTTGCAGCAGGTGGTATTGCCGCGGCACTATCGACTACAGCGGGCTTACTATTGGTTATTTCAACCTCAGTATCGCACGATTTACTTAAACGGACACTTAAACCGGATATAACCGACAAGCAAGAATTACTTGCAGCGAGGTTGGCAGCGATGATTGCTATTGTAATATCCGCTTACTTTGGGATTAACCCGCCAGGATTTGTGGCCTCGGTTGTTGCCTTTGCCTTCGGCTTAGCGGCGGCGAGCTTCTTCCCTGCAATTATTATGGGTATTTTCTCTAAATCAATGAATAAACATGGTGCAATTGCAGGCATGGTAACGGGTATCACCTTTACTGCTGCATACATCATCTACTTCAAGTTTGTGAGCCCAGAGCTTAATAGCCCTGAAAATTGGTTCTTAGGTATTTCACCTGAAGGGATTGGTTTAGTAGGCATGATCATTAACTTTGCAGTAGCTGCAGGTGTTATGAAAATGACTCAACCGACACCAGTTGAAATTCAAGAAATGGTTGAAGGTATTCGTAATCCTAAAGGGTCTAGTGAAGCGCATGCTCACTAATCCATATATCTAATGATATAACCCATCAAAGCCCGACTTAAGTCGGGCTTTTTATTTGTTTAAATAATGACTACATTAAATAATCGCTATATTAAATAACCATATTTCAGGTTAAGTCGCTTTTTATTGAGGATGATTTATGAGTAGTGAGCAACAGGAAGTCGCGCAGTTTATTAACAAGCAAGCACCATTTTCAATGTTACAGGACAGCGCCTGCAGTTATTTTGTTAACCATCTCGATAGTATTTATTTGACCCGAGAAAACCAAACGCAATGGCTTAACAGTGAACAGCCTAAATTATTTTTAATTCGTTCCGGGTTATACGATTTAGTGGATGCTCAAGGCGATACGGTAACGCGTTTAACTCAAGGTGATTACTTTGGTTACCCCTCGTTACTGACGGGAGATTCAATACAAAACAGTTTAGAAGTACAAAAAGAGGGCATTGTCTATATGCTCGACCAAACGGATTTTGATTACTTACGTCGAGAATATAAAGCATTCGAGCAATACTTTGTTCGTGCTCATGCTAATCGATTGCTGTCATCACATTATAAAAGTAACAACGACAGCTGGTCTGAGCGTAAAATATCAGAGATCATGACTCGCAAAGCGATTACGCTGCCCCCCGATGCCAGCATCCGTCATAGTGCTAAACAAATGCAAGAGCATGGGATTTCATCAATGATGATCACCGAAAATTCGCATCTTGTTGGAGTAGTTACAGATCGGGATTTACGTAACCGAGTGCTTGCTGATGAAGTGGATCCCGCGCAAGCTATCAATAGTATTATGACCAATAAGCCTAAGTTTATATTTGAAAATAACCGCGTATTTTCAGCGCTGCACTTAATGCTTAAGCATAATATTCATCATTTACCTGTGCTTGACGAAAACCACAAACCGCTAGGAATGATCACCAGTACAGACTTACTACGCCAACAAAAAAGCGACCCAGTGCAGCTAATTGGTCGTATTTACAAGGCCCATAATGTGGCTGATTTAAAACGTTACGCGAAAGAAATTCCTGAGTTATTAAAAGGGTTTTCAAATAATATTGATGATATTTCGCTGATCGGAAAGTTACTCAGTGGTTTAACCGATGCGTTGACCTCGCGGCTAATTTTTTTATTTCAACAACACCATGGCGCCGCGCCAACCAGTTTTAGTTTTATTTGTTTTGGCTCTCAAGCGCGCGAAGAGCAAACTCTACATTCAGATCAAGATAACGGCTTATTACTCCCTAACGACTTAACGAGCGAGCAGCAAGCTTACTTTAAAAGCATGGGAGAGTTTGTCTGCGAGCAACTTGTTGAATGCGGTATTAGACGTTGCCCCGGTAACATAATGGCTAGCAGTGATGCGTGTCGAATGAGTGTTAGTGATTGGCGGGCGAAGTTTTTAAAGTGGATCACCAGTCCTACACCGCAGGCAATGCTCAACTGTAAAATCTTTTTCGATCTGCGCTTTATTGAAGGTTCAACTACGCTTTATAGCCAGTTTTGTGAAGAGTTGACCCATATTTCACGCAACGATCTTTTTTATGCGGCAATGGCCAGCGATGTTAACGCTAACAGTGCGCCGATTGGTTTATTCAATAACTTTAAAACCGAAAAAACAGAGCAACACCATAAGTACATCGATCTTAAAAAGCGCGGGGTGGTGATCATTAACGATCTAGCGCGACTTTATGCATTAAAAGCAGGCATTCGCCGTGCTAACACCCAAGAGAGGTTGGATGCTTTATTAAAGTATTCACTATTAAGCAAAGAAGATATTTATAATTTAAAAGATTGTTGGCGATTTTTAACTCAGCTTCGGCTGCGCACGCAAATAAACGAAGAAGGGTTACCTAGTAATTGTATTAACCCAGACAAACTCAATTCGTTAGAACGTCATCAGCTTAAAGAAGCGTTTTACTTAGTAAAACAAGCGCAGCAAGGCGCGGCGTTCAAATTTGCGCGTGGGAGTTTGTAACAATAATGGTTAAGCTGCTTATTACGCGGTACTTAAAGCGTCGCCATTTGCTTGCGAAAAGTGCTTTGAAGCAACGTTATTTAGTGATTGATTTGGAATTAACAGGGCTTGATCCTAAACAACATGAAATTGTCTCGGTTGCTTGGGTACTGATTGATAATCAATGTATCAAAAACAGTCAATCGCAGCATATCGTTAATAAAGAGGTTAAAAGTCTAGAGCAAAGCCCTGTTTTTCATGGCATTAGTACTGAATCGGTGGCACAAGGGCAAAGCCTACAGAGTATTTTAATTTCTTTAAGCGCTCACTTTAGTGACTGCATTTTAGTATTTCATAATGCCATGCTCGATTGGGGCTTTTTAAAAATAGCCTTAAAAAATGCCAATATAACAACGCGGCCAAAACTGATACTCGACACCCTTCACATCGAGAAAAAGCGCTTACTCAACCAATCAACTGAAATAAAACAAGATGATTTAACCCTTAATGCCTGTCGTATACGTTATGAGTTACCAAGCTATCATTGCCATCATGCACTGACCGATGCACAAGCCACTGCCGAGTTACTGCTAGCCCAGTGCCATCAAATAAGCCGTGGCAAAGAGCTAAAAGTAGCAGAACTTTTAACTTAAACGTATTTATCTATAGCCTGGCTATATTTTATCAATAAACTTATAAAAATTGGCTTTTATCTTATCTGAACTTTCATCAAACAGAAACCAGCTTTTAATTTCTTTTTTAGTTGTAAGTTTTTTATCAAGTACAACTTTGAGTAATCCATAAAGGGTATTTTTTAACTCAGGCGCTACGAGGTGAACCTCCGCGCTTAGGTAAGTTTTATCACTGCCAAAATTAACTAGTTCTCCGTATGCAATATTTCTATCATATCTGAGTAAGTTCGTTAATTTATGTGGGATGACTACAAATTGTTCCAGTTGACACATCAAGATCTGTAAACCTTGACAGTCTCTTAAATTATTAAATATGGCTTCTCTTAAATTCGAATTGCTAATATCAACATTTTTAAATTTGCAATATGAAAAATTACAGTTAGAAAAATCACTGTATCTCATACTTAAACCTTCAAATTCAGAATAAGAGAAATCAATGCCACTGTAGTTTATATGTGAGCAGTTGAACTTACCGAAACCACTATTGTGAAATAATGTACCTATCAAATGTTCTTTTGCCCAATTTGGTGCTGCTATACTGTATGTTGAGTTATGATTTTTCATCATTTCAAATAGATGAATTTGATTTTTTATTTTTCTGTTAAAAAAGAGTTCTTTTTCTTGATCCGTAAATAGTAAATTACCTACCAGTAGTGCGATCCATTTATCGTGATCAGCTGGTATGTTACGTGTTTTGCTATTGTTAAATACAGATAGTTCATTATTGAAAAGAGCTGTAACTGCTGTGAATTTAGCTAATAATATCTGATTTTTATTCTCAATTACCTTTATTGAAAAATCTATTATTTTATTTAGCTTTTCATTGTTTATAGGCCAATTATCTAATAAATATTTATTTATATCTCCGTCTACACTATTTGCAAACCAAGAGTAAAATAAATCATTAGAGTAAAGCGGGTTATTTTCTTCCTGAGCTAATGATGCTAAAAGTGGAATTAATAACTTTCTTTTTTCTTTCACTTTTTCTGAATTATTATCATTATTTACTGTTTCTTTAAGTAAAACGATAAGATCTTTTAGAAAATAAATAGATTGTTCTGTTGGATAACCAATGCTAAGTTTGCTTCGTGCTATATCAAGATCTGTGTTTTTGTCTAATGAGTATTTTATAAATACCTTTAAATAGTATTCTGCGAGTAATATTTCAGCAAATGATTGATGATGAAAGTGGAGTAAATTATCCTTCTCTCCAAAGTAAGAGTGTGATAAGAACTTTATTTCTGTTACATTTTTGTTTTTATATCTATCTAGTATATCAATATCACTTTCAGTAGAGTATTTCCCTTCAATAACTCTGCAAATATCAGCCTTTTTCAATATACCTTGTTTACCATCTTGTCTCTGAAATCCCCATAGGGCTGCAATTGAATGCAAAATGTTTCTATACCTAATTTCATCCAAAAAGTTAACTTCGATGTCTGAATCTTCTATATGCTTCGCGTCTTTTGTCAGTAAATTTATAAAAGAGAGGTATATACCTATTTTACCAATGTCTTCAAAGTTAATATCGTTTATCATTAATTGATAAATCATATAAGAAAATATAGGCCTTTTTAACTCTTCGATAGACAATGTACCCTCATCAAATAGTTTCTTATGTATATCATCTGATATTAGTGGCGTAGTTTTACTTAATGAGTGCTTTAGCCAATGATTAAATTGTTTAGCTGTAAAACCGTATAAATTAATATAGTGGGGGAGATCTTTGTTTAGATTTTTTACTTTTCTTGTAAAAGGTTCATGTTTTTTAAGTTGCTCCTCTAAACCATCAGGGAAAGGTCTAGAACTTATTATTATTCTATTTTTTCTACATATAGATTTATCTAAGTTTTGAATTGACTTTATTGAAGAAACAACTTTATCTATAGCTGTTTTTGTTAACTCCCCACTTTCATCTAAAGAATCAATTAGGAATAGATACTTTTTACTTTTAAAGTATTTATCTTCAATTTTAATACCATAATCGGTTTGTAAAAAGTCATCAATTACTCCTAATTTACCTTCTGATTGGTAGTTTGAAAAGTTTCTGAGGTTAAAATATATGGGAAAATAACCATCTTTAGTTTCTGAATATTTTTTTGCTAATTCAGCCGCGTGATATTTTAGAAATACTGACTTCCCCTTTCCAAAATCAGCTACTATAAAAGTTATCCTATTTATATCATTAGTTTCACATTCATAATTTTGGTTAATAAGTTCAGTTATTGGTTCGAGGCTTTTTTCTTTTTTGATAATTTCTTTGTAGCTTAAATCGCTGATTTTTGATGATTTGTTTAGTTCTGTGATTGGCTGCCAATAAGCAAAAGTTTCTTCGTAAAGTAAGTCTTCATTATCTTGAAACCCAATATCTTTTAATTTAAATGTGTCATATAAAATCTTAGCTTCATTTTCATGAACGCGAAGAGCATTAATCTCCTCAAGGTGTTTTTCATATACTTCACCGAATTCAAGTTCAACGGTTTTTTCTATATTATTATTAAAGTGGTGAATTACTTTATTTATAACTCTTGTTTCTTCCCCTAAATGGCTTAATAGTACTTTTGTTTTTATTTTAGTTGCATCAATAGCTGGGTGATATTTTGGAGAAAATAAATTAATTAGGTTTTCAGTTTTGACATCACTATTATCGAATTCAAAAATACTATATAAGTCAGTTTCTTTAGTGAACGAATCATTTGTTAAATCCCCCTGATGCTCTTGCAAAGACAGGCTTAGTTGGTTCAAAGAGGCTTTTATATAAGTATTTATTCCAAAATTGTTAAGTTTGTTGTCATCTAGTTTTTCAAAATAAAGGTCTATTTTTTCTTTAGCTAGTAGCTTTATAACTACTGCAATTGTGCCATTTGCATTATTTATTATCTCTTGCCCTGATTCATTGAAATTATTTTTGAAATAACCTGTAATATTTTTAAGTGCCATAGGAATACAACTAAATATCCTTTCAACTTTTTGTTTGTCCATGTTTCTTTCCATTGGTAATTAAGGTTTAATTGACTAAGTTACACATAATAACAGGTTATGTAATGACTATATCTTTAGCTTTTCAATATTAAAAGTATTAATTTACATTGTATTAGGGAGTAATATGAAACTCATCACTGCTATTTTCTTAACCTTATTCCCACTCATCACTTTTGCTAATTCAAGCTTACCTGCTAATCGTCATATTGCAGTGCAAGGTACTGCTGAGATATTGGCAGTGCCTGATATGGCTAACATTTCTTTTGAAGTAATAAGCACTAAAGATACGTTGCTTGAGGCGAAACGTGACGTTGATAACCGAGTTAATTTGCTAATCAAAGGAGCAGATAAATATGGCATTGAGCAAGGCGATATTTTTATCTCTGGTTTAACAAGTCATATAAATAATATGATTGGTATAGAAACAGGTACCGTTTCAGGTGAAAGGTACCTAGCGCGAAAAAGAATTAAAGTAACGTTAAAAGAAATTGAAAGAACAGATGATTTTATTGAATTTGCACAAAGCGTAAAAATAAATAATGTTATGGAAATTGAAAGCTTATCTTCAAAAGGATCTAAATTAGAGGCAAAAGCAACACAAGCAGCAATAGATAACGCCAAAGCTAAGGGAAGCATACTTGCTGAAGCATTTGGCGCTGAACTTGGAAAAGTTTATAGTATTAATTCAACTGCTAATCATCAAAGATACCCTACAAATAACGTAAAGAGTTTTATTTTTTCAGGCTCGGGTGCTAACTCAAATCCATTCGAACAGGTGCGGTATGTGGATGAAACAATAATTTTTACATCATCAATAAGTGTAGTGTTTGACTTAGAAATAAAATAACAATGAGGACACACAATGGAATTAAACTATTTATATATTGGATTTGGTGTTATTGCGTTACTGAATGTAATAGTGAGTGTGTTTTTGATAAAGCGAGATGACTTAGAAGTGTTTCAAAAAGCCGCTCAAATACTATTAGTATGGTTAATTCCGTTGTTTGCAGCAATTGGTCTGTGGCTATTTTATCGTACGCAAGATAGGAGTGTAAACGTGCCTAAAAGCTTTGGTGGAGGTGCAGGAGATAGCACAAATATTGGCGGTGGCTTTTGAACAAGCGTTAATATGTTGCTTAAACAAAGGATTCTAATGGGCACTTTTTAAATGTTAATTCAAAGTTTCTAATGCTTGGCTCTTATAATCAGACCCAAGGTCGATTACAATACCGCCATCTAAAAGGCGACGCTGCCTTTCTCTGTACGTAACTAGAGTGGATTTTATATTTCATGGCAATCAAACTTGCAATTAATGGTTTTGGTCGTATTGGTCGAAATATTGTCCGCGCACTATACGAATCAGGCTTAAGCGACGAGATTAAAATTGTTGCGATTAACGAACTAGCCGACCCTGAAGCTATTGCCCATTTATTAAAATACGACACCTCTCATGGTCGCTTTAGCTTCCCAGTTAAACTAGGTGAAGACACTATCAGCGTTGCTGATGACACCATTGCGTTATTTTGTGAAGAAAATCCAGTTGAATTACCGTGGCAAACGCTAGGTGTTGACGTGGTACTTGAATGTACCGGCGTGTATCACTCACGTGAGCATGCACAGTTACATATTGCCGCAGGTGCTAAAAAAGTGTTGTTTTCGCACCCTGCTGATAATGATGTAGATGCGACTATTGTGTATGGCATAAACGACGATGAGTTGAAAAACGAGCATACTATCGTCTCTAATGGTTCGTGTACCACCAACTGCGTTGTTCCTGTTATTAAAGTACTCGATGATGCCTTTGGTATTGAATCTGGCGCTATTACAACTATTCATGCGTCAATGAACGATCAGCAAGTGATTGATGCGTATCACCATGATTTACGCCGAACTCGTGCCGCCAGCCAATCTATTATTCCGGTAGACACAAAGTTAGCCCGTGGTATCGACCGTATTTTACCTAAATTTAAAGGCCGCTTTGAGGCCATTGCCGTTCGTGTACCGACTATTAATGTGACCGCCATGGATTTAAGTGTCACGGTAAATACCGATGTAGATTTAAGTGCGGTTAATAGTGCGCTTAAAGCACAAGCTAAAGATAGGCTTGAGGGTATTTTAAGTTACACCGAAGAGCCGCTGGTATCGGTTGATTTTAATCACGATCCCCATTCTTGTATTATTGATGGCACACAGACACGTGTTAGTCATAAACGCCTGATAAAGTTATTAGTTTGGTGTGATAACGAGTGGGGATTTGCGAATCGCATGCTTGATACCGCGCGTGCTATGATGGCATTTAAGTAATATTTTAATTTCAGGTTCAGTATCGTTAACTAAGGAGATGTTCATGTCGGTCATAAAAATGGCAGATTTAGATTTAAACGGCAAGCGTGTATTAATTCGTGAAGATTTAAATGTACCCGTTAAAGCAGGTAAAGTGACGTCAGACGCACGTATTCGTGCTGCACTACCTACTATCAAACTTGCGCTAGAAAAAGGTGCAAAAGTGATGGTTATGTCACACCTAGGCCGTCCTACGGAAGGGCAATACGAAGACGAATTTTCATTAGCCCCCGTTGTTGATTACTTAAATGATGCACTTGAGCAAACTGTTCGCCTAGAAAAAGATTACTTAAACGGCGTTGATGTTGCAGATAGCGAAGTGGTTGTTTTTGAAAACGTGCGTTTTAATAAAGGCGAGAAAAAAGACGACGAAGCCTTATCAAAGCAATTAGCTGCATTATGTGACGTTTACGTAATGGATGCCTTTGGTACTGCACATCGCGCACAAGCTTCAACCCATGGTGTGGGTCTGTTTGCTGATGTAGCGTGTGCTGGTCCATTATTATCGGCTGAACTAGAAGCATTAGGTAAAGCACTTGATAACCCAGCTCGTCCGTTAGTAGCAATTGTGGGTGGCTCTAAAGTATCCACTAAATTAACGGTACTTGATTCATTGTCTAAAATTGTTGATCAGCTTGTTACCGGTGGTGGTATTGCCAATACCTTTATTGCCGCTGCTGGCCATCCTGTAGGTAAGTCACTTTATGAAGCTGATTTAATGGATGAAGCAAATCGTTTATGCGCTGCGGCGAAAGCCAACGATGGCGAAATACCGGTACCCACAGATGTTGTTGTAGGTAATGAGTTTTCAGAGTCAGCTGTAGCAACACTTAAAGATGTAAGTGAAGTCAACAGCGAAGATATGATTTTTGATATTGGCCCTGATACTGCTAATCAACTTGCAAAAATTATTGCTAATGCGGGCACTGTTGTATGGAATGGCCCAGTGGGTGTGTTTGAGTTTGATCAATTTGGTAATGGTACACGTGCCATTGCAAAAGCGATTGCTGATTCGAAAGCATTTTCTATTGCAGGCGGTGGTGACACCCTAGCGGCAATTGATAAGTACGGCATTAGTGATAAAGTATCGTATATTTCTACAGGTGGTGGTGCGTTCTTAGAGTTTTTAGAAGGCAAAAAATTACCTGCAGTTGCAATGCTAGAATCACGCGCTAAATAATACCTTTGGGTATTAGCTAGCCGTAAAGCAGATGTGCTTATTTCACATCTGCTACAATTAACGAGTAAATACCTCTCACTTTTATTTAGTCGTTAATAATATGAATTTTAGGCTATTTGCCTTTTAATTCATGGCGCAGTGATTGCGCCAAACTAACAAATCCGTTCAAACTAGGTAGTAAAATAACTACCGATAAATTGGAGAATACCCAATGGCTTTAATCAGTATGCGACAACTTCTGGATCATGCCGCTGAGCATGGTTACGGTGTACCCGCGTTTAATGTAAATAACCAAGAGCAAATGCGCGCAATTATGGAAGCGGCTGATAAAACAAACAGCCCTGTTATTGTGCAAGGTTCTGCGGGCGCACGTGCGTATGCCGGTGCACCTTTTATTCGTCATATGATTTTAGCGGCAGTTGAAGAATGGCCACATATCCCCGTGGTTATGCATCAGGATCACGGTACGTCACCGGGTGTATGTCAACGTTCAATTCAGTTAGGTTTTTCATCAGTTATGATGGATGGCTCATTAATGAGCGATGGCAAAACTCCGTCAAGCTACGATTACAACGTTGATGTAACACGTAAAACAGTTGAAATGGCACACGCATGTGGTGTTTCAGTTGAGGGTGAGTTAGGTGTATTAGGTTCACTTGAAACTGGTGAAGCGGGTGAAGAAGACGGCGTTGGCGCTGAGGGTAAACTTACTACAGAGCAAATGCTAACGAACCCAGAAGAAGCGGCTGATTTTGTAAATAAAACCCATGTTGATGCGCTGGCTATTGCCTGTGGTACATCACACGGTGCCTACAAATTTACGCGTCCACCAACCGACGATATTTTAGCGATTGATCGTATTAAAGAAATTCATGCGCGTATACCAAACACGCATTTAGTAATGCATGGTTCGTCTTCTGTTCCACAAGAGTGGTTAGAAGTGATCAACCAATACGGTGGTGAGATCCCAGAAACTTACGGTGTGCCAGTTGAGCAAATTGTTGAAGGTATTAAATACGGTGTGCGTAAGGTGAACATTGATACCGACTTACGTTTAGCGTCTACCGGTGCAATTCGCCGTCATTTAGCAATGAACCCGTCTAACTTCGACCCACGTAAGTTCTTAGCTGCTGCAACGCAAGCGATGACTGATATTTGTATTGCCCGTTACGAAGCGTTTGGTACTGCAGGCCAAGCAAGTAAAATTAAGCCAATTTCATTGGATGAAATGCACCTTAAATACTTAAGCGGTGAGCTAAACCCAAAAATAAAGTAATGAGCCAATAATAGCGATACTCTCGCACTCATTATAAAAGCCAGTTGCCTATGCACTGGCTTTTTTGATCTGTGGGGGATCAGTATTTTACCTAGTTATTAATTTGGGATCACTCGATTACTAACTGGTCTCATCTGGGATCATTACTTTACTAACTAAAGCGCTAAAATGAGCTTGTTTTACTCATTTAGGCATCGGAAAGCGCAATGATAGAATGAAAATCATACAAAAAATCATTGGTTTAGCTTTAGTAGTGGGTAAAATAGTGATCCGTAAAGGGATCTGCTTGATAAAACTCTGATCCTGATATTTAAGATCTTAATAAAGCTGATCTAAATAGTGTCGTGGCGCAGTCGGCTTTTATGATCAGACTAAAAATATAGCTGTTAAAACTCGTCGCTTAGTAATTTGATGATCTCATAAATAATATTAAAACTACGCGCAGTTATTAAGCTATTTATACTTTAAACCGCTTTTTTATTTACAGCTTATGATGATGCAAAGGTGACATATTTAATTTTTTGTCACTATTTTGTGTTTTTTTTACGCTCATTTTGATTTCCACGTTACACTTTAATAAAAATGTCATACTTAGTCATAATAATGAAACCTACTCAATAGCCTAAGAGATAAATTGGAATGTCACGTAAAGTATTAGTCGTTGATGACGAAGCACCTATCAGGGAAATGTTGGTTTTTGTTTTAGAACAAAATGGGTTTCAAGCCATTGAGGCAGAAGATTATGATTCTGCAATATCTGCAATGGTTGAACCTTATCCAGATATGGTGTTACTTGATTGGATGCTACCTGGCGGTAGTGGAATTCAAATCGCTAAAAAATTCAAACAAAATGAACACACACGCCAAATACCTATCATTATGCTGACAGCTCGCGGCGAAGAAGAAGATAAAATACGCGGTTTAGAGGTCGGTGCTGATGATTACGTTACTAAGCCGTTTTCACCTAAAGAGTTAATGGCGCGTATTAAAGCGGTTATTCGTCGTGTTGCTCCGACCTCACTTGAAGAGGCCATTGAAGTACATGGTTTGCGTTTAGATCCTATTTCGCATCGTGTGACTTCAGGTGGCAGTGAGCTTGATATGGGACCAACGGAATTTCGACTGTTACACTTTTTTATGACCCATCCAGAGCGTGTATATAGCCGAGAGCAATTACTTGATCATGTATGGGGTACTAATGTCTATGTTGAAGATAGAACTGTAGATGTTCATATCCGTCGCTTGCGTAAAGCGATTGCTACGCTTGGGCATGACCGATTAGTACAAACGGTACGCGGAGCTGGTTATCGCTTTTCGAGTAAATTATAGTTGTGCTTTATAATTAAGCTTACTAAGTTAAGTAGCAATCTATTAACCTAGCATAGTCAAACTATCTGCTAGCGTTTATAAGGTAAAGAGCGTGTATGTATCGAGTTATTAACAAGCAGGCGTTAACCAAACGGCTGTTTGTCTATTTTATACCTTTGCTTTTAATTGGGGTGCTTATTGGTGCCCCATTTTTGATGTTGTTTTTGGGCGCTTTTTCGCTACTTATGTGGCATTACCATCAGCTTTATCGCTTAAGTGACTGGCTGCATAATCAACGCAGTTTTAATCCGCCTGAAGGGGAGGGGTCGTGGGAGCAAGTATTTGAAGGTATTTACCAGCTGCAACATCGCAATCGTAAAAAGCGTAATGAACTGGCAGAACTGATACGGCGTTTTCGCGACGGCGCTGAGGCCGTACCCGATGCCGTTGTTGTGCTACAAAACGACTTATCAATTGTGTGGTGTAATCAGCTTGCACTCAAAGTATTAGGGTTACAGTGGCCGGTTGATCATGGTCAGCGCTTAGATAACTTAATTCGCGATCCTAAATTTGCTAAATATATGCGCCGAAAAGAGTTTAGCGATGCATTGGAGCTTGAAAGTGGCCACAGTGTTGAGCAAGTTCTTGAATTTAGGGTGATGCCCTATGCTAATACACAGTTGTTGGTAGTGGTACGCGATGTTACTCGCTTAAAGCAACTTGAACAAATGCGTAAAGACTTTGTAGCAAACGTCTCTCATGAGCTCAGAACCCCTTTAACAGTTGTTACCGGCTACCTTGAAATGCTCGATAGTGATTCACTCCCACCGCCTGCAATGTGGAATAAAGCTCAAACCACTATGCTAGAGCAATGTAAACGAATGGATAGCTTGGTGAATCAGCTGTTGTCGTTATCGCGCATCGAAGGGGGAAAGCAACACAGTAATGACAAAGCGGTGAATGTGCCACGATTATTAAATTTAATTGAAACAGAGGCGAAATCTATTAATCAAGACAAAAGTCATCAACTTATTTTTAAGATTGATGCGTCACTTGATATTACCGGTGCTGAGGATGAACTTAGAAGTGCATTTTCAAATTTAGTATTTAATGCCATTCATTATACTAAACCAGGCGGTAAAATAGAGGTGCTTTGGCAGCGCAACAATGAACAAGCATGCTTTAGTGTTACCGATAATGGTGATGGTATTGCGCCTGAGCATATTAACCGCTTAACTGAGCGTTTTTATCGAGTAGATAAAGCCAGAAGCCGTACCACAGGTGGCTCTGGGCTTGGTTTGGCAATTACTAAACATGTACTTACTCGCCACGGTAGTCAATTAAAAATTCACAGTGAACTGGGTAAAGGTTCTTGTTTTTCTTTCGCGTTTTCAAGCGATAGACTTATCGCTATTTCGCCGTTAGTCGCGAGTAATACAGCTAGTCATAAAAGTGTCATTTAAGAGTCACACCATTGTCATGTACTCACTTTAGAGTGAACCGCAGTTAGGAAATGGGACGAACAAACTGGAGAACCCCAAAATGAAATTTAAAAACTTAGTTGCCGCAATGGGTGTGGCTGTTACAACATTTGTATCTGCACAAGCGGTTGCATTAGAAGACGGTATTCCTGAGTATCAAAAAATTAGCGGTGTATCAGGTAACTTTTCATCAGTAGGGTCTGACACATTAGCCAACATGATGACCTTTTGGGCTGAAGAATATAAGCGTATTTACCCAAATGTAAATATTCAAATTCAAGCGGCAGGTTCGTCTACTGCGCCACCAGCACTAACTGAAGGTACGGCTAACTTAGGTCCAATGAGCCGTGCAATGAAGTCAAAAGAGATTGAAGCATTTGAAAAGCGTCATGGCTACAAACCAACACAAGTGCGTGTAGCAATTGATGCGTTGGCCGTATTTGTACACAAAGATAACCCAATCGAAGGACTACGCATTGATCAAATCGATGCTATTTTCTCATCAACTCGTAAATGTGGTGCATCAGAGCAAGTAAATCGCTGGAGTGATGTTGGTCTAGAAGGTGATTGGGCTGCAAAAGACGTGCAATTATACGGACGTAACTCAGTATCAGGTACTTACGGTTACTTTAAAAAGAAAGCGTTATGTAAAGGTGATTTTCGTAATAACGTGAACGAGCAACCGGGTTCTGCTTCTGTTGTACAGTCAATTTCAGCGTCGTTAAATGCGATTGGTTACTCTGGCATTGGTTATAAAACATCAGGTGTGCGTACTGTTCCGTTATCGAAAAAAGGCACTAACTTTGTTGATGCTACACTTGAAAACGTAGCACAAGGTAAATACCCACTATCACGTTTTTTATATGTTTATGTAAATAAACACCCAAATAAGCCACTTGGCCCAGTAGAAGCTGAGTTCTTAAAGATGGTACTTTCTCAAGAAGGTCAAAAAATAGTAGAAAAAGATGGCTATGTACCACTTTCTGCAAAGTTAGTTGAACTAGAGCTTAAAAAGTTAGGCTTGAAATAAGCAGCTAGCAGCCAAAGCAAATAATAAAAAACCGCTCATTGAGCGGTTTTTTTGTTTTACTTAATATTATTTAGTTTGTTGCTTTACCTAAGTTTTCAGCTTGTACTTTGCATTGATTGTAAGCCTCAATACATTTTGATGAACAAACCTGCGATTTAAGACTATCGGTGGTTGTTTGCTGTTCGCAGCTGGTTTCACATTGATAACTTTGTTGAGCACACTGATTAAGTGCTGGATTCCCCGGCTGGCTCTGGCAGCCAGCAATAACTGCAAACGAAAAAGCCACGAGGCTAGTTTTAAAAAAGTTTTCATGCTTATCCTTAAAATGAGGCCACACCAGTATTAAACTTCAACCTGAATATTGTCGATTAATCTAACACTACCTAAAAAGGCGGCAGCTAAAATTACAAATCGTGTATCTTCGAGTGTAGCAGCTTTTAATGTATCTCGTTGAGCTATCGAAAAATAATCTGGTTTTAGGCCTGCGTTTTCTAATGCGTTCTTTGCTTCACTTTCTAATGTAGCAAAGTCTTTATTACCGCTTTTTATTTGCTGCGCACAATGCTTTAAGGTATTAAATAAAGCAGGAGCGGTTTGTCTTTCCTCAGTTGATAAGTACCCATTACGCGAGCTCATGGCAAGGCCGCTAACTTCACGCATGGTAGGTACACCAATAATTTCTACTGGTATTGATAAGTCAGTAGCCATGGTTTTAACAACTTGTAGCTGCTGAAAATCTTTTTCACCAAAACAAGCATAATCAGGCTGTACTAAATTAAATAGCTTAGTAACAACAGTCGCTACGCCTTTAAAGTGACCTGGGCGTGAACCACCACAATATCCCATTGAAATACCAGGCACATCAACAAAGCTTTGCGCGCCTAAACCATTAGGGTAAATAGTCTTAACACTGGGGATAAACAAAATGTCTGTTTCAAGATCAGCTAACCCTTGCTTATCAGCATCTAGAGTACGCGGATAACTGTCTAAATCTTCGTTAGCACCAAATTGCATTGGGTTAACAAAAATGCTCACTACCACTTTATCGGCCAGTGTTTTAGCTTTTTCTACCAGTGAAAAATGACCACGGTGTAAGTTGCCCATAGTAGGAACAAATGCCACGCTTAAACCGGCTTGGCGCCAGGTTCTAATCTGACTGCGTAATGATTTTATTTCAGTGATTGATTGCATTATTTAAACTCGTGTTCAGCGCTTGGGAATACGCCGCTTTTGACATCGTTACAATACTTTTTAACTGCAGCAGGCATATTGCCTGTTTCGAGTAAAAAGTTTTTTGAAAATTTAGGAATATAACCTGCAGAAATGCCCACCAAGTCGTGCATAACCAAAATTTGACCATCGGTTACATTACCTGCACCAATCCCGATTGTAGGGATGCTCAATGACTCTGTAACGCGTTTTGCTAAGGCACTTGGAATACATTCAAGCACCAGTAGTTGAGCACCTGCGGCTTCTAATGCTTTTGCATCGGCAATAATTTTTTGCGCTTGCGCTTCTTCACGGCCCTGGATTTTAAAACCACCGAATACATGCACAGATTGCGGTGTAAGCCCCAAATGGCCACACACTGGAATACCTTGTTGGGTGAGTGATTTAATGCTGTCATGCAGCCATTCACCGCCTTCAAGTTTGACCATATTAGCACCTGCACGCATCAGCTCTGCAGCATTTTTACACGCATCATTTGGGTTTGCGTAGGTCATAAACGGTAAGTCAGCTATAACAAATAAATCACGGCTTCCTGCGCGCACACAGCGAGTATGGTAGGCAATTTCTTGGTTTGTAACCGCTAAGGTATCATCGCCACCTTGTAATACCATACCCAAAGAATCACCAACTAAAACAACATCAACGCCGTTATCATGAAATAACTTAGCAAAACTAGCATCGTAAGCTGTTAACGCAGTGATTTTATTACTTTCAGCCTTCATTTTATTCAAAGTTGAAACGGTTATTTTAGACATAATATTCTCGCAGACAATGGCCTTAATTAATTACCGTGGTAATTGTTGTAAGTCGTTAAGCGGTAGGGTATTTGCTATCTGTTGGATAGATGCGCCGCTAGGTAAAATCAGTTCTGGTGCAATTTCTTGCAATGGGTAAACAACAAATTCTCGCTCAGTTAACCCGTAATGAGGTACGGTTAAACGTTCGGTATTTAAAATGTGTTCACCAAATAATAAAATATCAATATCAAGTGTGCGTGCGCCCCAGCGCTCAGCCTTTCTAACTCGACCATGTTTCAGCTCTATGGCTTGGGTTAAATCGAGTAGTTGCTCTGGCTCAAGTGAAGTGTTGATACAGGCGACTGCATTCACATAATCAGGTTGATCTTGTGGTCCCATAGGCTTGCTCGCATAATAATGCGAGCAGGCTATAAACTCGCTGCTTGGCAAGCTTTTAAGTGCAATAACAGCGTTATCAAGTTGTTTTTTAGGGCTGTTGAGGTTTGCACCTAACCCCAAATAGACACGTTGCATTATTTACTCAGCTGGCTTTTTAGTAGTACGACGACGAGGTCGCTTGCGTGGCTTTGGGCCACCTTGATGACCAAGCTCTCGTACCATTTCTTTTTGGCCATTAATATCTTGACCTAAGTATTGTGTCCACCACTGTGCCAGCTCTGTATGCTCAGTTTCACCAGCATCAACACGCAATAGTAAAAAATCATAAGCGGCTTTAAAGCGCGGTTGCTGTGTTAAACGATAGGCACGCTGGCCAGCACGTTTATCTAAGCGTTGTTGAATATGCCAAATATCACGGGCACCTAAAGTAAAGCGTTTTGGTACGGCAATATGTTGGGCATTCTCACTCAGTACTTTATTAATTGCTTGAGCAAATGCATCGTATTCTGATAGTTGCTCTTGGCGTCTAATTTTTTCAGTACGCTCAATCAGCGGGAACCACAGTAATGCTGCAAATACGAATGCAGGAGTGACTTTTTTATCTGCATTAATACGGATATCAGTGTTGGCAAACATTTGCTTTATGAAGGTTTCTTCAAGTCCACCAGGGTTTTTATTTAAAATACGGTCTAGCTCAGGAAATAATGACTTAAATAAACCGTACTGACGCAGCATTATAAAGTTTTGCTGTGCTTTGCCGTTTAAAAATAGCTTGAGTATTTCTTCAAATAAACGCGCTGGCGGAATATTATCAAGCAAGCTCGCTAATTCGGTAATCGGCTTTTCGCTTGCTGGCGCTATTTGCATATCTAACTTGGTGGCAAAGCGCACTGCGCGAAGCATACGTACCGGATCTTCACGGTAGCGTGTTTCAGGATCGCCAATTAACTCTATTTGTTTTGCTTTGATAGCGGCTAAGCCATTAGCGTAATCGTAAACACAAAAATCATTAATCGAGTAGTATAAAGCGTTGATTGAAAAATCACGACGTTCTGCATCTTCTTCAATGCTACCAAATACGTTATCGCGAAGAAGTTGCCCATGTTCACTTGACTGGCTAATTTGATTTTTATCTTCTTGTGCTTCGTGATGGCCGCGCATTGTGGCCACTTCAATAATCTCACGGCCAAAAACAATGTGCGCCAAACGAAAGCGGCGACCAATTAAGCGACAGTTACGAAACAGTTTTTTTACTTGCTCAGGGGTGGCATTGGTTACAACATCAAAATCTTTAGGTTGTTGGCCTAACAATACATCGCGAATGCAACCACCAACTAAGTAGGCATCATAGCCACCATCTTTTAGGCGGTAGAGTACTTTGATTGCATTTGGGCTAAATTGTTTGCGAGAAATACCATGCTCACCTCTAGGGATCACTAACGGCTCACTGCTGATTGCGACATTTTCGTTATTGGCACTTGGGCCGATAATTTGTCGACAAAATTGAAAAAGCTTGGAAATAATAGTCTGTCTCCTAGAGAAGCGGTTGATTTGCTCGCCATTGCAATCAAAATCACAGCAAGTATTCGCTTAAAGCGTGATTCTTACCGTTTAATGTAATTAGCATATATTTAGGCGGCTATCATATACCAGCAAGGTAAAAAAATTAAGTTGCAGCACTGAAATTAAGCCATTTTTAACGATTTTATTTGAATTAATCACACGTAATACGTAATGGGAGGTTAAATCTGTATTTCGCGCTTAGCAGGAACAAGGCTTAAGTTAAAATGCGCCACGCCCCAAGCGAGTAATTGTTCTGTGTTTAAATCCATTAGTTGCTCATGTATTGGCAAGCCTAAAAATTCGAATACAGCTATTAAAGTGGGCTTTGGATTTTGTTTGCAAATTGCAGGGGCGTAATTTTGCTTAGACAGTTTAAACCCTGGTTTTGCTACAGCCAAAGGCAAATGAGCAAACTCTGGAATAGGGCAATTTAGCTGTTTAAATAAGCTAATTTGACGCGCAGTCGGTTCAATTAAATCAGCGCCTCGTACAATTCGGTTGATCCCTTGCTCAATGTCATCAATAACCACCACCAGTTGATAGGCAAATAAACCGTCGCTGCGTTTTATTATGTAATCTTCATGAGCGAGAGCTGGGTCCACGTCAATATGCCCTTGAATAAGGTCTCTATAATCAACGGTTGCATAACATTGAGTTAAACGTAAGGCATGACCTTGCTCACTTAGTTGGCTGTGTTTACATCGCCCTTGATAAATACCGCCGAGGGCTCTTATTTGCTTACGGGAGCATTGGCAGGCATAAACAAGCTGTTGTTGTGACAGAGCGTGAACGGCATCTTGATAAATAGTAAGACGCTGTGTTTGGTACACAACGTTTTCATCCCAATTGAGGTTATAGGCGTCTAAGGTATTTAGGATATCGGTGGCGGCGCCTTTTACAACGCGAGTGGTGTCTATATCTTCAATGCGAACTAACCACTTTCCTTGGTTAGCTTTTGCATCAAGGTAGCTACCTACAGCCGCCACAAGTGAGCCAAAATGTAACGGTCCGGACGGGGACGGTGCAAATCGGCCGCGATAGTTAGATACTTGCGCAGTAACGGCTGTAGAAGACATGGCTATACTTAATTAGCCGCGTCCAGATTGCTTTTCTTTGATTTCAGCAAGTGTTTTACAGTCTACACATAAATCAGCAGTAGGGCGCGCTTCTAAGCGGCGAATGCCAATTTCAATGCCACAAGACTCACAAAAGCCAAATTCGTCTTCTTTAATTAATATAATTGTTTTTTCAATTTTTTTAATTAACTTACGTTCGCGGTCACGAGTACGAAGCTCTAATGAGAACTCTTCTTCTTGTGCTGCGCGGTCAACGGGATCAGGAAAGTTAGCTGCTTCGTCTTGCATGTGTGATTTGGTACGATCAACTTCGTTACGTAAATCATTACGCCAAGTTTCTAAAATTGTTTTGAAATGAGCACGTTGTGCATCATTCATGTACTCTTCACCCGGTTTTTCTTGGTATGGTTCTAAACCGGCTTGAGCCAATAAACCATGTCTTTTTTGGTCTGGCATAACTCTCTCCTAAATCCTTAATTTAATGCCTCAGCATTAGCCGGCGGTATAAATAACAGAAACTCATACCCTAGGCAAATTTATTTTTAAATAATCGAATTAGCTTAACCCTGTTTGGTGATATAAAAGTAGTAAAAGTACTACTTATACTTTCTTATCACAGTATTGGTTTATAAACTGGCGTAGTTATATGGGCAATAATAATAAAAACAACTTATTTTTACTTTTTGACTAAGTATTTTTTTGGCGTAGCGCAATACCAACGTTTAAATGCGCGCTTTTACTCAACAAACGCTACTTTCTCAACTAAAGTTACCTCACTGGCAGAAATATGGGCTTTATAAGCTAATACTTCTACGCCTTGCGCAATCGCTTCGCTAAGTAATTGTGCATAGGTTGAATCTATATGCGCCGCTGCACTCACTTGTGTGATCCCTTGATGTAGCACCGCAAATAGTAATACCGCACGATGCCCTTGTTTTACCATTTCGATTAATTCACGAATATGCTTTTGCCCACGAACTGTTTGCGCATCTGGGAAGTAACCTTGGCCACTTTGTGGATGCTCTTCACTCAGCAGCGTGACTGATTTAACTTCAACATAGCAATTGGCTTTACTGCTGTGGGTAAGTAAAAAGTCGATACGGCTGTTTTCACTGCCATACTTCACTTCACTTTGGACTTGCTGATAGCCTGTCAGCTCTTTAATTACTTCAGCGTTAATCGCTTCTTCTACTACTTTGTTAGCAACGGCTGTATTTACACAAATAAGCTGTGATAAGTTATTTTGCGTCAGCTCTAATGACTGTGGGTACTTTCGTTTGGTGTTACTGCTGGTGGAATAAAAGGCATTAAAACCAGAGTCAGCACAGCCCGTCATTTTCCCCGTATTAGCACAGTGAGCGGTAAAAGTGTTGCCATCACTGAGCTCTAAATCGGCTAAAAAGCGTTTGTAACGTTTTAATAACGTAGCAGATTGTAATGGCGGGGTGTACTTCATTAATGACTTCCTTATATAACCAGAATTCAGGCTAAGTAAAATAAGACTTTGCGGACTATTTGAGGTTATTTACCGCAAGCAGTTGGGAACTTAGGCGCGCTATAGTAAACTCGACCATACATTTAAGTGCAAGGATATTCTAACATGAGTGAAAAATTTGTTGTTCAATTAAGCGAGCAATCGGCACCAGGACACTGGGGCGAAAGTGCGTCACTATCTTTTAACGAACACGGCGCAACGGTTCATTTATCTGAGCAAGAAACATTAAAAAACGTGCAAAAAGCAGGTCGTACTATTGCAAGCCAAGGTATTAAAAGTGTTGTGCTTGAAGGCGATGTTTGGTGTACAGAGAGCCAATGGGCATTTTACCAAGGCTTTGTATCACCAAAAGTACTGCACGGTGTTGAGTTTGTTGATAATGCACAATCTGATTTAAAAGAGCTTGCTGATTTAAAAGCTTCAGCAACGTGGGCACGTGAAATGGTTAACGGCACCGCCGATGACATTTACCCAGAGAGCCTGGCAGAAAAAGCGGCAGAATTTATTCAATCACTGGCACCAGAGCATGTTAGCTACCAAATAATAAAAGGCGATGCGCTATTAGAGCAGCAATGGATTGGTATTCATGCTGTCGGTCGTGGTAGTGAACGCCCACCTGTATTACTTGAGCTTGATTACAACCCAACTGGCGATGATAACGCACCTGTAAGCGCAGCACTTGTAGGTAAAGGTATTACATTTGACTCAGGCGGTTACTCAATTAAATCTAGCGAAGGCATGTTAGGCATGAAGTGCGATATGGGCGGAGCTGCAACGGTAACTGCAGGTTTAGCGCTGGCCATTAATCGTGGTGTAGAAAAGCGCATTAAGTTGTTTTTATGTTGTGCAGAGAACTTAATTTCCGGTCATGCATACAAACTAGGTGACATTCTTACCTACAAAAATGGCACAACCGTTGAAATTGTAAACACAGATGCTGAAGGCCGTTTAGTATTAGCTGATGGCCTAATGGCGGCAGGTGAGACGGGTGCACCACTTATTATTGATGCAGCAACATTAACGGGCGCAGCCCTTGTTGCCGTTGGTCAAGAATACAACGCGTTATTTGCCCTTGATAAAGAGCTAGTACGTGAAGTAGAAGACTTTGCATCACAAGAAATGGAAGCCGCATGGCCATTACCGCTTGAAAAGTGGCATCAACAAAACTGCCCATCACCGTATGCCGATACAGCAAACAGCCGTGCACAAAAAGGCGGTGGCTATGGTGGTGCCTCAAATGCAGCAGGTTTCTTATCTCGCTTTGTGCCAAACGATGGTAAAGGTTGGGTACATATTGATTTAGCGGCAGCATTTAATATGGGTGGTGGTACTAGCCAGTGGGCTTCAGGTGCAACTACACAAGGTATGCGTACAGTAGCGCGCACCTTGCTTGAAAAAGCATAATCAACTCAGACTAAGCAATTAGTTAAAAAATAGGTGCCTAAGGGTGCCTATTTTTTTATCCGCCATACAAGCAATTTTGTTTTATTTACGGTAAAATCCTTCGCCAATACGTGTTTGGGCATCTATTTCATTTAAACCTCGCTCAAATATTATACATACCACTGGGATCCTTACTATGTCAGAAAAGTGCTATATCACGGCTCAACAATTACTTGAAGATTCATTCCGCGTAGCGGCACAAGTGTATAAAGATGGCTTTCGTCCAGATTTTATTATTGGTATATGGCGCGGTGGTGCTCCAATCGGGATTGCAGTTCAAGAATATTATGACTACAAAGGCATAGAAACCGATCACATTGCGGTGCGTACGTCGTCTTATTACGGTATTGGTAAGCAATCAAAAGAAATAAAAGTACATGGTTTACACTACATTGTTGAAAACGCGAATGCAGGTGACTCATTACTGATTGTGGATGATGTGTTTGACTCAGGTCGAAGCATCGTGGCGCTAAAAGAGAAGCTTTCTGAGCTAATGCGTTTAAACTTACCGAGTGATATTCGTATTGCTTGTCCATACTACAAGCCAAAAAACTCAAAAGTAGATACAGTACCAGATTACTACATTCATGAGTCTGAAGAATGGTTAGTATTCCCGCATGAATTATCAGGGTTAACGCCGGATGAAATTATTGAAGGTAAATCTGATTTAGCTAAAATCCACGATATTTTACTTGAAAAATAAACGTGACTTTGCTCAATAAAAAAGGCCTTAATGGCCTTTTTTATTGTCTTTAAAGTTGTGCAAAGCTATCTACATATTCACTGAGTTTAGGAATATCGACAGCTTGCAGCCCTTGTGTGCTTCGTTGCACTAGGTTTTTTTCAACCAACTCACTCACTACCCGTCGGTATGCACGCTCAGTGGTTGCAAAGCGTTCTGCTTCGGCGTTTACTGTAGGATAAGCCCGCAATAAAGTGGGGTTGTTATTCTCTGCACGTAATAAACAGTCTTTAGCAATGTTGTAGCTTAAGGGAAGTAGCAGTTTATCTAAGTTAATCTTTTGATTTTCTTGGAACTTAGCAGCAATTGTTTGCGCCGTGTATAGGCTCAACTCTGGTTTATCGAGCAATAATGAACGCCAATGCTTTAGCTCTATAAGATTGTACGTCACATCACTGAAGCAGGTTACCGTATAAATACACGGGTTATTATTCAGTGCTTCAATTTCACCAATTAAGGTGTTGTTGCAGTCGAGCTGACCAAGCAGCAGGCGTCGGCCATTCCCCACATCGTAACTAAACGATACAGTACCACTTCGCACCAATACCAACTTAGTGAGTGGTTGGTCTTGCTGTATTAATATTTCTTTTTTTGATTGCTGATAACTACTGCCGGCAAATGTCAGTAGCTGTTCAACAAGGTAACTGGAAAAATGGTATTGAAACATCAATCATGCTCTTCGGACAATTGTCCTATTTATTACACCTTAATGACGATAGCATTAAGATTAAGAATTTACGCTAACTTACCCACGCCGTTATTTATTTAATGGCGTTAAATGGCCTTCATTCTACCGTGTAATGATTAAAAAATTGTGGGTAAAACCAGCATATTTTAAGGTTTTATTGGTAAGTTAGCTTTTTTATTTAAACTGCTACGTAGCAGTTTTTAATAATGTACTAAAATTTAGCTAGTAATATTAACCTAAAGCCTAGGAGAGAACAATTGAGTTGGGAATATTTAGGTTATTTAGCATCTGCATTATTAGTTATATCCTTGACCATGACCGATGTAACCAAACTACGTTGGTTTAATTTACTTGGCTGTATTGCGTTTACTTTTTACGGTGCAGCAATCGGTTCTGTGCCGGTGGCATTTGCTAACGGCTTGTTAGCTCTGGTCAATAGTTATCACATTATTAAGTTATATCGTCAGTCTAAGGCTGATACAAAAAAGGGTTAACTTTTAAGTTAACCCTTTTTTGTTTTTACTCAGACTTTGCTGAATCTTTTTGATAGCGTAATTTACCGGCAATCCAGGTTTGCAGCACCTGAGTTTTGTAAAGCTCCTCAATAGGCACTTTAAAGTAGTCTTGATCAATTAGTATAAAATCAGCCCACTTACCTTGCTCCAAACTACCTACTTTAAACTCTTGATGCGCTGCATACGCGCCGCCAAGGGTAAACGCACGCAATGCATCTTCCCTGCTCAAAACTTCACTGGCGTGCCAACCGTTTTCAGGCAGTTGATTATGATCCATGCGCGTTATCGCAGAATATAAACCATCAAACGGGTTCGCCAGTTCGACAGGATAATCAGATCCCGCCGCAATCGTAGAGCCTTGGTCTAAAAATGTTTGCCAAGCATAAGCGCCTTGTAGTTGCTTGTCGGTTAAACGCTGCTCTGCCATATGCATATCTGATGTGGCATGCACAGGTTGCATAGATGGAATTATTTTCAGGGTTTTAAAGCGCGGGATATCCTCTGGCGAGACTATTTGTGCATGCTCCATACGATTGCGCAGTAGGATACCACCGGTTTGCTTAAATACATTTTGATAAGCATCTAGCACAATTTTATTCGCTCTATCGCCAATTGCATGCGTGTTAGCGCTAAAACCATTTTTAAAAGTCAGGGTAAATAGTTCCTCTAGCTTTTGTTGGGTTTCAAGCATAAGGCCAAAATGGTTGGCTCTATCAGCGTACTCTTCAATAAGCGCAGCACCACGTGACCCTAATGCGCCATCAGCATAAATTTTTACACTGCGGATAGATAAAAAGTCCTGCGCATCTTGATAACGGCCAGCTTTAAGCATAGCACTTAAGTCGGGGCTTGCTGCACTTAACATCGCTACAATTCTAAGCGGTAATGTGCCTAACTCGGCGCGTTGTTTGTAAACTTGCCATGTGGTTTTATCAATACCTGCATCATGAGTTGAGGTAATGCCTAGGCTCAGTAAGTGTTTACCTGCGGCATCTAATGCATTACTGACCGATTGTGCAGACGTTGCAGGCATATGTTGAGTAACCAAGTTTTCTGCTTTATCAATAAAAATGCCGGTGGGCTTACCAAACTCATCTTTTATAATTTCTCCGCCAGCTGGGGCTGATGTGTCAACGTTAATATTGGCAAGTTCTAATGCTTTTGAGTTAACCCAAATGGCATGACCATCTACTCGCGATAAAATAACAGGGCGATCGTTAACTGCTTTGTCTAAGTCAGCGGCCGAAGGAAAGCGAGTATTTGACCATAGTTCTTGATTCCAGCCTCGACCAATGATCCAACCTTCTTTATCTTTGGAAAATTCCTTGAGTTTAGCGGTTACTTCATCTACCGACTTTGTACCGCGCACATCAAGTTGCGACAAATTATTACCTAGCCCGATGACATGTCCATGCGCATCAATGAGCCCTGGGAGTAGAGTTTTTCCTTTCGCGTCAATTAGGGTTGCACCAGGAAAGCTATTTTTTAAGCTGTCTGGACCTGTTTTAACTACTTTGCCATCTTTTATAACTAAGGTTGTAAATGTGTTTACTTCGCCATGGCGCATTTTTCCTTTATACAAAGGTGAGTAGCCATTAGCATTATAAATGACTTGAGTTTGTGCTATTGCCACGCTAGTGACGGCACAAAGGCTTGCTAGTAATATCGGTTTTATTATTTTTATCAGTTGCATAAGACGCACATTGCTATTATTTGAACTATCACAGTAGCAAACTCAAATTTAGAATACCAATAGCATAATTTATTAAGCGTCGTATAAGTCACCTTTTAGCTAAAGCAAGCAACAAGTTGAGGGGGAAATAGGATGTGTTAACAATGGGAGTTAAACCTTCTCAAGCTTGATATTGTTAACCAAGCTTTGTTTGAGGAGGCAATTTATTTACTGGCGTACAAACTGTATTCGCTTAATGATAATTGTGTGTCTTTGTCACGGTCATAACTGCCAAAGCGTGACCATAAAGCAGGATCGCTGGCAGCTTCAGAGCGAGTTAAAAAGCCATCTTGGTTGCGGTCAAGTTTTTCAAATTTTTCGGCAATATAACTGCTTGTTGCAAAACTCATACAGCTAAAAACAGTCAGTGTTAGTAAAATAATATTTTGAAAATGCTTCATATAAATGCTCAGAACAGGTTAGTGGTTAAGTAGTTTTTAAACTCAGTTAAAGAAATTCTGTTGTCTTGATTTTCATCCCAATTTGAAAATGAGTTTAATAGCTGAGGCTGAGCAGCAAGCTCGCTGTGGGTTAAATACCCATCATTATTTGTATCTAAATGCTCAAAGCGTTGCTTTACATCAAGTGCGAATGCACTTTGGCTGATAAAAAGTAAAGCACCAATGAAGGGAAGCAGTATTCTCATAGTTGGCGTTCCATGGTGTATTTAAATTGCTGCAGTATTGAAAGAAAGCACTTGCCATAATTTAACTCCCAACATTAAATCCGTTTACACACTCCCTCAGGGATTATGGCAAATGCTTTTAACTCTATATTACGAAACGAAACTTGAATCTAAGCTTAAAGTTTAAAGTTATCGAACTCTTTTTTAGAAATCATCTCGTTATTGTCTTTGTCTAAATCAGTAAATTGCTTAAGCAGCTGTTTATCTTGTTTAGCCTCTGTAAGCGATATTTGGCCGTCCATATTTTTATCTAAATGCATAAAACGTACATTTAATGACGATGCCAATGCCGTCGCGCTAATAGCTAAAAATAGTAGTGAAAAAGCACCAATTAATTGTTTCATAAATATACTCCTTTATTTTACAAACTGTTTAAATTCATCGAACGATAATTGTCCGTCTTCATTTTTATCTATTTGTGCAAAATTCTCATGCAGTAATGCATCTTCACCAGCTTCCGCTTCACTTAATGTGCCGTTGCTGTCCTTATCTAGGCTGTAAAATGCTGTGTTCACATCAAGCGCAAATGAATGGATACTTGTGAAACATAACGCTATTAATACAGTAGATTTTAAATAACCTTGAGGGTCTGTTGACCTTTGCGGATTATTATTTGTTCAAGCTAGGGGCGGTTTAATCGCGGCGCGAGGTTTGTAACCTAGTGGGCTAAGTAAAAACCGAGCAACAAAGAGTAAATCGCCCCTAGGCAGAACCCAAAGGGCAGCGCCTGTTTGGCATTAATGCTGTGTTATCGCCTATTTATGGGGAATAACCACACCACATAGGCTCTGCCTTGCCTAAATACCAAACAGGCTGCTGCAAATTTAACCTTGAAAGATCAACAGACCCTAATCATTCCTTGGCCTTTAAAAATTAATATTTATAAGCGTAATGCAATTATGGTGCCAGTTTTTATTTTTATTAAAAATCAATAACTTAAATTTTTTGTGTGTTTTTAATAGGTAATATTTACCGACGGTTGTGTTTTTTATGCAACATTTTCTCAGTTAGGATTTTTTACTTTTTTTAAATCAAATGCTTAACTTGTCGCCATCGTGCGACATTGCAACGGTTTTACTCTCAAAAATGTATTTGGTTCAGCGAGTGTATAAGTTGAACGCTGAATAATAGAGCGCTTAAAAGTAGTGAAGGATTAGTGTATGCCTGTAATCATGGCTGAAAAATATAAAGCATTGGTGAATTGGCGTCCTAATTTGATTGGCCAGTTTGTAATGAGCATGCTGTTGTCACTCTTGCCTTTGTCTATTGTGGTTATTGTATTTTTGAATGTATTAAATAAACAATTAGCGGTCACGCAGCAAATTGTCAGTAATAACTACCAAGTAACCAAGTCGTTTAATGCACTTAAACAAGAGCTCAACAGTTTAGAAAGGGCAACAAGGCAAAATTGGGTTTTAAAAAGCGATTCGCTCGATAAACTTATCGTGGATAAATGGCAGTCATCGCTGGACAATATTAATCAGCTTAAGCGGCTTTCTAGCAGCCCAATAGACAATCAGCAATGGCAGCAGTTAACAGATACGCTAAAAACAGCGCATACCAAACTGGTGGTTGAATCTCTTGAGCAAGCAGAGTTGTTTGTGCCAATTAGTGAAATACTGGCAGAGCTAACGGTATGGCTGCGCGAAACCAATGAAGCCAAAATCACTCAAAACCAAATTAAACTGACAAATTTACAAGCCTCCTTTATAAACTGGTTAGTGGCACTTACGCCTTTAACCTTACTTGTTGGGGGTGGGTTTTTATGGCGGATAAGTGGCCGTTTAAAAGGTTTAACCTCCGTTATTGATAAATTAGGCCAAGGAGATTGGCAGCAAAAAATATCGGTGCAGGGATCTGCTGAACTTATTGAACTAGGTAACAAATTGCAGTGGGTGCAAGCGCAATTGCATATGCTAGAGCAGCAAAAAGATACGTTTTTACGCCATGTTACTCACGAATTAAAAACACCCTTGGCCTCTATGGTGGAGGGCACTGAATTATTAGCCGATGAAATTGTTGGGCCGATTAATAATGAGCAAAAAGCAGTGCTTGGGTTAATCAGTCAATCTATGGTGCGATTACGTACTATGATAGACAGTTTGTTAAGCTATAACGCGATTCGAACCAGTAAAGATAATGTGAGTGAAGTGGAATTTAACCAGCTCATTAAAAAGGTAAGTAATCATTTTGAACATAGGTTAAACGCACGAGAGCAGTCGCTTATTTGGCACAATAGCTTACCGACAGTTGCACTTAATTTACCGAGAGAATTAATTGAAATGATTTTAATTCAGTTAATCTCTAATGGTTTAAAGTTTTCAAAGCCAAACCAAGCTGTGTCGATTAGTTTAAGTTTAGAAAGTAATAACTTAATTATACAGGTTGCTGATGAGGGCTGTGGTATTAAAGAGCATGAAAAAGAACATGTTTTTGGCGCTTTTTATCAAGGTAAACACAGTAAAGAGATTAGTCTTCAAGGCAGTGGTTTAGGCCTTACCATAGTAAAAGAGTCGGTTGAACAGTTACAGGGTAAGTTAACTATTGAGCATAATGAGCCGCAAGGCTGTCGATTTAACATTGTCATCCCCTATAAAAATAAAGGAGTTAAATAATATGTCTGCGCGTTTAATGGCTATTTTATGGCTAACCAGCAGTCTCGTTTTTTTATCTGGGTGTGAATTAACAAACACTCAAACACCAGCTAAACCTGAGCTAATAGCTCAAACTCAGCCCGATAATAAAAGCAACCAGCCCAATCCAAAGCCGCGGCCAAAACTAGATCTTATGTATCCGCCCGCAGCGCAAGTTATTGCATGGCATGCCCATCAATGTGGTGGCTTTAAATTAACGCCTGACAATAAAACTTACTTAGGGGAGCAAGCACTTAAGGCATTTTTTAATACCGCATGCGTCAACCTTAGTCGCGACCCTGATACTGTTATGAGTCAATTGCTTAAGCTAGATCAGGCTTACTATTGGCCTGATGATATAAAACACTATTTATGGCTGCAAAAACAGCAGGTGTTAATGCAAATAAATGCCAAAAAACAACAGCAAGCATTAAACGCTGAAATGCAAAAAACCTTATCGTCATTAGCTGCAATCGAACAGCAACTTTTATTACGTGAAGAAACCAAGGAGCAGTAACTATGTCAGTCACACTTCCATCAAGCGCTAAAGTGTTACTCGTTGATGACGATGCCAGCTTACTGCAGTTACTGGCAATTCGAATTCAATCAAAAGGTTATGAAGTAACAACCTGTGATAGTGGCATGAATGCATTACAAATACTTAAAAGCCAAGTATTTGATGCGGTGATCACCGATTTAAGAATGGATGAAATGGATGGAATGGCACTGCACCGACAATTGCAAAGCCGCTACCCAGCACTACCTGTAATTATGATGACGGCTCATGGTTCAATTCCTGATGCGGTAGAGGCGACTAAGCAAGGTATTTTTGCCTTTATTACTAAGCCAGTTGATAAAGATGAGCTATTCGATAGCTTAGCTAAAGCCATAGAAATACATGGGGTGAATAATGATGATATTACTCCGCAAAGCAATATTGTTACTCGCAGTGGCGCTATGCTGCATTTGCTAGAGCAAGTTAAATTACTAGGTCCTACTCAGGTAAATGTACTTATTTCTGGTGCTAGTGGTACGGGCAAGGAGCTGCTTGCACAGGCAATTCATCAGCACAGCCATGTTAGTGATGGCCCATTTGTGGCTATTAACTGTGGTGCAGTCCCTGGTGAGTTATTAGAATCGGAGTTATTTGGTCACAAAAAAGGCGCATTTACAGGGGCGGTAAAAGATCACCAAGGCCTGTTTCAGCAAGCGCAAGGGGGGACCTTATTTTTAGATGAAATTGGTGATATGCCGCTAAATTTACAAGTTAAGTTATTACGCGTGCTGCAAGAAAAAACCATTCGCCCAGTCGGTTTTCAAGAAGAGATCCCCATTAATGTGCGAATTGTTTCAGCGACCCATAAAAACCTGCCTGAAGCTATTAGCAATCAAGAGTTTAGAGAAGATTTATATTATCGTCTAAACGTAGTAAATCTCAAACTTCCTCCGCTGCGAGAACGCCGTGAAGATATTAGCTTATTAGCTAACTTTTTTAGCGCTAATATTGCAAAACGTATGGAGCAAAAAGAAAAACGTTTTGCAAACGATGCCATGCATGCATTGGTAAGGTATGATTGGCCTGGTAATATTCGTCAATTACAAAATGTGGTGGAGCAGGTAGTTGCCTTAACACCAAGTGACGTTATATCTGAACATTTAGTGCTTAGTGCGTTAAATAGCAATGAAAATAACGTTGAGCCACTTTCGCTTAACGACGCTAAAAAAGAGTTTGAGCGAGATTACGTTATCAATACCCTGAAAATGGCAGGGGGTAATGTGGCCGAAGGTGCCAAGCTTGCCAAGCGTAATCGTTCTGATTTTTATAAGCTAATTAAAAAGCATGAAATTGACGTAGATAGCTTAATATAATTTAAAAAAGGAAGTGAGCATGCAGTTATTTATGGTGTATTTAGGTGGGCGTATTCAAGGTTGCCACATAGAAATGCACGACGTACGTTTTGTGGTAGGTCAAGACATTGAGCAAACTTATAGCAAGCTTAAAAGTCAGTGGGTAGGCGACAAAAATAGCGTACACATGGATAGCTACATGGCGGTTAATCACATTGATGGTTATAAAGTCGAGGTAGTTGATAGTTATGTAGAGCAAAATAAGCAGCTTTATTTTGTTAACTTAGGTGCTTACAGAAGCGACTCACTGGCAGAGCAACACGACTTTGCTTTGTATGTTGCCAGTAGTAGTGAAGAAGCAAAACAGCGCGCTAAAAATGATTTACTCGCAGGGCTTAGCCATCTACATAAAGATGATTTACATGACGTTGATGATTGCTTTGCTATAGATTTACTCGATAGCCAGCTGAATATTAAACTAACCCTAAGTGGTCAAGCACAAACAATTAAACCTGACTGGTTTGGTTATCATGTATTATAATAAATGAGGATTTATTAAGTTTATTAGGATGTTGTGTGAAAAAGTATGCGTTTATACTTTTGCTAGTTGGCTTAAGTGGCTGTAAATCACTGTCAGGTTTACCGCCCGTTGTTGATTTAAATAAACTGGTAAAGCAAGTAAAAAACGATCCTACCGACGTGGTTGCAATTCACAAGCAAGCACAAAAAACACACCGTTCTATTAAGGCACAGGTTGGTAGCGTAAAACAGCTTTTAGCCGCATTAGAAAGCGTTGTTGGGCGCAAGTGGGGTAAACAAAACACTCAGCAACCTAGTGCCAAAAAATACGTAAAATACAGTAATGATTACCAAGCTCGTGCCATTATTGATTTTGAGCAAGGCACTGTAAAAGTAGAAACCATCGCGTTAAAAAATACAATAAGCTTGTTACAGCAGGCTATTGTGATGACCTTACTGACTTCTAGCGATCCCGATAAAACCGATATTTTTACCAGCGAAGCGCCAATTTTAGAAGGCGAGCCGTTTTTATACCAACAAGTGCTCGATCAAGATAAGTTACCCATAAAATATAGCTGGCGTGCTAATCGATTTGCGCGTTATTTAGTAAATAATAACTTAAAAAAGCAACGTCAATATGGGCATGTTATTTCGTCGGTTAGTTTTGATTTAGTAGAGCAAAATGCTCATTTAAGAAAACAAAAATACAGTGACTATGTGCTTGCGGCTGCAAAAAAATATCAAATATCGGCAGCACTTATTTATGCCATTATTGAAACCGAAAGTAGCTTTAATCCACATGCGGTGAGTTCATCCAATGCCTATGGATTAATGCAAGTGATCCCGGCTACCGCAGGGCGCGATGTATACCAAAAAATAAAAAAAGTATCCGGGCAACCAACCAAAGCAGTATTGTTTAATCCAAAATATAATATTGATATTGGCAGCGCCTATTTAAGTATTTTAAAAAATAACTACTTAAACAAAATTAGTACCGACAAAAGTAAGCACTTTGCCATGATCTCGTCTTATAACGGCGGGGCGGGTAATGTTCTGCGTATATTTAATAAAAATAGAAGTGTGGCGTTTTCACAAATAAATCAGCTTACTGCAAGCCAGTTTTATAATATTCTCACCACTAAGCACTCACGTGCAGAATCAAGACGCTATTTATACAAAGTCACTAAAGCAGAAAAAAACTATCAGTAACTTATTTACTCATCATTTTCTTGTTGTTCACTTTTGGCTGCCATTTTAAAGGCTACTATTACTAAGCCAAACATAGCAAATGGGATTGCAGCTAACAAATACTCAACCAAATGGCTGTCTTGAAAATTAGCCTGCAGCAAGAAATGCCCTGCAACACACATAATAATAACTACCAAAAGGATGGGCAGTAACATAAGTTCTTTTTTTGCTGAGTGGTTTTTCATTCGCTGTTAGGTATTAAAAAATAATGCGCTATTGTAATGAGCTTAATAAAGCTTGGCAAACAACACAGATTTTTTAATGACTATTAGGTATGATTAACATCAAAGAAAAGCTTAAAAGTAGTGGTTGGGAATAAAGTGCAACAGAGTTTAAAGCAAGTTTACCTAGTGGGTGGAGCAGTGCGAGATAAACTGCTAAACATACAATCAAAAGATAATGACTATGTTGTTATTGGTGAAACGCCAGAGACAATGGAAGCACTCGGATTTTTACCCATTGGCAGCGATTTTCCGGTTTACTTACACCCAAACACTAAAGAAGAATATGCACTAGGGCGCACTGAGCGTAAAAGTGGTAAAGGTTATACCGGCTTTGTGGTGGATGCCAGCCCAAACGTAACTCTTGAAGAAGATTTAGCACGCCGAGATTTAACCATTAACTCTATGGCACTAGACGAAAACGGCACTATTATTGACCCTTTTAATGGTCAAGCTGATTTAAAAAATAAAATACTGCGTCACACCACACACGCATTTTTAGAAGACCCTGTTCGGGTATTGCGTATTGCTCGCTTTTTAGCGCGTTATGGTAGTGACTGGTCTATTCATCCAAGTACTACTGAATTAATGCATGAGCTTAAAAATAAAGGCGAGTTGGAACATCTAGTACCAGAGCGAGTCTGGCTTGAAACAGAAAAAGCGCTTGGCGAAAAACACCCTGAACTTTATTTTCAAGCATTAGATGAATTAGGTATTTTTCCTGAAATAGAGCAGATGAAAAACACCCCGCAGCCTGCAAATCATCATCCCGAGGGCGATGTGTTTGTCCATACTATGCTAGTGCTTAGACGAGCAGCCGATTTAGGCTTTAACCTAGAAACGCGTTTTGCTGCTTTAACCCATGACTTTGGTAAAGCGCTAAGCTATAAAAAACGCGGTAATTTACGCGGCCATGAACGTGAAGGGGTTGCTGTAGTTGAGGCCTTTTGTGAACGTTTAAAAGTGCCTAATCGCTTTCGTGATATAGGCGTGCTTACCAGTGATAACCATACACTTTGCCACACGCTTGAACAGTTAAGACCGCAAACTATTCATAAATTAATCGTCACTAATTTAAATGCGCTAGTGCATCCAGAGCGTTTTATTGCTTTTACTCAAGCGTGCCAGTGTGATGCACAAGGAAGAGGTGAAACGCTGGTGGATAAGCCCTATCCACAAGCCGCTAAATTACGTGCTATTCACAACGAACTACAAAAAATGGATAAAAAGCAGATAGTGCAAGACGCGCTTAAAAACGGCAAAAAAGGTCCCGAAATAGGCGAAACGGTCAAGCAGGCTGAAATAGACTGCATTAAAGCGTTTTTAAACACTAATACTCCCAAGGTCACTTAAACTGATTGTAATATTGCATTAAGTTATTTTTAAACGTCCTTGCTATAACTAGGGTCTGTTGACCTTTCAAGGTTGAATTTGCAGCAGTCTGTTTGGTATTTAGGCAAGGCAGAGCCTATGTGGTGTGGTTATTCCCCATAAATAGGCGATAACGCAGAATCAATGCCAAACAGGCGCTGCCCTTCGGGTTCTGCCTAGGGGCGATTTACTCTTTGTTGCTCGGTTTTTACTTAGCCCACTAGGTTACAAACCTCGCGCCGCGGTTAAATCGCCCCTAGTTTGAACAAATTTTAATCCGCAAAGGTCAACAGACCCCAGGACGTTTCAGCCTTTTTTGCTCGTCACTTTTACCAAATAGCGATACAATTGAGTTTGCTTATCATTCTTAATAGTGAAAGCTGCATATCCATAATTGTATTTATCTTAAAAGGAGTTAATTTAATGACACCAGAACAAATTAACGCAAAATTAGCGATAAGCGAAGCTGAAAAAAAACGAGTTCTTGAAGATGAGTTTGAAAAACACTCATCTAAACCCTTTGATATTTTTAAGGGATTATTTGGCAGTTTTGCTTATATCGCATTTGTTTCATTGATGTTCCCAGACGTATTAGCTCAGCCTAGTTTTTATCTGTTGTTACTACTTATCTTAACTATAAAAGTTGAGGCGCAAGCAAAGGTGCAGCAAGCGCATAAGCGTATGGATACTTTGTATCGCTTGTTAAAAAAAGAGGCATAGCTTCTAGGGAACCTTTAGTTATTAAGTGGCAAGCTCACAGTAAATACCACCCCATTACCTTGCTCATTATTGTGCGCCGTTACTGTACCTTTGTGGTAATCACACACCAGTCTGACAATATAAAGTCCTAAGCCTAAATGCGGTTGTTGCTGCATTTGTTGGCTGCGCACCGATACCATAGAATCAAAAATATGTTCAGTAAGTCCCTCAGGCAATAAAGTACCTGTATTACTTACCGTTAAGGTTGCTTTGTTTTCATTTTGCTTAAGGCTGACTTCAATTGCTGTGTTAGCTTCACTAAATTCCAAGGCATTATTAATTAGCTTATCGAGCAGTTGCGCTATAAATTCAGGGGCACCTTGCATTGGCAGTGTGCTTTGGCAAATGTTGAGTGTAAATAACTGGTTAGGATAAGTAAGCTGGTAGCCCTGCATACAGCCACTAATCACTTTTTGTAAATCAAACTGCTCTGGCTCATTACTTTGAATACTTTGCTCAAGGCGGGTAGCTTCGCTCATAGTGGTAATTATTTTCCCTAAGCGCTCAACCCCTTCGCTGGCACGTTCAAGGTATTTTTGACTCAGTTCACTTTGCTGCAAGCTTTGTAAGTTTTCAAGAGATGAACGGACAACCGCAACCGGTGTGCGCAGCTCGTGAGATAAGCGCGACGACATATTTTCTAAATAATCGGTATAGCCACCAAGTCGGCTCACTATATTTGAAAAGCTACGCGACAGGTCGCCAATTTCGTCATTGGCATCGCTGTAATTTATATGGCCTGTTACTCGTCCTTGCGCATCAATGGCTTGCTCTGCTGTATCTCGTAGTCGCCTAATACGGCTCGATATACGCGAAGCAAAAAAGAACAAAGTGACTGTGCCAATTAACATGACCGCTAAAATCACATTAAATAGTTTTTCCAGCGATTTATTACGCAGTGTACGCACGCCATTGGTGGTTTCTTCAGCTATAACTGCGCCAATAACCTTATCCTCAATCCAAATAGGATACGCAGCGGATAATATTACCGCTTTGTTATCGGGAGTGAGTCGCCAAGACGAGGCCGGTTGACCTTTCAGTGCTTTGGCTAAATGAGCGCCTTGCATTGAAGCTACATCGTGTAAGGTATCTATAAATTCATCTTCAGGACGCGTTAAAATTTTATAATACAAAGGATGTAAATAGGCCTGTTCAAAGCGCTGCCACGCAGTTTTTGGCGCTTGATTTTTTAGCCCATCGGCCCATACGCCATCGGCATTTTGAATACTGCCCGATTGCGCTAATACACGGTGATGATTATCGACCACCCATATGCGACTGCCGCTGTGTCCCATGCCTTTTAATATACGGTTTATTTCAGGGGAGGGCACCAGTACCGAACCTAAATCATTCGGGTTATTTAAGTTCGATGTAGACATAATACTAGGGGTTTGGTTTGGTTGTTTACTATCAACATCGGCAATGGCAAATCCCAGTTTATTGCCAAGCATACTCAAAGGAAAGCGCAGCTCAAGGTTGTAACCAGTGTCAGTTTTTTTAAAGAAACCCTGAATTTTAGTAAAAGGCATTTTACTGTTGGCATCAAATGCGTTGACCCAGCCATCTTGGCGCGGAGCAATAACATAAGTATTAAATTGCCCATCGGGGTTTTTTAGGCCAACTTTTACGTAATCGTTATTGGTAATGCTGAGGCTGTTTTTGGCACGGTATACTAAAGCATCGTCAGTGACTTTAAATACTGCATATAAGTAATTATCAAACTTACCTACCATGTGGCTAAATGATAAGTTGCTTAGCTGATGGTTATCATCGGCTGTTTGTAAGTAGCGTTTGTCATAAAGCCAAAATAGCGATTGGTAAGCGTCCCAGTCGCTGAGTTTACCATCGAGTTGAATTGGGCTCTTTAAATTATAAGCATAGAGATCGCGGCCTTTTACAACTTGATCTAAAAAGTTGGTTTGTTCGTCAAATAAAGCGGGTCGTTCGTGCAGGGCAGTTGCCAGTG
This sequence comes from Pseudoalteromonas sp. KJ63-1, assembly GCF_055808145.1. The sequence continues at coordinate 2,603,946 of NZ_CM147855.1, read as the reverse complement.
CACGTGTAGTGCCTACGAGCGTTTTTTCTTGGCCTTGGCGTAAAAACTTTTCCATTTCCCATACGTATTCGTAGCCTAACCATGGCAACAAAAACAAAAAGCATGAAAGTAGAATAAATTTACTGCGTAGGCCAAATCTTAGCATGTGGGTTGCTCCCACCTGTAACCCATGCCATACACGGTATCAATGCAGTCAAACTGGCTATCGAGTGCTATAAACTTTTTGCGAATGCGTTTTACATGAGAGGTAATGGTGCTGTCGTCTACATAAATTTTAGCATCGCTCATTAACTCATTACGGCTTTTAACGTGGCCAGGTCGTTGGGCGAGTGAATGCAGCATCCAAAACTCAGTTACGGTTAAATCAACCAACTGTTGCTGCCAAAGCACCTGCATGCGTTGCGTGTCGAGTGTTAGTTGACCGCGAATTATTAATGCGTTGGCATCGGCGGGTTGCTCTAATGCTTCCATGCGGCGAAATAACGCACCAATACGCGCGGCTAAATGCGCTAAGCTAATATCTTTGGTTAAGTAGTCATCGGCGCCCATGCGCAGGCCGCATACGGTGTCTATTTCGCTGTCGCGAGCGGTTAAAAAAATAATTGGTAAGGTTTTAGAAAGTGAACGCAAAGTTTGGCACAGTAAAAAGCCGCCATCTATTTCATGGCCTAAGCCAATATCAACAATGGCTAAATCGGGGAGTGCTTCTTTAAAAGCGACTTCTGCTTGAGGGCGGTTTTCATAACCACTTACCTGATAGCCTTGAGCGCTCAGCATTTCTATGTAGTTTTCGCGAATGGCAGTTTCATCTTCAACGATAGCTATTTTTTTCATTTTTATTAATTACTCATATTGACTTAGACGCACTATAACGAAGTTTTTGTGCTAAGTAAGGTTAAAAAGGCAATTGCCATTTTTTTGCCACAATTGCTCAGCAGTTTGCCATTTTTACTCCCCTTTATTGCCACTTCACGGTGTTTTAATACAGCTATTGAAATTATCAATACAACGCAAGTGCCAACCAATAGCTTGCCAACCATTATTAATAGTAAGGAATAGACCATGAAGAAAACATTAATCGCACTCACACTTGTTAGCACTTTTTGTACGCCAGTATTTGCTGCGGATACCCCATCAAAAGAAGCAAAAAAAGAAACACTTGTTGGCCTGAGCACCGGTGCCATTATTGGTGGCGTTGTTGGTGGGCCAATTGGCGCGTTTGTAGGCGCATTTGCTGGTGGTTTGATTGGCGATGCCAAGGTGGCTGAGCAAACCATTGCTGAGCAGCAGCAAGCTTTAACTGTAATGGCAGAGAAAACCAACGACTACCAACACGTACTTAATCATAACAGTCACCTAGAGGCGCAACTTGAACTACTGGCGCAGCAAAATGAGCAACTAACGCAATCGCAGCTTAATAATTTATTGGCAATGACGGTGCAATTTAAAACAGGCTCTAGCGATATTGCTCCACATTTTGCCAAGCAGCTTGATCAATTGGTAGCGTTATTAAAAAGCCAACCGCAACTCGCGCTTGATTTAAGTGGCTTTGCCGATCAGCGCGGTGCAGAGCAAGCAAATTTATTACTTTCAAAAGCCAGAGTAAACGCCGTACAAAGTTACTTAATTAAACAGGGGGTTAGCCATACACGTTTAAGCACACAAGCATTTGGCGAGCAGCAAAGCATAGCAAACAGTAACACCCTTGAAGATAACTTTTTTGACAGACGCGTTACCCTGACTACCCGTGCGCTAAATCAAACGACTGACCAAACAGCAAGCAATTAATCGCAAGGCGTTCGATGGAGTGATTTATGTTGAGTAAACCCACCAAAGTGCTTACCAAGGTAAGCCTTTTTATTTTTATTATTATCGTGCTTTTGGCCAGCTTTAAAAGCCATGCACAGTCGCCAAAACTATCCTTGTTTGATAGCCAAGGAGTGGCGGTTAACCCTGGGGTTATTTTAAAAAGCGATGCAAAAATGACCCTAACAGGGCTAATTAATCATGTTGTAGTAACGCAGCACTACATAAATGAAAACCCTTTTGCCGTAAATGCACGTTATGTATTTCCTTTACCCGATGAAAGCGCCGTGCAAGCAATGACCATGCGCATTGGCGAGCGAGTTATTAAAGGTAAAATAGCAAAAAAACGCCAAGCTGAAAAACAGTACCAAGCTGCCAAAAAAGCAGGCAAACAAGCTTCATTGTTGCGACAGCAGCGTGCAAATATGTTTATTACAAATGTGGCAAATGTAGGGCCAGGAGAAGAAATAGTTATAACGCTTGAGTATCAAGAGATTATTGATTACCAACACGGAATCTTTGCGATTCATTTTCCAACCACAATGACGCCACGCTATCATGCAATAACAGGGGAAGTTAACGATGATCAAGATAAGCATGCGATAAAAAGCACTAACACACCTTCGTTTACTCCGCAGGGGTGGTTAAGCCCTGTTTACACAAAACAAACCAATGAGGCGGCAAATGCCAGCGATTTAAGCTTAACAATTAACATGGATATAGGCTTAGAATTGGTTGATATAAACGCTAAGTACCATCAAGTTAATATTGAAAACCCTGCATTTGGGCAATACAGCATTGTGCTAAAACCACAGCAAGCCATAAATAGAGACTTTGTACTGGAGTTTAAGCCACTACAAATAGCGCAAGCGCAAGCTGCACTTTTTACCCAGCAAGCACAAAATGGTGAGCAGTATGCGTTAGCAATGTTAATGCCGCCAAGCGATCAGTTTACTCAATCTCAGCGTTTACCGCGTGAGATGGTGTTTGTAGTTGATACCTCGGGATCTATGCATGGGCAGTCTATTGAACAAGCTAAAAAAGCCCTGTTTTACGCATTATCATTATTAGATAGTGATGATAGCTTCAATATTGTCAGTTTTAATAATGAGGTTGCAGCAATGAGTGAGACCCCATTAATTGCCAGTGACTTTAATTTACGTCGCGCAGAGCGTTTTATTTATAACTTACAAGCCGATGGCGGAACTGAAATAAAAGGTGCACTTGATGCAGTACTTGATGGTACACAGTTTGAAGGGTTTGTGCGCCAAGTTGTATTTTTAACTGATGGTAGCGTAAGTAACGAAGATCAGTTATTTAAACATATTGCGCATACCTTAGGTGATAGCCGTTTATTTACCGTGGGCATTGGTAGTGCGCCTAACCGTTATTTTATGCGTCGTGCCGCTGATATAGGCAAGGGAACTTACACCTTTATAAGCAGTGCTCATGATGTGCAGCCGAAAATGCAGCAGTTGTTTGATAAACTTGCTCACCCGGCGATGACTAATCTAGCGTTAACAAATAAAAATGGAGAGAGCTTAGATTTTTGGCCCTCACCTTTGCCTGATCTATATTTTGCTGAGCCTATTATGGTGGCTATTAAATTAGACGCTACCGATGCAATTACTTTTACGGGGCAAACGGCGCATGGAGAGTTTAAGGTTAAGCTTAATCCGCAAGCAAGTTCAAAAGCCACAGGAATTGATAAGCTTTGGGCACGTCAAAAAATAAAGTCGTTATTGTTATACAACCAACAAAGTATAGTAAAACAGCAAGTGCAGCAGCTTGCTCTTGAGCATCAATTACTTAGTCCGTTTACTGCGTTTATTGCCATAGAAGAGACCACTATTAAAGAAGTTGCTAAACAAAGCACACAAGTGGCTAATACTATGCCACAAGGAATGAGTATGCGCTTGCCGCAAACTGATGGGCAAAGCAAAATGCATATTGTGTTTGGAGCATTACTACTTCTAGGTGGTCTGTTGTTAGTGAGGCACTGTAAATGAAAAAGTGGCTAAGCATAGGTTTACTTGCCTTAGGGTTGAGCTTGTTTGGCCATGGTGCATATATGCAGGCAAAGGCGTGGCTTGCACAAGTGTTAATAGAGCAAGCTTGGCAAACGACCCTTAAATCGCCCAATAAAAAAATTAAGCCGTGGTTTTATGCTGATAGTTACCCGGTGGCACAAATAATATGGCCAAAGCATAGTAAGCGACTAACCGTGCTTGATGGAGCAAGTGGTAGAAATTTAGCGTTTGCGCCGAGCCACTTTTTAGCTGCGGGGGAATTAGGTGGGGCTGATTTTGGTAACTCGCGAGGAGCACTTATTGCTGGCCACAACGATACCCACTTTGCGTTTTTAAAAAACGCTAAAGTGGGGGAACAATTTTCTCTACAACTTAAAAATGGCCAAGTGCAGCATTATTCAGTAACACACGTTGAGGTAATTAATCAGTACAACACCGATTTTTTGCATCAATCAGGGCTGTATTTATTAACCTGTTACCCTTTTGATTCGCTGGCCTCGGGTACCGATTTAAGGTGGTTAGTGTCGGCAGAAATATCCTCACCCGAAGTTGAGTTAGGAATATCTACTACCAGCTCTTGATGGCGTTGGCTTATCATTACGCCTATAAACACTACAAATATGCTGATCCACTGGCCAAGAGTTAGTACTTCGTTGAGGATAATGGCTGACAAAATTAAAGTGAAAATAGGGATTAAATTAGAGTAAGCTGCAGCGGTTAACACCGACACTTTACTAATCGCGTAGTTATACATGCCGTACCCACCCAAAGTAACACAAGAGCCTAAGTACAAAATGCTCATTAGTGCGGTTAAATCGTGTTGGTTTTCACTGGGTAGCTCAATAAATAATAAAAACGGAGCAAAAAATAAACTGCCACTCACGCCTTGCAAAGCAATCAGTGTGAGCGGAGAGTAGCGGTTGGCTAAATGTTTTATACACACGGTATAAAATGCCGCGCACACCATGGCCATTAATTCTAAAAAGTTACCCAGTAACGGGTTTGGGGCTTGGCTTGAACTCGGTGAGAGCAAGGTCAGTAAAATACTGCCGCCAATACACAGCGTAAAACCCACCACAATAGCTTTACTAATATGCTCTTTGAGCATGAAAAATGCTAAAAAAGCCACGATAATAGGTAAGCAAGAAACAATCACCCCCGCCTGAGACGCTGAAGTGTACTCCATTGCATGCCCTTCAAATAAAAAGTACAAGCAAGGCTCTGCCAGCGACATGCCTAATAAGTACTTCCAATCGCCTTTTAAATATTCAAAGCGAATTACGTAGCGCCACAAACATAACGAAATCAGTAAAGTGGTGAGCATACGTAAAAATATCACCAAGGCTGGGTCATAAATCGCAATCGCGTATTTAAGTGCAATAAAGGAGCTACCCCACAAAAAGGTGGCAATAATTAAACATAAACTGGCAGGCATAAGGCGTAACTTAAACGGTTGAATATAGTGCGATCCTAGCACGCAGAGGGGGTGATTGAATATTTTTTACTTGTTCAAAAATACCGAACTGGTATAAATAAATGCATCATTTATTGCGCTAAGTAAAAAACATGCAAAGGGATCAGGTCGTAGTTGTAAAGCTAGGTACAAGCGTACTCACTGGCGGTACCGATAAGTTAGCCAAAGCACATATGGTGGAACTTGTTCGCCAATGCTGTGAGCTAAAAAAGCAAGGTCATCACGTTATTTTAGTATCAAGCGGTGCGGTTGCTGCCGGTCGAGAACAGTTATTAAAACCCTGTGGGCGCACATTGATAGATAAACAAATGTTGGCCGCTATTGGGCAAGGGCAGCTCATTCATATTTGGCAAAGCTTATTTGCGTTGTATGGCGTTAACGTCGGACAAATGCTACTAACGCGCGCGGATGTTGACGACAGAGAGCGCTATTTAAATGCCCGCGATACCCTCAATGCCCTATTAAATTACGATGTTGTGCCGATCATTAATGAAAACGACGCGGTTGCTACTAGCGAAATAAAAGTAGGTGACAACGATAACTTGTCGGCATTGGTGGCTATTTTAGCCAATGCCGATAAGTTACTGCTACTGACCGACCAACAAGGGTTATTCACCAGCGATCCGCGCACCGACATTAACGCCACCTTGATTGACGAAGTTACCCATATTAATGATGAGTTACGCCAACTTGCGGGTGGCAGCGGTACAAACCTAGGCACAGGGGGTATGGCAACCAAATTACAGGCCGCAGATATTGCCAGAAGGGCTGGGGTTGAGGTGATTATTGCCAAAGGCGCTGATGAAAATGTGATTTTAAAATGCATGAGCGAGCAACTACCAGGCACCCGTTTTTTAAAACTTACCGCGCCTAAAGATGGTCGAAAAAAATGGTTATTGGCAGGGCCTAAAAGTAGTGGCCAAATTTTAATTGATGCCGGTGCGGTGCATGCATTGCAATCTAAGGGGGCTAGTTTACTTGCTAAAGGCATTACGCGTGCAATAGGTGAATTTGAACGTGGAGATTTAATTAACTTAATTGATGTAAACGAGCAAATTATTGCACGCGGGTTAACGCGCTTTAGTCATCTTGAAATCGATAAAATAAAAGGCGCACACTCTAATCAAATCAGCCATTTACTTGATTACGACAGCGGCGTGGAAGTGCTACACAGAGATGATATGGTGGTGTTGTAATTAAGCACTTTTTTAACGATATAGCGCAACGTATAATCCGCTTATAGTGTTGCGCTTTTTTGTGTTAAAATCTTGCACCTTAAATTTGTTGTAAAGAGTATTGAAGATGAAATTAGTTCGCTGGGTTTTAGGTTGTATCATCTTATTTTTTAATTTTGTTTTTACGCCACGTAGCAAAAAACGTGATCCGCAAGAGCAAACTAAGCTTGATCAGCAAACCGCACAATTTAAGCTCTATCAATTCAAAGCATGCCCTTTTTGTGTAAAAGTGCGTCGTTCAATTAAGCGTGAAGGCTTAAAAATTGAAACACGCGATGCAAAAAATGATGAGCAATACCGCCAAGAGCTATTAGAGCAAGGCGGAAAAGTTAAAGTACCTTGTTTACGTATTGAGCAAGATGGCCAAGTAAAATGGCTTTATGAATCAAACGATATTATTGCTTACTTAAACAAAGTAGCCGCTTAAAATATTTATTGGTATTTCATACCATCTCACTTATTAAAAGAGACATTACCATGACAATTCGTACCCGTGTTGCTCCGTCGCCAACTGGTGACCCGCATCTTGGCACCGCTTACATTGCCTTATTTAACTACTGTTTTGCTAAACAGCAAGGCGGTGAATTTGTACTTCGTATTGAAGATACTGACCAAGTTCGCAGCACACCTGAATCTGAACAAGCAATCATGGATAGCTTACGCTGGTTAGGCCTTGAGTGGGATCATGGTCCTGATGTAGGTGGTGAGTTTGGTCCATACCGTCAATCTGAGCGCAGTGATTTATATAAAAAATACGCCCATCAGTTAGTTGAAGACGGCAAAGCATTTTATTGTTTTGCAACCAGCGAAGAGCTGGACCAAATGCGTGAAGAGCAAATGGCCGAAGGTCTGCGTCCTAAATACGATGGTCGTGGCTTAAATCATACAGAAGACGAAATTAAAGCAAACCTAGCTGCTGGTAAACCGTACGTTATACGTATGAAAATCCCAAGCGAAGGTACCTTTAAGTTTAACGATTACCTACGCGACGAAATTGAGATCCCGTGGGAAAACGTAGACATGCAAGTGCTATTAAAAGCGGATGGTTTTCCAACGTACTTTTTAGCTAACGTGGTGGATGATCACCATATGCAAATTAGCCATATTTTCCGTGGTGAAGAGTGGATAAACTCAGCGCCTAAGTTATTAAAACTTTATGAAGATTTTGGTTGGGAAGCGCCCGTACTAGGTCACTTACCATTACTGCGTAATCCAGATAAATCAAAACTGTCTAAGCGTAAAAACCCAACGTCTATTAATTACTACAAAGAAATGGGTTACTTACCAGAAGCGGTACTAAACTACTTAGGCCGTATGGGTTGGTCAATGCCTGATGAGCGTGAAAAGTTCACCCTTAATGAGATGATTGAGCACTTTGACATGAAGCGTGTATCGCTTGGTGGCCCAGTATTCGACGTAGACAAGTTAAGCTGGTTAAACGGTATGTGGATCCGCGAAAACCTAACTGATGCAGAGCTAATGCAGCGTTTTGTTGACTGGAAATTTAATGGCGACATGCTGGCTAAAGTATTACCAGAAGCTAAAACGCGTATAAATACGCTCTCTGACATGGTTGATTTAGCAGGGCACTTTGTAGGCGGTATCCCGACTTACGACCCAGCGCTATTAACAGCCGGTAAAGCTGACGAAGATGTTATTCGCCAAGCATTACAATTTTTTGTATGGCAACTGGAAGGCTTACGTAGCTTTGAAAAGCCTGCTATTTTTGCAATTGCAAAAGAAGTCGCTACCTTCCACGAGCTTAAAATTAAAGATTTCTTAGAGCCTATATTTGTGGCTATTACCGGCAAAACATCATCAACTTCGGTATTAGATGCAATGGAAATTTTAGGGTCTGACCTATCGCGTGCACGTTTACGTGTCGCGCTTGCCCATTTAGGTATTTCTAAAAAGCAGGCTAAAAAGATAGAACGCGCATACCGCGATTACCCAAGTGCGTAATCGTGGTTACAGATTCAAAAGCCGCTTTATTTAAGCGGCTTTTTTATGCCTGTAGTTTTAAGATGGAGTTGCCAGCATAGGGTAAGTAAATAAGAAAAAGTGAAACACATTAACGAGCCAATGACATAAAATGGCCCATTCTAATCGGCTAGTTTTATAGTAAATATAGCCATAACCAAAACCTGCAACGGCCGCCACAAGCATATAATGAGTACCCGCTGAAAAGTGTGCCAGTGAAAATACACAAGTACTGATCACCGGTGCCAGTAATGCAAACCTGCCCGGGGTTATTAGTTTTGAAAGCTTAGTTTGTATCACTCCCCTAAATAATGCCTCTTCTGCAACGCAGGTAAAAAGTAGATTGATAGCTATAAATAACAACCAAAATTCAGGTACTTTTGGTGCAAATTCCACAAGGTTTAACGTTAAAGCAGTTATAAGCGCCGCTAAAATAGTGATAATTATGATTAAAGCAGGGTAGCCGACAGTTACTGGCTTTATCGTTTTGTTTTTTGCAAAAAAATAAGCGCTCAGCATTAAACCCGCTAATGCTTTATCGAAATTAGAATACAGGGTAAATGCAATTGCGTTACTGGTGACTTGTTCATTAACAACAATTGGCAGGTTATTAAAACCCGCAAACCAATGTAAGGCTAACCCGAGTGAGGCTGTTATAAATAAAGACGTTAGAACATTACGTTTTAACGCTGAGGTTGCCAATAGCGTAAAGTGAAACAATCCCACATAAACAGCTATAACAGCAACCGCGTTTAAATTTATATACTCTTGATAATAGGCAGTAATAACACTTAGCAGCAATAAGTATTGCCATAATGGTTGGCGAAATACAGTGAGTTTACACTGTGGGAAAACACATAAAATAGCGGCAGCTAAAAAATAAAAAGTCATTGGCAAATACAGCTTGTTGTTTGATAGGGGAAATGAGAGAAAACGAATTACATAGCGTTATAGTCTCAATTATATAATTTTGAGCTATTAATAATTATAGGCTTGTCCGCTACAAATAACGGCTAAATCACAATTGTAGCGGGATACTGATTGGCACTGCTCTAGTGTAAATGCATTGCCACCTAAATAAAGCACATCATTTTTAAGGGATTCTATAGCTTGTGATTTCAAACGGTTATAGCTAATTGAGGATGTTCGCGTATCATCTGATACATCGCAGCTTTCACCTTTTATTCCACCAAGGGGGCTTGCACCTCTATCAAGAGCGTCCTGAACACTGTAAAACTGCTCTAGGCCACGTTTTTTAATGTGGCTTGAAACGTGTTCTGATAAAACCTCGTCGTCGATATTGGTTGTGTAAGTAACGTTATTACAGCCAGTTAAAAATGAAACCGCGCATATTAATAAAGAAAAATACTTCATTAGTTAATCCCTTAAACTCGTATTTGCCTAATTTACTTAGTAAATTAGCGAGTTGCAAATTATCATTTTTCGCCTTTATTAAACAGATTCGACCTCTCAAGATTTTTTTCTGGTAGTATGGATAGGTTATAAGCAGTTTAAGCAGTGAATACACTATGTTAAGTCCTTTTTATCAGCAGCATGCTGATTATGTTACTATTTCTCGTGAGCAAGGTTGTCGCTTTGCTAAATGTGTGGCCGACGACTACAACCCACTTCATGATAAAGACGCTAAAAAGTTTTGCGCACCAGGAGACTTACTTTTTTCTCTAGTGTTAGACCGCTATGGCATTAGTGAGCGAATGGAGTTTACCTTTGCCGGTATGGTTGATGAAAATACCAAGCTAAATTTTCCAGATCAACCTGGAGAAGAGTTTGATGTAAACCATGGCGAAAAAGTAATTTTAAAGGTTAAACGCGACGGTAAAACCAGTAAATGCCCAACACTTACAAACAGTTTAATAAAAAATTATGTTGAGTTCTCAGGTGCTGCGTTCCCGCATGTAATTATTCCTTTAATGGGCAAGCAAGAGGTAATGATAAACCCTGCGCGGCCTATGATTATTTATGAATCAATGATCATTAATCTTAATAACATTGATATTAAATCACCGACCCTTGAGTTTGCTGAGCCAAGCTTTGAATACGCTGGTAAACGCGGCAAAATAACCTTGCGCTTTAATTTACTCGAAAACGGCGAAAAGGTGGGTTTTGGTGAAAAACACATGGTGGTATCGGGTATTCGTGAATACTGTCAAAGCACCGTAGATGATTTAATTGCATTTTATAATGAACGTAAAGCCACATTAAAACCAGCTTAAATACTTCATTTTATATAGGCGCTATTTAGCGCCTTTTTTATTACTAAAGCTCAGGTATAATAGCGTTCTTTGTTATTTTAAAGCCAAGCTTATGTCTGCCACATCATTTTCATCACTTGATCTCGACCCTGTATTATTAAACGCGATTGAGCAAAATAATTACACCACACCAACCGCTATTCAGATTAAAACTATTCCGCCGATTTTAGCGGGCAGTGATGTAATGGGCAGTGCGCAAACCGGCACAGGTAAAACAGCCGCTTTTGTTTTGCCGCTATTGCATAAGCTATTAAATACTCCTAAAAAAGATGAACCGGGTATTGCGCGTGTGGTTATTTTAACGCCAACCCGCGAACTTGCTCAGCAAGTATTCGCCAGCTTCGAAAAATATGCTCTTGGTAGTGATATTCAGGGCGCACTCGCTTATGGTGGCGCAAGTATAGGCCCGCAAATCAAAGCACTTAAAACAGCACAAGTTATTGTGGCTACGCCAGGGCGCTTACTTGATCACATAGTGAAGGGCAGTGTGGTGCTTTCAAGCGTGGACTCTTTAGTATTTGATGAAGCAGACCGTATGCTTGATATGGGTTTTATTGACGAAATTAGACGAATACTGCGTCATATCCCAGGCGATCGTCAAACCTTACTGTTTTCCGCCACCTTTGATGACAGTGTATTTGAGCTGAGTAAAAAGTTGCTCAAAGATCCCGAGCTTATTGAAGTTGATAAGCGTAACTCTGCTGCTGTAGAGGTTGAACAAGTTATTTACGCAGTAGATGAAGACAGAAAGCGCGAACTGGTATCGCACATGATTGGTATGAAAAACTGGCGCCAAGTGCTTATATTCACCCGCACTAAACAAATGGCCGATAAGCTTGCCAAAGAAATGTGTAAAGATGGTTTAAAAACCGAATCTATTCATGGTGATAAATCACAAGGTGCTCGCGACCGCGCTCTTCATAACTTCAAAGAAGGCAGTACGCGTGTATTAGTGGCCACCGATGTAGCCGCGCGCGGTTTAGACATACCGGCACTTAAATATGTGATTAACTTTGAATTACCATATATAGCCGAAGATTATGTGCACCGTATTGGCCGTACAGGACGTGCGGGTGAGCAAGGCCTTGCAATGTCGCTAGTGAGCTTAGATGAGCAATGGCTGCTTGAAGAAATTGAAGTACTGCTTGATACCCGCTTAACACCACAATGGCTTGAAGGCTACGAGCCCGACTTAAATAAGCCACCAAAAGACAACCGCAAAAACACTAACAAAGCGCGTAAAGATCGCGATAAAAAACGTATTACAGGGCAAAGACCGCCAAATAGAAGACGCAAATAAAAGCTTAGGACTTCACCTAACAGGCAGCTAAGAGCGATAACCGGACACTGAAAAAGTTAAATTTTTACTGCTTTTTTGAGTAGAAGCCTAGTTTTGACCAATAACATTATTAAACGCCGTTTTGGGGCAGAATAACATGCTTAATTCCTACCTCTTTTAATTACTTGTTTACAAAGGTAATTATTGGTGAAATTATCATGGTATGTAATATACGCCGTTTTGGTGTGTTAAAAACCACCAAAACGGTGTTCAATAAGCTGTTAGCAATCAGGAGTCACCATTGGGTTACCATTCAGATTTGATGATAGAAATGTACGAATCTCCACAATTATCAGGCTTAGATAAATTCATATGTGCTGATTGTGTTGTTGATGAAGCATTAATGAGTTTAGTTAAAGATAATCTATCAGCAAAAACATGTTCATATTGTGATGAAACAAGCGAAGAAGGTGAGTTGATTTCTGCACCATATAATGTGGTGATGGAACGTGTTTATGACACTATTTTCCAATATTATGCTGATGCTCAAGATGTTGATATGCCGTGGGTAGAAAAAGAGTGGTTAATGGATGATACGAATATATATGAAGTAATTGGTGAATTCGACCCTGGCTGGTCTGGTGATTTTTGTGAAGATATAGCCGATAGCTGTGATCCAAACTTGTATTTAGTAGAACATGTAAATAATGATTGGTCTATAGAAAGCCCTTCTTATGCTTTATCATACGGGTGGTCGGCTTTTAAAGAGCAAGTTTTGTTTAAGACCCGATACTTATTCTTGAGTGAACCAGAAGATGAGTTCTCAGCTGGTCGTCCTGATTATATACCAATTTCAAGTATGCTTGATGCTTTAGGCAAGCTCTGTAATTCTGAAAATTTGGTGAAGACGATCCCTGCGGGAACTGAGTTTTACAGAGTAAGGGTTAGTAACAGGGAAGCTCCATTTACTAAATTCTCAGATGTAGGTGTCCCACCAAAAGGTATTGCTAGTGCAGGAAGAATGAATCCTGCTGGAATATCATATTTTTATGTAGCCTATGATCAAGTGACTGCAGAAAAAGAAGTGATTGATACAGCTGAAAAATGGACTATTGCAAAGTTTCAAACTTTAAAGGAAATCATAGTTATAGACTTTGTAGACTTGCCCGCTATGCCTAGTATATTTTCTGAGAGTAATTATGAAACAAGACAGCATTTGTCCTTTTTGAAGCCTCTTGTTAACGAATTAACTCTACCTGTTTCAAAAGATGGGCGAGAGCATGTTGAATATGTTCCAACTCAGATAATTTCGGAGTACTTTAGGTTCCGCTTCAAAACAAGTGATGAAAATAATGTTTTAGGCTTACGTTATCCAAGTGTGAAAAGTGAATCTGGAATCAATATTGCTATTTTTGACTCCGAAAATGAGTCGTTAGAAAAACTGTTTAAGTTAGTATCTATCGAACAAAATTGCTAACAAGGCGTTTAAACGGAACAAAAACAGTGGGTTAAATTTCGCTTCGCTCCACATTATAACCCATATTTTTTTGTCCGCTTAACGCGGCGTTACGTGCCCCTTACATGATGGAGAGATAGGATGAATCCTGAAAAATACGATAGAAGTGTAAGCTTGCTTTGCCCTACATGCGGCTGTTCAGACTTTTCTTATGAAGATGGGTCTGATGAGACAATACAAATTATGACTTGCGCGTCATGTGAGCGAGAGTTTAATAAAGACGAGTTAATCCAAGAAAATAGCGAAAATATTGAAGAGCATCTTTCAGAGATGAAGGAAGAGGTAGTTAAAGACGTTGCTGAAGAACTTCGTAAGTCTCTGAAGAAAGCATTTTCTGGTAGCAAAAATATAAGGTTCAAATGATGCCGGTAACTATTGACGCGGGCGATGTGATAGCCGGGTTAGCATTTCTGTTATCTGGCTACGCAACTTGGCAAACAGTTAGTTTTAACAAAAAGCAAAAATCTCTCGTCGAAAGCCAAGAAAAACTAAACAACCTTCTTTTAGAAAAAGAAAATGAAGGTGCGGTTAAAGAGAAAAGTGCGGATCTCGGAGCATCATTTATTAAGCTGGGAAGTAGTAAATATAGGCTCAAGATTTGGAATAAAGGTTCTGCCACAGCCAGAAATGTCAGAATTGAATTTCCCGAAGGAAATGATGTGGTTATTGATTCGGAAGTCTCTGATAAATTTCCGATGGAAAGCCTTGAAAGACATCAGTCCGTTGAGCTTATTGCAGCTGTTCATATGCAAACGAAACGAAAGCACGTTGTTCGGCTAATTTGGGAAGATGATGCAGAAGCCCACAATGAAAAGCTGTCTTACCCCACGCTATAAACACGTAACAAGTCGCTCAAGCAAGGACGCAGCCAAGCTGCGGTTATCCATGTCCGCAATTGCCACTCAGCCGATAGTCGGTATAGAGTGGTTTAACTTACAGTGTAAAGCAGTTATATATCGCTAACGTGGCAAATTAGATTGTTTCTGGTAAATTCATCATTTTTGTCGGATGGCGTGGCTCCGCCACTTATCCGACCTACGTCAAAATGTAGGTTGGTTAAGCCGAAGGCGCCACCCAACAGGCTTTCAAATTCACTTTTTATCCGCTCATGGCACAAATGCGACTGTTAGATTTGATAAAGTCCTATAGTTCAAATCTGACAGAGCAAGTTAGTCCTTATTAAAATAAACGAAGCTAACTACTTGAACCGGCTTATTTTATGTCGCTTATCATTCTGCCCGAACCCCGAACCCCGAACCCCGAACCCCGAACCCCGAACCCCGAACCCCGAACCCCGAACCCCGAACCCCGAACCCCGAACCCCGAACCCCGAACCCCGCAATTAAGCTATCAGTTTCTCCGCAAGGTTGAGTTCCATTGTTGCTTTTAATAAACGGTATAAGTTAATTGATGCGTCTATTTCTTCTTTACGATTGGTTAAGCTTTCAATATTTAAACCCAGTGGTACACCTAAGTGGGCACAGCTTTTTAAAATTGAGTCGAGGTTTTCGCGACAAATACGCACCGATTCGCTTAGTGTATTTTCCGAATCAAGCATGCGCCATTTAGTTGCCTCTGGCACTGAGATGCCTAGCCACTGCATAAACTCCAAGGTTTTTTCACCACCACAAGGCGTAAAGGTCAATATAATCCGATTAGGTGTCAGGCCTTGTGCTTTGCATGTGCGCGCATAACTGGTTATTAAATCTATGGTTGCTTGTGCGTTGTACACGGCTTGAGAGATAAAAAACTGGCATCCTTGTGCTGTTTTTTCTATTAAGCGTTGGTGCTCGTTGCGCTTATTGGCATGGCGCTCAGCAATAGTGACGCCACCTAAAAAGAAGTCTTCTGACTGCTCTGCCAGAGTTTTGTAGGCATTCGGTAAGCTCAGCTTTATATCACCTGCTGATGAAGGACTACCCACTAACACTACATTTTTTAAATCGTAGTCATTTTTAGTTTCATCTAACCACGCTTTAAACTCACTCACACCGCGCTGAGCTACACTTTTATAAGTAATGACATCAAGATCAGATAAGCCTCGTAAGAGTTGACTGTACTCGCGCGGATCAACTGTTTGCTTAAATGCAAATGGACGCGCTTGCTCTGTACGGCTGCTTTCATCTTGAATGTCATAAATAATCACACCGTCATATTCAATTTCGTGTAAACGGCCTAATAACTTTTCGGCAATGACTTTTAATTGCGCTTTATCAGTCCCAATTTTTGGCGGTGTTGTGCCAATTAGGTAAACACCTTGGTTGGTATCTTCTATTTTTTCTTGAAGTGATAAAGCCATAATCCTCATTCCAGCTTAATTTGTGATGATGGATTTAATATAGCAGCCATTTAGACGTCTAGATAGATTTATTTGTTGAAAGTTTCTCAACTAACGTGAATTATTTTCATAGTTAATAACTGACACAGTTGTTTACATAATTAATAGGCTTAGGGCTCTTATATTTAATTACTTTACGGCATACTTAGTTTGGTAAATGTTTTAAAAATTGCTCAATTTAAAAAGGGATAACAATGAAATTTAAATTATTGGCAACTAGCCTAGCGGTATCGCTGGCCTTAACAGGTTGTGCTATGCCGCAAAGTCAAAACACGCAAACAGCAGCTCAACAAGAACAAGTTAATAAAGCAGATGAGCGTGTTTTTTCACAGGATTACCTAATAGAAGAGCTAGATAACGGCTTGCGCGTTATGGTAGTTAAAACCGATTACCCAGATGTAGTATCGCTACAAATACCGGTGTCTGTTGGCTCGCGTAATGAAGTGGAAGCAGGTAAAACTGGTTTTGCTCACTTTTTTGAACACATGATGTTTAAAGGCTCTGAAAAGTTTCCGCAAGATGTGTATTCAGATATTCTAAAAAATTCAGGGGTTGATAACCGCGCCTACACAACTAACGATTACACTAACTACCACTTAAATTTTTCAAAACAGCATCTTGATAAAGTACTTGAGATTGAAGCTGATATTTTTCAAAACTTAAGCTACACCGAAGAACAATTTAGAACCGAAGCGCTAACGGTTAAAGGCGAGTATTTAAAAAATAATGCCAGTCCAATTCGTAAATTATTAAGTGCGGTACGCCAAGAAGCGTTCGATAAACATACCTATAAACACACTACTATGGGCTTTTTTGAAGACATTGAAGCTATGCCAGATCAAATGGCCTACGGTAAAGAGTTTTTTGATAAGTTTTATAAGCCTGAATATGTATCGCTTGTGATTGTTGGTGATGTTGATCCAAAAGAGACCATGGCGATGGTTAAAAAACACTGGGGTAATTGGCAAAAAGGCGACTATGTTGCTGATATTCCAAAAGAGCCAACTCAGCAAGCGCCAAAATATGTGCATGAGCAAAACGAAGGATTACCTGGCCATTGGTTACTTGTGTCGTATAAAGGGGCTGCATGGGAGCCTCAGAAAAAAGACAGAGCCGCATTAGATTTACTGTCGCAGCTTTATTTTTCGAGCAGTTCAGATATTTACCAAGAGCTGGTAGTAGAAAAGCAAATAGCGAGTCAAATGTTTACCTATAACCCTGAAACTAAAGATCCAGGGTTACTGCATGTATTTGTAAAAGTTGAAAATGCCGATGATTTAGCCACAGTGCGTGATGCTATAAACCGTACGTATGCCAAAGCCCGTACCGAGTTGGTTGATAGCCAAAAACTCAGCGATTTAAAGTCTAACCTTAAATACAGCTTTATTAATGGCCTTGATTCATCGCAAGCAATTGCCTCTACACTTGCCAGCTATATGCATTTTGAGCGCGATCCTGAGGTGATTAATCAGCTGTATAAATCAGCAGACAATATCACTAGCGAAGATATTAGAGCCGTTGCCAATAAGTATTTTGTTGATAATGCGCGCACCACAATTACTATGTCGGCACTTGATAAAGCCCCTGGTTTTGAGCAAAAAAGCGACTTAAATGCCTTGGTAGCTAAGTATCAGCAAGTACCGAGTAAGCCTATCTTTAAGGTGCTTGATAAAACTAATAGCTCGCCGTTAATCGATATTAACTTATTATTTAATACCGGTGCCGCTGCCGATCCGCAAGGTAAAAAAGGGGTGGCAGCACTGACTGCCGCAATGCTGGCGCAAGGTGGCTCAACCTCAATGAGTTACAAAGATATTAAAAAGGCAATGTATCCGCTGGCGGGTAACTTTGGTTATCAAATAGATAAAGAAATGCTGTCGTTCCAAGGGCGTATTCATAAAGATAATGCAGCTCAGTGGTATGCCTTAGTGAGTGAGCAGCTATTAAGCCCAGGCTTTAGAGAAGATGACTTTAAACGTCTGAAAAAAGAAATGATCGATGGCATTAAATCGGGTTTAAAAGCTTCTAATGATGAAGAGTTGGGTAAAGAAGTGCTCTACAGTGTGCTTTATAAAGGCCACCCTTATGAAAGCTATAACTACGGTGATTTATCTGATTTAGAAGCGCTGACTCTTGATGATGTTAAAGCGTTTTATAATGCTGAGCTTACACAAGCTAAACTTACTGTGGGTTTAATTGGTGCTGTGCCTGAAAAACTCAAAACACAAATGTTAGCTGACTTAGCGACACTCCCTAAAGGCGAACAAAGCCGCTTAACAATCCCTGATGCGCCAGAGCTTAAAGGTCATCATGCAACGATTGTTGAAAAGTCAGCGCAATCAACGGCTGTATCGTTTGGTTTTCCTATTGATACCATTCGTAGCAGCGACGACTGGACCGCATTGTGGTTAGCGCGCTCGTACTTTGGTGAACATCGTAGTTCTAACAGTTACTTGTACGAACGTATTCGTCAAACGCGTGGTATGAATTACGGTGATTACGCCTACATTGAATACTTTCCTAGAGGTATGTTTCAAACTAAACCGGATGCAAACTTAGGGCGCTCTGAGCAAATATTCCAAGTGTGGCTGCGTCCACTGCGCTCAAACAACGATGCGCATTTTGCTACCCGTACCGCATTATTTGAGCTAGATAAACTAATTAAAAATGGCATGACTGAGGCTGATTTTGAAGCCACGCGTAACTTTTTAATTAACTTTGTGCCACAAATGGTTGCTAGTCAAAATCGCCAGTTAGGTTATGCGCTAGATAGCGAGTTTTATAACACCGATAGTTTTGTAAACTATGTAACAAACAAGCTTAAAACATTGACTGTTGACGATATAAATCGAGTGATAAAAGACAACCTACAAACTGAGAATATTCACTATGTGTTTGTTACCGGTGATGGTGAAGATATGCAAAAACGTTTAGCAACTATGCAAACCTCGCCTATGGTGTACAACACCGATAAGCCTGCCGAGTTAGTGGCTGAAGATAAGGTAATTGCTAATTATAAATTAGCAATTCCTGCAAAAAATATTGAAGTAGTAAAGGTGGATAAAGTATTTCAATAATTTAAGTTCTTAAATATAAAAAATGCCCCTGTGTCGTAAGCATTGGGGCATTTTTATATTTTATTAGTTACTAACTAATAGTACTGAGGCTGCACCAAGAGCAAAACTAATAACAGAGCTAATAACTAAACCAGCAATAAAACTTTTAGATGGGCTGTTATTGGCATCATTTTGGTTGTTTTCATCAAGCTTAATAAGCTCACCTTGGCGTACTTCAAATACCGCACATAAGGCCATGGTGGTTTCTTTTGAGGCTGCACCTTCTTTTTCTACCCGTTGAATAGTTCGTAAGCTTACATCGCAGGCATCGGCAAGCTGTTGTTGTGTCCAATCGAATGTGTGCCTAAGCGACTTTACCGTTGTAGGGTTTAATTGCATGTTAAAGTTTCCCTACAAATAGTTCCATTACTGCTGCAGTGGTATAGCCAAATACTGCACCACCTAACGCGCAGCCTAGAATAAAAAAAGCCGCTTTTTTAGGATCGCTAGGAAGGCTACTTTGAACTTGCTTGGCAAGCACTTCTTGATCTTTATATAGGGTGCATTCAAGTCGTCCTGTCAGTATGTTGAGCATGTCAAATTTCACTTGGTACTGCGAGTTTTCAAAATCAAATTTGTGTGAGCTTTTTATATTAACACTGCGTCTGCTGCTAACTAAGTCATCGTTAATATAGACTTCTTCTTTACCTGTAAAGTAGCTTCCAAAACAGACTATTTGGTTATCGCCATCTTGAAAGTAAAATTTATAGCCTAATTTTTTTGTATTTAATATGTCGTTTTTCATCATCGTTATCCTTGTTGAGTTGATGATGCTAATTTAGCGTTTATTATTATTTTTTACGCCGTCAGCAGTACGCCAGTGGCTATTTTGGCACATGACACACGTGCTGCCATATATTGTTATTTATTGATTTTTATTAACTTATTTTATTTTTGCACAAATGGTCAAACCTTCCTAGCTGTCATATAGTATGGCTTTGAAAAAGTAATATAAGCCTGAAATTTAACTAGTTATATCTAATAACTAGAACAAATAACAAAGGGATTAACACCTAGGCGGCTAAATCCGTTAGAATTAGTGGTAGGCTCTTTGTACTAATCTTAAGGCATTATTATGCGTCATGAAATTTGGCAACAGCTTCGCAGTGAAGCAAATGAAGTAGTAACTCGTGAACCCCTTTTAGCGAGCCATGTGTATTCGTGTATTTTAAATCATGAGTGCTTAGGGTCGGCATTGAGTTTTATTGTTGCTAATAAACTAGCTGACGCTGTGGTTTCTGCTTTTACAATCCGTGAGCTGTTTGACCAAGCCTTTGTAAAGTGTGACCGGATGCTGACGTATGTTGCTCATGATATTAAAGCGGTAAAAGACCGTGACCCTGCGGCAGAAACCTACCTTACCGTGATTTTAAACTTAAAAGGGTTTCATGCGATACAAGCACACCGTTTAGCAAACTGCTTATGGCAACAAAACCGTAAAGAGCTGGCTCGCTTTATTCAAAGCCGTACTTCAGAGGTGTTTGGGGTTGATATTCACCCTGCCTGTAAAGTCGGGCAAGGCATCATGTTTGACCATGCTACCGGTATTGTAATTGGCGAAACCGCCGTGATTGAAGATAATGTATCGATATTACAATCGGTTACATTAGGTGGTACGGGTAACGAACAAGGCGATCGCCATCCTAAAATTAGAGCGGGCGTACTTATTGGTGCGGGTGCTAAAGTATTGGGTAATATTGAAGTAGGCGAGGGCGCACGAATTGGCGCAGGTTCAGTGGTATTAAGCCCTGTCCCGCCTCACACTACTGCTGTTGGCGTGCCTGCAAAAATTATTGGTCGTCCCGATTGTGAGTGTCCGGCAGAAAGTATGAATCAAAACTTTTTAGAGTATCCCGAGCCAGAAAACGAATCGCACACCAGTGCAATGCTTTAACTTTTGAGTACCTAGAAATGATATATAAAAGTAACCTTATGGCCATGCTGCTCTGTTTTTCTTCAGGTGTGGCGTTGGCAAGTGGTTACTTTTTGTTTTTTAAAGATTCCACACGCGTTTTCTCAGCGCCTAAACAACCAGTAATCTCTTCGCCTAGCACTCAAGTCAATAATCAAGCAACTACTTTGCAAGACCTAGTGCAGGTGAATAAAGCCCAAGTGACTGATCAACAAACTCAGCTGGCACAACATGTGGTTGAGCTTAATCAGCGGCTTGAAAAAATCAATCCAGCTTAAGCAGTCTCAACAACAGCTAAAGTTAAATCAATCAGAAAGTGTAGAGCTTGATGATGAGCTCGCAATACAGTTTGAACAAGAGGCTGATAATATCGACTGGAGTTACGAGCTTGAAGTCGCGTTAACTGACTTTTTAATTATTAATGAGTTTGCAGATAGCGCTGAGCTTACAGCGCTGCAGTGTAAGCAAACAATTTGCAAGTTTGAGCTTACCATAAACCAAAATGCCGTTAATTATGGGGCTAAATTATGGCGCGAGCTTAACGATAAGCTTCATCTTGAACCTTGGTGGCAGCAATTTAAACTCAGCGCATCTCAATCTAACGATGCCCGTATTGAGTTTACTGTTAGTACGCAAGGCTAGCGCTTAGCAATATGGCTAAGCTTCTACCTTTGAAATAAACTGGCCATCTACTAACTCAGTGATCAACACATCACCCACTTTTACATCTTCCACTGACTTAATCACTTTATTTTGCGCTGTTTTAGTAATGCTGTAACCGCGCGCTAATACATTAAGGGGGCTGACCGAATCTAGTCGACTTGCTTGTAAGGCAAGATTGTTATTTGCCTGTTGTAGCTGATGCCGCATCGCTTGGTGTAACCTTGCATGGAGCTGGGCTAACTGATGGTTTGCATTTGCTAGCTTTTTATCTGGCGATTGACGCATTAGTCTGGGTGTTAAATTAGCTAACACGCGTTCTTGTTGATATAAACGCTGATGCATTGCTTGTTGCAGTGCAATACTCAGCTCATCTAAGCGTTGTGATTTTTGGTTTAGTTGATTGCGCGGGTGGCATAAATTTAAACGGTGCTGTAGCTGAGTTGCCAGTGCGCGTTTATCGGCAATGTCGTGTTTAAATGCATTTGCTAAACGGCTAATTAATTGGTTAACTCTATTGTGCAGTTCTTGCGTATTGGGGCTTACTAGCTCTGCGGCCGCCGAGGGCGTTGCAGCGCGCACATCAGCGACATAATCGCTAATCGTGGTGTCTATTTCATGGCCAACAGCGCTCACAATGGGTAGTTCGCTTTGATAAATAGCGCGAGCAAGTTGCTCATGATTAAAGCACCATAAATCTTCTAATGAACCACCACCGCGCCCAATAATAATCACATCTACTTCGTTACGACGATTTGCCAGCTCTATTTGATTTATTAAATGGCCATGCGCTTCTTTGCCTTGCACCATAGCCGGATAAATAACCACTTCTAATTGCGGCGCACGACGCTTTAAAACAGTTAAAATATCTTTAATTGCGGCGCCTGTAGGTGAGGTGATCACCCCTATGCGATTTATGTTTTGGGGTAGGGGGTTTTATAAGCAGAGCTAAATAAGCCTTCTGCAGCCAAACGCATTTTTAGCGCGTCAAACTCTTGCTTAAGTTGCCCTTCGCCGGCAGGCTCCATATGTTCAACAATAAGCTGGTAGTCACCACGGGGCTCGTATAAAGATACACGAGCTTTAACGGTTACTTGCGCGCCGTTAATTGGTCGGTAGCTTTGGTTGCGATTATTGCCACGCCACATGGCGGCTTTAATTTGCGCTTTATCGTCTTTTAACGAAAAATACCAATGCCCAGAAGCAGGCGCAATAAAGTTAGAAATTTCACCGGTGAGCACTAAAGACGCAAAACCTTGTTCAAGTAAGGCACGTATTTCACGATTAAGGCGAGATACGGTATAAACCGTTTGCGAGGGCTTAGAAAACATAAAAACTACCAAAAAACATTTATAAATCTAGCTTATCATAAATAAATACAAAATATTATTTACTAGTGCCTGCAACGCTGTTAAAATTTGGCCGCAATTCCTTATCTTAGATCCACATGTGAGAAGTTGCCAAAATGCTTAGAATCGCTAAAGAAGCTCTTACCTTTGATGACGTACTTTTAGTACCTGGTCATTCTACTGTTTTGCCACACACGGCAAATATTTCAACTCGCTTAACGCGTGGTATCAAACTTAACTTGCCGCTCATTTCAGCATCTATGGATACTGTTACAGAAGCTCGTTTAGCTATTGCCCTCGCGCAGGAAGGTGGTCTTGGTTTTATCCATAAAAACATGACCATTGCAGAACAAGCGAAAAATGTTCGTAAAGTTAAAACCTATGAAGCAGGTATTGTTTCATACCCTGTTACAGTTACTGCCGATCTGACTATTGCAGATGCCGTTGAGTTGTCTCAGGAAAAGGGATTCTCAGGTTTTCCGGTCACCGATAGCGAAAATAACCTTGTAGGTATTGTAACTAGCCGTGATATGCGCTTTGAAACTAAGCTTGAACAGCCGGTTTCAACAGTGATGACGAAAAAAGAAAACCTAGTAACGGTTAAAGAGGGAACGGCTCGCGAAGATATCTTGAGCTTAATGCACGAACACCGCATTGAGAAGATTCTTGTGGTTGATGATGCGTTTAAACTTAAAGGCATGATCACCGTAAAAGATTACCAAAAAGCACAAGACAAACCAGATGCATGTAAAGACGAGCAAGGCCGTTTACGTGTAGGTGCTGCGGTAGGCGTTGGCGCAGGCACTGATGAGCGTATTGCTGCATTAGTTGAAGCCGGTGTTGATGTACTACTAATCGATACTTCTCATGGTCACTCACAAGGTGTTATTGACCGTGTTGCAGCGACTCGTCAAGCTTACCCTGATTTACAAATTGTTGCGGGTAACGTGGCAACTGCCGAAGGTGCTATTGCCCTTGCAGATGCCGGTGTTGATGCTGTTAAAGTGGGTATCGGCCCAGGTTCTATTTGTACTACACGTATTGTTACTGGTTGTGGTGTACCACAAATAACAGCTATTTCAGATGCGGTTGAAGGCCTTAAAGGTCGCGATATTCCAGTGATTGCCGATGGCGGTATTCGTTTTTCTGGTGATATTGTAAAAGCATTGGTTGCGGGTGCATCGTGTGTAATGGTTGGCTCTATGCTCGCGGGTACTGAAGAAGCACCAGGTGAAGTTGAACTTTATCAAGGTCGCTACTACAAGTCTTACCGTGGTATGGGCAGCCTAGGTGCGATGGATCAAAAAGAAGGTTCATCAGATCGCTACTTCCAAAAATCAAACCAAGCTGACAAGTTAGTACCTGAAGGTATTGAAGGTCGTGTTGCTTATAAAGGGCCAATTGCGACAATTATTCACCAACAAGTGGGTGGTCTTCGCAGTGCAATGGGCTTAACCGGTTGTGCCACAATCGAAGAGTTAAACACTAAACCACAGTTTGTACGTGTAACTTCTGCTGGTATGGGTGAGTCGCATGTTCATGATGTGCAAATCACTAAAGAAGCACCGAACTACCGTTTAGGCTAATCAGCCTTTAACAACTTGAAATAAGTGGGCTAACCTTTGTTAGCCCTAATATAGTCACACAGCTTAAGCTGGTGGCGTTTAGCACCTGACTTTACGAGATACTTCATGAGCAAAGACATTCACGATTCACGAATCCTCATTTTAGATTTTGGTTCACAATACACGCAGTTAATCGCCCGTCGCGTGCGCGAAATTGGTGTTTATTGTGAGCTTTGGGCTTGGGATGTAACCGAAGAGCAAATTCGCGAGTTTAACCCACAAGGTATTATCCTTTCTGGTGGCCCAGAATCAACTACGCTTGAAAACAGCCCGCGTGCTCCTGAGTATGTATTTAATGCAGGCGTTCCAGTATTGGGTATTTGTTACGGTATGCAAACTATGGCAACGCAGCTTGGCGGCCGTGTACATAGCTCAGATAAAAAAGAATTTGGTTACGCACAAGTTGAAAAAGTGGGTAACTGTGCATTATTTGATGCCATTGAAGATCATATTACTGATGGCGGCAATGGTGTACTAGATGTGTGGATGAGCCATGGTGATAAAGTAATGGAAATTCCAGATACTTTTAATACCACAGCTAAAACATCTACTTGTCCACATGCGGCAATGTCTAACGAAGAAAAACGCTTTTACGGTGTACAATTTCACCCAGAAGTAACACACACACATCAAGGTCAACGCTTATTAGAGCGCTTTGCAATTGATATTTGTGGTTGTGAAAAGTTATGGACGCCGGCAAAAATCATTGATGACGCCATTGAGCGTATCAAAGAAACCGTTGGCGACGACGAAGTTATTTTAGGCTTATCAGGCGGTGTAGATTCATCGGTTGTAGCTATGCTTATTCACCGTGCTATTGGTGAGCGACTAACCTGTGTATTTGTTGATAACGGGCTACTTCGTTTAAACGAAGGCCAGCAAGTTATGGATATGTTTGGCAATAAGTTTGGCTTAAACATTGTTAAAGTAGATGCCGAAGATCAATTTTTAAATGACTTAGCAGGTAAATCAGACCCAGAAGATAAGCGTAAAGCCATTGGTCATACGTTTATTAACGTATTTGATGAGCAAGCTAAAAAGCTTAAAAACGCAAAATGGTTAGGTCAAGGTACAATTTACCCTGACGTAATCGAATCAGCGGCCTCAGCGACTGGTAAAGCGCACGTAATTAAATCGCACCATAATGTGGGCGGCCTACCAGATGACATGAAAATGGGCTTAGTAGAGCCATTACGTGAGTTATTTAAGGATGAAGTACGTAAAATTGGTTTAGAGCTAGGTTTACCGTATGACATGCTTTACCGTCACCCATTCCCAGGGCCTGGTTTAGGTGTGCGTGTACTTGGCGAAATCAAAAAAGAGTACTGTGATTTACTTCGCCGCGCTGATGCTATTTTCATTGAAGAGCTTCACAAAGCAGAGCTTTACCATAAAGTAAGTCAAGCGTTTACTGTATTCTTACCGGTTAAGTCGGTAGGGGTTATGGGTGATGCACGTAAGTACGATTGGGTTGTTTCACTTCGTTGTGTAGAAACCATCGACTTTATGACTGCGCGTTGGTCACATTTACCGTATGAGTTCTTAGGTGTGGTTTCAAACCGTATCATTAATGAAATCGACGGTATTTCTCGTGTTGTTTACGATATTTCAGGTAAACCACCTGCCACAATCGAATGGGAATAATCCTCCCATTGCTATAATTAAGTAATAACTAACGGCGAATTAGCATGCTAATTCGCCGTTTTGTTTATTTAAAAAGCAAACAAACCGAAAAGTTGAATTTTTACTTTACCTTTGTCAAAAGGTCTTTATAATTCATCGTCATTGCAGGGGCGTAGTTCCAATTGGTAGAACAGCGGTCTCCAAAACCGACGGTTGGGAGTTCGAATCTCTCCGCCCCTGCCATTTCTTCTTTACATCGTTTTGATTACTTCCTATATTATTCATCTTACTAATTCCATCGAGTCGTTATGCATTCACGTTACGCATCTGTTTTTGGTATAGAAAAGCTTGAACTTAATCAACACTTTCGCCCAGCTCAGTCAGAGCAGTCAGCTAATTCATCGTTAATACTCAGTGATACATTAAAAGATGATATTGAGCGTGCGTTTGCGCCTGTAATAATTGACAAGATTATTAAGTCATCAATCATAGAGTTTAGTGAACAACAATTAAGCTTACCTGATTCTTCCCTGTCCAGTACACAAAAACGTGCGTTATGGGCATTAATGAGTGAACACCTTGATACACTTTAAGTCGGTTACCGATGAGAATATCAATGAGCTAATGGCCATTGAAACCACTTGCCACACACATCCTTGGACATTAAAAACAATGCAGTCGTGTTTGCAGGGCCGCTATTTTAATTTAGCCGCGTTCGACGACGAGCAAATGATAGGTTTTTACATTGGTGAAAAAGCAGGGCCCGATTTTACCTTAATGGATATTTGTGTTGCTCCGAGCTTTCAGGGGCAAGGGTTTGCTCAGCAGTTATTAACACAGTTTATAGCGTACGGTGAGCAACACAGCGCTGAAAATTTATTTTTAGAAGTCCGAGAGTCTAATACGCGAGCGATTACTTTGTATGAACGTGCAGGCTTTATTGAAATGTCAGTACGTAAAAATTATTACCCCAGTGATGCACCCAATAAAAACGGCTTTGAAGACGCGATTTTAATGGGCATGGCACTGGGTTTAAATTTTTAAGGATTACTTATTAGCGATGGCTTGCTCTATTGCAGCAATAAGTTCTGCTACGCACTTTTCTCTTTGTGGCATATCATTACCTTTTAAACTGTGTTCAACCGCTGAAGCGCTTTGGTAAATTTCATCAAAGTTAAAACAACCAGCGCTGCCTTTAATACTATGGGCAAGGGCGCGCAATGTCTCACAGTCCCGGCTGTTATACAGAGCTTTTATCTGTTGTAAATAATCAGGTAAACTTGCCAAATAATTAGCGTTTATTTGCTGAAACTTTTCACTCTTCAATAAGCTATCCCACTTGTTTTGGTTATCACGTTCAAGGTGTAAATAGCTAACTAATACATTTTCTAGTGCGTCTTTATCAATAGGTTTTCCCAGCGCTTCATCACAGCCAGCTTCAAGGTAAGTATCAATATCATGATTCATCACATTCGCGGTTAGAGCAATAATAGGGCCATCGTAGGCCGCATCTCTAAGCATTTTAGTTGCTTCTAACCCCCCATAACCGGCATTTGCATATCCATGATTATAAGCTGGTAGTCGTTTACTAATGCCATTTCTACAGCTTGTGCACCATTGTTGGCTATATCGGGCTCTAGCCCCCATGTTTGTAATAGTAATTTAATCAATAACTGATTATCAGGGTTATCTTCTGCTACCAAAATATGCGCATCAAAGCTGTTGCTAGCAAAAGACAGCTGCGGATCCTTTTCTGGTGCTAGTTGAGAGTGGTCGGTTAATAATAAATTGCCGCCAAGGCTATTATTCAAATGACAATCATTCAAATGACAATCATTCAAATGACAATCTACATCGATAGTAAAGCAACTACCCACGCCCACCTCACTGGTTACACTTACATCACCACCTAACAACTGAGCTAAGTTTTTTGATATACACAGCCCTAATCCCGTACCACCAAATCGACGTGTCGTTGTGGCATCGGCTTGCTCAAATGGCGTAAACAATCGATTAATTTGGTTTGACGACATACCAATGCCGCTATCTTCTATAACAAAAGTAAGCGTTTTTGGTGCTTGGTATTTAGCGGTTATTGTAACTTGGCCTTGCTCAGTAAATTTAACCGCATTACTGGCAATATTAATGAGTATTTGTTTTAAACGAGTGATATCACTATTAATAGTATGCGGAAGCGGAAATACATAATTAATTGTAAATGATAGCTGCTTCTCTTGTGCTAAAGGTTTAATGATTGATTCAACATCATGAATAAGCTGTACAACATTTAGCGGCGTTTGTTCAACCGCGAGTTTTTCGGCTTCAATTTTTGAAAGATCGAGAATATTATTAATAAGCTCTAACAGATGTTTTGAATTACGTAGAATAGTACCTAAATGATGTTTGTCATTGGTTGCTTTTTCGCTATGCAGTAGTTGCTCTGTAAATCCCATAATAGCTGTAAGCGGGGTGCGAATTTCATGACTCATATTGGCTAAAAAGCGGCTTTTAAGCTGGTTTGCTTGTTCTGCTTGGGCTATGGCGGCTTCAAGCTTGCTGTTCATCGACTCAAGCGCTTTAGTTCGGCTTTCTACTTTGTCTTCTAAGTGATGCTTATATTCTTCAAGTTGTTGTTGATAATGCTTAATTTGGTTAATCATGTGATTAAAGTCGTTAAACAGTATTCCTACTTCATCCGTAGTATATGCAGGCAGTATAACAGAGAGGTCGCCATCACCAACTCGATGACTTGCCTCACCTAATAGCTCTATCGGGTTAAGCAGTAAATTACGCACCACAATAAAAATTAAGATTGGTAGGGTGATCACAGAAATAATTACAATTAGCCCAGTGATCACACTAATTGCTTTGCCCGATTGATATAATACCGCTTTAGGAATAGTCGACACATAATAGTAGCCGCCACTCATTTGGGCCGCAAAAATTAGTCGCTCTATTTTATCAACACTTGAAAGCTCAATAGTTGATAAGCTACCTATATCCGCTAAATCGTTAATTTTATTTAGTTCATATTTAGTAACATAGTGGCCACGCATTTTATAATCAGAGCTAAATAAAATTTTACCATCACTGGCCAGTAATAAATTTAAGGTGTTGTTATAAGGCGCTTCTAAAATACTGGTGTTTAAAATAGAGGGGTCTACTTTAAGAATAATAAAGCCTAGCTGTTGTGGGCGTTTTAAATAATAGTCGACGCTATATATGCGCTGTACAAAGTATAAATTGGTGGTGCCATCTTCTTTTTGCACCATAAACTGCTGCTGACTTAAATTACTTTGTTTTACTTGATCAAAAAATGGGTAGGATTTGGGCGCTACGGTTAAATTACTGGAGTAATAGGCGTCACTTTTACCGGTTTTTGAGACTAAGTTAATACTGATAATGTCAGGGTAGGCTTCACTGTAACTGGCAAATACGTCCATTAACGCGCCAAGGCGATAGGTATAGCTGGCGTCTTCAAATAAATCTTTAGCTAAAAAGTCACTTAGTACCGGTGAAGCAGAGAGTAACTTAGCCGTTGCATGAAAAGAATCGATATAGTTGAATACTTTTTGCTGCTGTTGTTCTACAAAGCGACTCATGATCAAGTCGGCTTGTTTTTGCGTGGAGTTGGTTACATTAGTGAGCGTAAAGCCCCCTAAAAATAACAACGGCAATATAACCAGTGGAGTTATATACCATAATAATCGAATACTTAGCTTACTGGTTTTCATTACCTAACATCAAATCTTCCATGTAATCGACCAATAATATGATTTACAGCACTATTACTCAAGCTTGGTGTTAAGTTAGTGGGCAATTTATATCGATATTGTTAATAATAATTGGAAACACCAATATTAATCGCTTCATTAAAAAAGATCCGTTAATAACTAACCATTGATTGTTTATAGCGCCAAGATCAGCGAAAATAGTCTTCAATTACGATTAACTTAACGGATAGCATCACAAGAACTAATTTGGGTTCTTGTTGGGGTATGTTGAGCTTTAGAGGTTAGCTTGTTTTTAGCCTTAAAAGCTCAGCATACTAAAATATAAATACATCCGTATATCAACTAAAAGAACCTTTTTAATGGCAGACCAAAATCTCCTTAGCGAAATTAATAAACGCCGTACCTTTGCGATCATCTCGCATCCGGATGCGGGTAAAACCACTATCACTGAAAAAGTATTGTTATTCGGACAAGCAATTCAAAAAGCTGGAACGGTTAAAGGCCGTGGTTCTAATCAGCATGCTAAGTCGGATTGGATGGAAATGGAAAAAGAGCGTGGTATTTCTGTTACTACCTCTGTAATGCAATTTCCATATAACAACGCGTTAGTTAATTTACTTGATACCCCAGGACACGAAGACTTCTCTGAAGATACATACCGAACTTTAACCGCGGTAGATTCGTGTTTAATGGTCATTGATGCTGCTAAAGGTGTAGAAGAACGTACCCGTAAGCTAATGGAAGTAACACGCCTGCGTACCACGCCTATTGTTACCTTTATGAATAAATGTGACCGTGATATTCGTGACCCAATGGAACTACTCGACGAAGTAGAAACAGAGCTAAATATTGCCTGTGCACCTGTTACTTGGCCAATTGGCTGTGGTAAAGAGTTTAAAGGTGTTTACCATATCCATAACGAAGAGACCATTTTATATAAAACAGGTCAAGGTCACACTATTCAAGAAGTACGCAGCATTAAAGGGCTCGATAACCCTGAGCTTGACCAAGCCATTGGTGATGAACTTGCAGCGCAATTACGTGATGAACTAGAGCTAGTTATTGGTGCATCACACGAATTTGATTTAGATCTATTCTTAGCAGGTGAGTTATCGCCGGTGTATTTTGGTACCGCACTTGGTAACTTTGGTGTAGATCATGTTTTAGATGGGTTAACTCAATGGGCGCCAACTCCATTACCACGTGAGACTGAAGACCGCCAAGTTGTAGCCACAGAAGAAAACTTCACTGGGTTTGTATTTAAAATTCAGGCCAACATGGATCCAAAACACCGTGACCGTATTGCCTTTATGCGTATTGTATCGGGTAAATACAGCCAAGGCATGAAAATGAATCATGTGCGTATTGGTAAACAAGTCAGTATTTCTGATGCGGTAACCTTTATGGCGGGCGATCGTGAGCGTGCGGCTGATGCTTACGCCGGTGATATTATTGGATTACACAACCACGGTACGATTCAAATTGGTGATACTTTTACCCAAGGTGAAAAAATTAAGTTTAGCGGTATTCCAAACTTCGCCCCTGAACTGTTCCGCCGAATTCGTCTTCGCGATCCATTAAAACAAAAACAGTTATTAAAAGGATTGGTACAGCTTTCAGAAGAGGGCGCAGTACAAGTATTCAGACCATTAATTAATAATGACTTAATTGTAGGTGCTGTAGGTGTGTTGCAGTTTGACGTGGTAGTAGCGCGTTTAAAAGCTGAATATAACGTTGATGCAATTTACGAAAGCGTTAATGTAAATACAGCGCGTTGGGTTAGCTGTGATGATGTTAAAAAGTTTGAAGAATTTAAACGCAAGTGCGAAAGCAACTTAGCACTCGATGGCGGTGATAATTTAACTTACATCGCGCCGAGTCGTGTAAACCTTAACTTGTCGACTGAGCGTTACCCAGAAGTGACATTTAACCACACGCGTGAAAACTAGAACTGACCAACTAGAATTAACACAAAGCCTGCTTTGGCGGGCTTACAAAGGTAAATAATATAATGAATATTCGTACTATTTTAGTAGAAAAAGCCATTGCCGCTATGACTGCCGCAGGCCTACCTGAAGATACCAACCCAGCGGTTACGCAAAGCACACGCCCACAGTTTGGTGATTACCAAATTAATGGCGCGATGGGCGCAGCTAAAAAAATGAAAAGCAACCCGCGTGAATTGGCGCAAAAAATTATTGATCAGTTAGATGTGAGTGACATTGCCGAAAAAACGGAAATTGCTGGCCCTGGTTTTATTAATATTCACTTAAAGCCGGAGTTTTTAGCTCAAAGCGTACAAGCTGCTAATAACCACGCAAAACTAGCGGTAAATGAGCACACCAAACCACAAAAAGTAGTGGTTGATTACTCATCGCCTAACCTTGCAAAAGAAATGCACGTAGGTCATTTACGTTCAACTATTATTGGTGATGCAGTAGTTCGCGCACTTGAATTTAGAGGCGATACTGTTGTTCGTCAAAACCACATGGGTGATTGGGGCACACAATTTGGCATGCTAATCGCGCATTTAGAAGATCAAATTAACCAAGGTGTTGATTTAGATACTGTTGCGCTTGCTGATTTAGAAACCTTTTACCGCGATGCTAAAAAGCGTTTTGACGACGAAGAAGGTTTTGCCGATAAAGCACGTAACTACGTAGTTAAACTGCAAGGTGGCGACGCACACTGTGAAAAACTGTGGAAACTATTTATTGCCACTTCAGTGAAGCACTCTGAAGAAGTATACAAGCGTTTAAACGTAACTCTTACGCCTGCCGACATTATGGCTGAAAGTGCATATAACAGTGAACTTAACGATATTATTAGCCTATTAAAAGATAAAAATATTGCAGTAGAGTCGCAAGGCGCACAAGTGGTATTTTTAGATGAGCTGGCAAATAAAGACGGTGAGCCTTCAGCGTTTATCGTGCAAAAATCAGGTGGCGGCTTCTTATATGCAACTACTGATTTAGCGGCGTGTGATTATCGTTCAAACAAACTAGGCGCTGAGCGTATTTTGATATTTGTTGATGCGCGCCAGAGCCTTCACTTTAATCAAGTGGAGCTTACTGCGCGTAAAGCTGGTTTATTACGCGATGAAACCAGTTACGAGTTTTGCCCATTTGGCACCATGATGGGCGCTGATGGCAAACCATTTAAAACCCGTACAGGCGGCACGGTAAAATTAGCTGATTTACTTGAAGAGTCAATCACTCGCGCAGCAGCCAAACTCGCTGAGCGTGAATCAGATTTATCTGACGAAGATCGTAGTGAAATTGCTCGTAAAGTGGGTATTGGCGCGGTTAAATACGCAGATCTTTCTAAGCACCGTACCAGCGATTACATTTTCAACTGGGACAGCATGCTAGGCTTTGAAGGCGCAACAGCCCCTTATTTACAATATGCGTATACGCGTGTTCGCAGCATTTTCCGTAAATCTGGCGTTGATGCTGCAAGCTTAAAAGCCGATGTAAGTATTATTGAGCCGCAAGAGAAGACCCTTGCGCTTAAATTATTGCAGTTAGAAGAAGTCCTTGATCTGATGATCAATGAAGCCACACCGCACGTATTATGTGGTTACTTATACGAACTAGCTAGCCTATACATGACATTCTATGAAGCTTGCCCAGTACTTAAAGAGGGCGTAGAGCCAAGTGTTCGTGATAGCCGTTTAGTGTTGTGTAATTTAGTGGCAGATACGCTGCGGACAGGCTTAGATCTACTAGGTATCGAAGTCATGGAGCAAATGTAATCACCGTCGTATTTTAATCTAATACTGCGTTGTCCACTCGACTGACCCTAATCACATACAACTACGTATGCTCATAGGGATAAGTCGAGTGTCCGCCTTATCTTAGACTAAACTACTTAGGTGAACGTCTGCTGCGTGTAGTTCGCTTTGACTGCGTTGTTGTGCTTTTTTAGCCTAAGTCACATACTAAATGTATGCTCCTTGGCATAAAAAAGCACGCCGCCTTGTCAGCACTCCTACACTTGCAGATACAGAGTTTGCTGTAGGTTGGGTTGAGCCTCAGCGAAACCCAAAAATGCTAAGTCACATACAAAAACGTATGCTCCTTGGCATAAAAAGCACTCCGCCTTGTCTTAGGCTAAACACTTAGGTGGATTTTTCTGTAGGTTGGGTTGAGTGCAACGAAACCCAACATATAGCCTAGAACCTAGAGGGAATTTTATGAAACTCGAAGATATTCGTCGTGAATACCTGCAAGATGCGCTCAGTGAAGACAACTTGCTTGATGATCCGTTTAAGCAGTTTGAAACTTGGCTTGAGCATGCTGTTGGCAGTAACTTGCCCGACCCTACAGCAATGGTGGTTGCTACGGTTGATGAAACAGGTCAGCCTTCACAGCGTATTGTGTTGCTAAAGCATTTAGATGATAACGGTTTTGTGTTTTTTACTAATACCGGTTCACGTAAAGCACAAGAACTTAAAGGCAATAATAAAATCTCCTTGCACTTTCCATGGCACCACATGGAGCGCCAAGTAATTGTGTATGGTGAAGCGCAGCCATTACCTACATCGGCTGTTGCTAAATACTTTTTATCTCGACCTAAAGAAAGTCAATTAGCCGCATGGGCGTCGCAACAAAGCCGTCCAGTTTCGTCGCGTAAAGTGCTAATGGAAACCTTTGCCAACATGAAAAACAAATTCGCTAAAGGTGAAATTCCGCTCCCTGACTTTTGGGGCGGGTATTGTGTTGTGCCACAAAAAATTGAGTTTTGGCAAGGCGGAGCGCATCGTTTACATGATCGCTTTATGTATCAGCGTCAAGCCGACAATAGCTGGCAAATAACGCGCTTAAACCCTTAGTTGGCTGCTAGCTTTGCAATTTATAGACTCGCACTGTCATCTCGATTTTAGTGAGTTTGATACAAATCGCGAATCGCTTATTAGTGCCTGTGTAGCAAAGGGCATTAATCAATTTATTGTGCCAGGTATCAGCTTGGCGCAATCTCAAAAATTACTCGAGTTTAAAGCAACCTACCCACAAATTAGAATAGCTGCAGGGCTACATCCTTACTTTTTAGCGCAACATCAGCAATCGCACTTAGAATCACTACATAACTTTGCTAAAACAAACAAAACTCAGCTGGTGGCTATTGGGGAATGCGGTCTCGATCGCAGTATCGAAAATCTTGAAAAACAAACCTTTCTGTTTGAGCAACAAATAGCGCTTGCTAATGAGCTTGAGTTACCGCTGATTGTGCATCACAGACAAAGCCATGATTTAATAGCGCAATCGTTTAAGCGTTGTAAACCTAAGAATGGCGGTGTGATCCATGCTTTTTCAGGCTCAATACAACAAGCACAGTACTATATAAAAATGGGCTTTAAGCTTGGAGTGGGTGGGGTTATCACCTATGAGCGGGCTGCTAAAACGCGTGCGGTTGTAGCAAAGCTTGAGTCACAGCATTTAGTGCTTGAGACTGATTCACCTTCAATGCCGCTAAATGGTTATCAGGGGGAAATAAATACCCCATTGCATATTCCTAATGTGTTTGATGCGCTCTATGCTTTAAAGCCAAATAGCGATAAATATCGATTAGCTGAGCAGCTTTATGATTCGTGTTCTGACGTTTTTTGTATATAACGATTTACTTGCCAGCGTTTTAACCCTCGGCCTAATTGCCAAGTAAAAATACAGGCAATCACTAGCATAAGTAATACTTGGCGGCCTAAATCGTGAAAATGGTTATGGCTTGAAGATACCGCAGCACGCGTTAAATAGGTAATAGATACAAAGCCAATAGGGCGATTGTCGTCAGAAATAACTTGTTCAACAAACGGTGTTTTTAACTTACTAATGCCAGGCGATGAGTCTGGTAGTAAGCCATATACATGATGTGATTGCCAGTTATCGCTGCTTGCAAGCACTACACCTTGTTTATCATAAATGGTGGCTGAAAGAACAAACTCATCTTTACTGATATTGTTGCACAAGGTGGTGAGCTGCGATTTGTTTTTCTCTATCAGCGGGTTTTTGGCATTCAGTGCCATAAACTGAGTGAGTGACTTGGCTGCACTATTAGCACTATCATATAGTAGTTGATGGCTTTGAAAGCTACTGTTTATTCCTACCCAGCTTAATAATACAAAGCAGCCAGCGGCTAATAATAAACGAATTAAACGCTTTTTTTGCGAGGCTGTAAGTGGATTTTTAAGATGGTTATTTTTCATAGTCACCGTTTATGCTGCTGACAGCATTTTGATTTGATGTTACAACTACACTATAACCCTAAATCCCCCCTGATGGCGAATTTTGTATCTCATATCCTTATTATCAATGAGCTAAATGTCAGGAAATATAAACGGAGATCCCATGTCGAACGCGAACATGGCACAGCAAAGCGCTGAGCTATTATCATCATCACTTATTCTTAATAAATGGTTTAGCTACCAACAAGGTGCTTTTACACCACTAAATACAACACCAAACAGAAACCAAGGGTTATTTAGTATTGCATTTGGCGGTGATTTTAATATTCAGCATATTAATAGCATTATTGAGTTCTTTGCGGCTCACCAGCAAAAAGTAACGGCTATTTGTCAATATCAGCCAGATTTAGGGTTATCTCCGGCATTATGTTTTTATATAGAAAATGCAGAGCACGTAATAAACCCTCTCGAACTTCAAACTTTTGCAAACACTTTGGCGTGTCAGTTAGTGCAAGTAACCTGTCCCCCTGATTTACAAAAAACTGGGTTATTGGTAATGGATATGGATTCAACAGCCATTACTATTGAGTGTATTGATGAAATTGCACGCTTGGCTAATGTATATGACGAGGTTGCCAGCGTGACCGCGCAGGCAATGGCAGGCAAGCTTGATTTTAGTGAAAGCTTATATCAACGTGTTGCCAAGCTTGAAGGCATCGAAAAGAGTTTAATTGATGAGCTTAAAAGTACACTGCCTTTAATGCCCGGTATCAAAGCGCTATGCCAAATTTTAAAACACCATGATTGGTATTTAGCGATTGCATCGGGCGGTTTTGTGCCGTTTGCTGAGCGAGTACAGGAGCTGATTAATTTAGATGAAGTGCATGCCAATGTGCTTGAATTTAAAGACGATAAACTAACAGGTAAAGTGTTAGGTGGGATTGTTGATGCTGAGCAAAAAGCGGTTGTTTTAAACATGCTACAACAAAAGCTGGGGCTTGAAAAATGCCAAACGGTTGCCATTGGCGATGGCGCAAACGATTTAAAAATGATGGCTCAAGCTGGCTTAGGCGTTGCTGTACATGGTAAACCAAAAGTCGTTGAGCAAGCCCAAGCAGCTATTTGCCAAGGCTCGTTATTGCAACTGTTATATATGCTGGCGGTTCCGTTAAACCCATCACAGGTTTAACGTAAACGATTTAACCAGATGAGCTTTCGTCTAGACATTTGCTCAACCTGTTGTTGGTTGAGCGCTAAATGCTCAAGCGCTTCATCACTGACATCAATAATATCGCCAACACCTGATACAGACCACAAAGCATCCTCTAAGTCTTTGGCCTTGTGAATTGCGTATTGGCTGACGTATTTTAGCTCGTTTGCTAGGTAGTCAGTATCAAGTCGACCAGTGCGTGAAATATATAAACGCATTATAAAAATCAGCTCAGATTTAAGCCCTTTTCTTACTTGCTGTTTAAACTCGCTGCAGTCAGTACCTAAAACACATTGGCTGGTAATAGCATCCGCTATATTATCTTTTTTAGGATCAAAGTTAATTATTAAACTAAACTCTAATGGCGGATCTTGGCGGGTACGCTCTTTAATATTAGGGGTGATCACATCAATAATATGCGCTTTAGTAATAATATCCGATAAGTCTGTTTTAGCATTTAACAAGGAAAAATTTTGCAAAATAATATGCAGTGGGCTTGGATATAAACCAAATCCCATAGCGCCAATTTCAAAGTGCGCCATTGATTTATGTAAATAAATCGGAAACTGGCAAAGCGTTTTGGTTACCATATTTCTGAGGGCTGTAGAAAGCCCGGGTACTTTAGGTGATTCTTCTGCTACTTTTAATTTTTGTTTATTGCTACTTATTAAAAGAGTAAAAAAATCGACGCCAGTATGAGATGAGCCTTTATCTACATGCGCTTTCAAATTAATGGTAGTCAGCGATTTACTCACAGCCATTACTTCATATTGAATAAGATTTAATGAATAGTTTTTAGTAATTTTTTGCAAATCAGGAAATGATAGCGAAACAATATCGCCTTTTTTAAAGTTCACTTCTTGATTGCACTCTAGCTGTAAGCCAAATATTGAAAAATCACGGGTATGCCCATGCAATACCGCATCACGAGTATTAATCACAACATTAGTTTTGTATAAATAGCGTTTATTAGAGCGAAGATTTACATACTCTAGAGGCACAGTATTGAGTTCCGGTGGCGATGCGTGCTTACTGTGGCCAAAATATTTCAATTTATTGGCTAAGGCTTTATCAAATTCATATTGTTGATAATGTTGTTGTTCATGCTCATTACCAACTTGGGTAAGTAGCATTAAATACTTAACGTCTTTTATTGCGCCTTCAACACGTGGTGAAGGTGGTTTATTTAGTTTTTCAATATCTTTGCCTAAAGAGTTAGGTAAAGATAAAGGAATATAAGCATCTTCAGTGTGGCTCGGCATTAGTTGTAATTTAAAGCAGCGCCAACTGTCTCTACGGCTACCAAAACCAAAAAATAACGCTTTTAATTTTGCTTGTTGCTCAAGCTCTGAGCGAGTGGCTGAGTAATAATAAATTTTTCCTGCAGAGACATGGGTAAAGGTATACAAATACTCTTCTTTTACTGCAATCGGTTTTAGCGCCAAGGTACGAATACGCTTATGATTTAACACATTGTAAAGGCATGATTTTTTGCGTTCATCAGTAAAATAACGCTGAATAAATAAACTGTTTTCAGTAGTTAAGCTCAGGCTAGGATAATAAACGCCGTTTTGCTGGCTAATAAAAACATATAAAGAATTAACCCTAGGTATATAATATTGTTCATACCCTTTAGAAATAACCGCATCGAGGGTGTTATCTAAATTCACTTTATAACGGCGTTTATTGCCATGAATAAAACTTTCTAAAAAACGATCAAACGCGCTGTTATTTTCTTCAAATGTACGCTTCAAGCGGATATGATTAAATTCTTCTGAGGTGTTTTCTATTGCAACGACTTCATATTTAACGCCACTTTTGAGGCCAAGCTGAAAATCTTGCTCTAAGCCTACTAGGTGCATATTTATAAGCTGACCTTTTTTTAAGCGATAGCGCGACGCTAACTTAATTTTACAGCCACTGATTGAAATATCAGAGGTACTTGCATCGATTTTTGCTTGTCCGTCATACTCAATAGTAATTTTAATTGAGTAATTCATCCGCTCTTCACTGCGATTTTCATAAGCTGCAAATTTAATTACATCGGTAGACAATTCGCGCGATGATTCAATTTCTTTAGGTGGGGTAGTCGTTGATTTTTGTTGTAATACGCGATAATTATTTTCGGTATTCATTACCGCTTCGTATACTGCAAGAGTGTAATCTTTATGTTGTTTTATAGCCGCTTCAAATACTTCAATAGCGGTGTCATCCATAAAGTGCTGCTTGCCTTTGTATTCATAAGGTTTTACTTGACCAGTGACTAAACTACGCAGATCAATAAAACGGTCTATCGGCTGAGATAAACGCGACATTTCCATTTTTATTAAAAACTGCTCGGGTTTAGTTAACTCGGCGGTTTTTGTCTTGAAAATGAGATCAAATTTAGGATTTCCTAAATACTGTTTTAATTCATCTACAAGCGCTTCATGCTTGAGCAATACGTCATCAGCCATTTATAAATCGTCACCGTCTAATTTAAAAAGTAGGTATACTGTTACAATTATTTATTAGAATATTTAATAAATCGAATCTCGCAAAGCCGCTAAATGCGGCCATAATACTATGCGTAACTATACTTTGTGTTTATTGTTATTTTCTAATAGCCAATTAATTGGCAAGAGTTCCTTAGCCTTTTAAAGCAAAAATCATGCCTTAAAGCAGGTTAAGTGAAACTACATTAGTATACTGTGAGTGTGATACTAAATGCACTGTTCCACAAGAGACGCTGTTGCTAAGACAAAGCCAGCAATGGCAAAATAAGCGCTTAACACTGTGTATCTCAAAATAAAGAATAGTAGGTAAGGTTTAAATGGCTAAAGCGGCAAGAGTAGAGTTTGTTTGTACAGAATGTGGCATGAACTATCAACGCTGGCAAGGTCAGTGTCGCTGTGGCGCATGGAACACTTTAGCAGAGTTTAAACCCTCTGCAGGGCAAAATAAAAAGGTAGCTGCTCGTGCAAGTGTAGGTGGCTATGCAGGCGGCATTGGTGGTGGTTCTAAAAAAATTAATGATGTAGCAACCGCAGAGGCTGAAAAACAGCTTACTGAAATTGGTGAGCTAGATCGTGTGCTAAGCGGCGGTGTAACCACCGGCTCAGTTAATATTATTTCTGGCGATCCTGGGGCGGGTAAAACAACGCTGCTATCTGATTTAGTGGCAAGAATGTCTCAGCGTATGCCATCACTTTACTGTACTGCTGAGGAGTCCCTGTCGCAGTTTAAAAACAGGGTTAACCGGTTAAAGCTTAATTACAACGAAGATGAACTTTATTTACTGTCTGAGACCAGTGTTGAAACTATTATTGAAGAGCTTGATAAAAACAAAATTAAATTTGCCGTTATTGACTCCATTCAAGCAGTTGTTACCGATACCGCAAATGGTAGCCCTGGTTCGCCTTCTCAGGTGAAAAGTGCTGCTCAGGCATTAACTCAGTACTGTAAGCAAAACGACGTGACTATGTTTATTATTGCTCACGTAAATAAGAATAATGAAATAGCCGGCCCGCAAACCTTAGTACATATAGTTGATGCACTGTTACATATTGATACCAACGATGGTCAAGTGCGCACCCTGCGTGCTAATAAAAATCGCTTTGGTGATATAGATACTGTCGGTATTTTTAAAATGTGTGAACGCGGAATGCTCAGTGTGGATAACCCCAGTGAGATTTTCTTATCGGGTTCAACCACCGAGTCACCAGGGTCGACGATTACCTGTATTCGTAAGGGAAATCGTAATTTACTACTTGAAATTCAGTGTTTAACCACAGAAACCGAAGCAGAGTTTCCACAGCGAGTGTGTGTTGGTTTAAATATGAACCGGATTAAAATGCTTACCGGTATTTTACGTAAGCACACCAAAACTAAAATATTCCACGATACGTTTTTTAATATTGTCGGTGGTTTAAAAATTGATGAATCAGAAACCTGCATTGACTTAGCGCTTGTTACTGCACTTTTGAGTAGTTTAAACGAATTCGTTGTTCCACGAACCACCTGTATTATGGGAGAGTTGAGTTTAAACGGTGATGTACGCCCAATCGACAGTGGTGTGCCCCGTGTTAAAGAAGCGGCGCAACATGGGTTTACTGAAATATTTATCCCATTTCGTAATTACCATAAATCCATGGAAGGGCTAGGTGCTAAAATAACACCAGTTAAAACCGTGCACGAGCTACTTAGCTTAATAAATTAACGCTTACAGCGACTGCCGAGCAATGTTACTCTTTAGAGTAATACCGCTTATATACAGAATAAGGAAATAACATGAAGAAATTAGTGA
Source organism: Pseudoalteromonas sp. KJ63-1 (assembly GCF_055808145.1). Next base: position 2,562,320 of record NZ_CM147855.1, on the reverse strand, counting down.
TTACAGCCGCGATTATTGCTGCAGGTGTAGGTGGCGTAAGCTATGCAAACTATTTAGCAACACAAGAGGTACGCGCTGAGGTTGATAAGCAGTTGGCTTTAGTTAGCGAGCAAACAGGTGCTAGCTTTAACTACGCAGAGTTATCGGCCAGTGTTATTTCAAACAGTGTAGCTATTAGTAATATAGAAGTGACTAGCCCTGAGGGTAAAAATATTGCCACAGTTGAGCATGTTGAAGTGACAGGATACGAAACCGATAAAATCTCGCCACATACTGCTTTTACACTAAAGAATTTCCAATTTGATGAAGGTTTTGTCGCTACACTGCCTGCAGATACAAATACACAACTTGCCTCGGCCAGTTATGATTTACACTCATCATTAGATTACGATGAGCAATCTGGAAACAGCGATATAGTTGTTAAACTACACGCTAACGATATTGCCAGCATTGATATGAATATGGGACTGGCTAATTCTAAAGCGCTTATGGATGCTTCACTAGAAATAAGCAAAGCTCAGCAAACAGCAGGTGATACCCCGCTTACTTATGAGCAAGAGTTACAACAGCAAACACTTATTATGCAAGCAATGAGCAAGTTAGAGCCACGTACTATGAGTGTAATGCTCAATAATCAAGGTGAGTTAAGTACCTTGCTAGAAAGTGAGCTAGCCAAACAAGGTATGACACTAGAGCAAATGCAAATGATGCTGGCTCAACAGTTACAACAAGCGCCGGTAACCGAAGAAATAGCACAAGCATTAACTGACTTTGCTAAAGGTCTAAATTCGCTTAGTGTCTCAGCTAAACTGCCTGAAGGTAAAACCATGATGGAAGTAAATCAGCAGCTAATGATGTTAGCAGGGCAACCCGAAGAGCTGGTTAAGTTTATAAATTTAGAAGTAAAAGGCAAATAATAGATTAAGTTGCCAGCTTCCGGTTTAATGTAAAAAGCCGTACTTGATTATTCAAGTACGGCTTTTATTATTTTAGCTGATAGCTGATAGCTGATAGCTGATTATTTAGTGAAGAATACGAGCTCTAATTGTGCCTTCAACTGCACTAAGTTCTTTTAGTGCTACTTCAGATTGATCGGTATCTACGTCAATAACCACGTAACCAATTGCTTCATCCGTTTGTAAGTACTGTGCGGCAATATTAATACCATGCTGAGCAAATGCTTGGTTAATTTGCGTTAACACGCCAGGGCGGTTGTGGTGCACATGTAACAAGCGACTACGGTTGGCAAGTTCTGGTAATGATACTTCAGGGAAGTTAACTGCTGTAATAGTTGAGCCATTATCTGAGTACTTAGCGAGTTTACCTGCTACTTCAATACCAATATTCTCTTGTGCTTCTTGAGTTGAGCCCCCAATGTGCGGCGTTAAAATAACGTTGTCGAATTCACGTAGTGGCGAAATAAACTCTTCATCGTTTGATTTAGGCTCAACTGGGAATACATCAATGGCTGCACCGCTAAGTTTCTTCTCTGTTAGTGCTTCAGCTAGGGCGTCAATGTCAACCACAGTACCGCGAGAAGCATTAATTAAAATAGCGCCTTGCTTCATCACTGCAAGCTCTGCTGTTCCAATCAAGTTTTTAGTTTGCGGTGTCTCTGGAACATGTAAGCTAATAATATCAGCGCGTTGCAACAGCTGCGTTAAGTTATGTACTTGTGTAGCATTACCTAAAGATAGTTTGTCTTCAATATCGTAATACTCCACGTTCATACCAATATTTTCAGCCATAATACCCAGCTGAGTACCAATGTGACCGTAACCAATAATACCTAAGGTTTTGCCGCGTGCTTCAAACGAGCCATTAGCTGTTTTTAACCAGCCGCCACGATGGGCAGCGGCATTACGCTGTGGAATACCACGTAATAACAGCAATATTTCACCAAGTACAAGCTCAGCTACAGAGCGAGTATTTGAAAACGGTGCATTAAATACCGCAATACCGCGCTCACGCGCTGCGTTTAAATCTACTTGGTTTGTACCAATACAAAAACAACCTACAGCAACTAGCTTTTCAGCTGCGTTTAATACAGATTCGTTAATATGAGTACGAGAACGAAGCCCTACAAAGTGCACATCTTTAATGCGCTCTATAAGTTCGTTCTCTGGCAACGATGTTTTAACGTAGTCGATATTGCTATAACCGTTACGTTTTAGCGTTTCAACAGCGCTTTGGTGAACACCTTCAAGCAAGAGAATTTTAATTTTGTCTTTTGCTAACGATACCTTACTCATAACCATATCCTATTTAATTTGTGGCCCATTTTTAGTGCCGATAATCACTTTATCAGCACCGCGCATCGCAAATAGGCCGTTGGTGACTACGCCAACAATTTGATTTATTTGTGTTTCAAGCTGTTTAGCATGGGTAATTTTTAAATTATGTACGTCTAAAATAACGTTGCCGTTATCGGTTACTACACCTTGGCGATAAACTGGGTCACCACCTAGTTTTAATAACTCTCGGGCAACGTAGCTACGTGCCATCGGAATAACTTCAACCGGAAGAGGGAAGTCTCCTAAGGTATCGACTAGTTTTGTATCATCAACAATACATACAAACTGTTTTGCTACTGCTGCTACTATTTTTTCACGAGTAAGCGCCGCACCGCCGCCTTTGATCATTTCATTTAAGGCGTTAATTTCATCTGCGCCATCAACGTATACATCAAGTGCTGCTACATCGTTAAGCTCAAACACTTCTATGCCAAGCTCTTTTAAGCGCGCTGTAGATGCTTCTGAACTTGATACTGCACCAACGATGGTGTCTTTAACTGTGCCTAGGGCATCAATAAAGTGATTAACGGTTGAGCCTGTACCTACACCTACTATGGTGTTTTCTTTTACAAACTCGAGTGCAGCCCACGCAGCTGCTTTTTTTAATTCATCTTGTGTCATTGTTGTCTGCTCATTGGTGTCAAAATAGGCTGTTAGTTTACAAGATTAGTTGTTACCAACAGTAGGTTTTATCGGGTGTTATGATCGTTTTTAGTGGTACATCCCACGATTCAATCGGTAACTCATCGACTTGTTGACACGCATGTGCGAGGCCAATAAGTTGCGGTTGTTGCCAATGATGTTCGTATAAACGTGCCAATGTTCTATCGTAAAACCCACCCCCCATTCCAAGGCGATTACCAAATTTATCAAATGCCACTAATGGCATTAGAACGTAATCCAGCTCAGGTAAGGGGCAAATTTGAGAGCAGTTCAACTTAGGCTCCAAGATACCATAGCGATTTGCTCTCATGGGTGAGTTTTTTTCATAGCGTAGAAATAGTAAATTAGCCCCATTAAATGGATGAATTACGGGCAAGTAAATAGCCTGGCCAGTGTTCCATAATTCATTAATTAACAATGAGGTATCTAATTCGCCATCATTACTTAAATAAAGCGCGATATGACTTTTTTTGGCCGAATCTATGCTTTTTAAGTGTTGAATAAAATTCACTTTAAGCGATTCGGCGGCTAATTCTTGCTGTTTTTTTGATAGGTTATTACGTGCTTTACGAATATCGTGTCTTATTTGTGCGCGATTATTACTCATTAAATAACTTAACCATAATTAAAAAGAGAATAAATTAGGAAATAATAAGTACATAGCAAGTACAATAAGCAATATTACGGCTGTAGAAATCAGCGAATATAAAACAAGGTTGCCGCGTTTTTTGGGCTCAGTAGAGAGAGGCTCATCAAGCATTAAATCGTCATCTTCCCATACTTCATTATTTTCATCAGGTAATGATAATTCAACTTCAGGGAGGCGTTGTTCAATATCTTCTAGTTTTTCTTCAAGGCGAATTAGGCTACTGGTAATGTAATCTAGGGCGTCAAATAAGCGCTGATCTCGCTGGCTGTCGTAAGCTGTTTGAGGTGCCGTTTGTATAGCCGCAGCTTGCTGAAGTTTGCTTTTAATCCCCAGCGTTGAAAGTAACTTAGCTTGCTTGAGTGCTTTATCTTTGGGGCAAGGGGCAAATAACGGTTTGCCATCAAAAAAAGCAGCCACTTTTTCTGGCGAGGTTTTCAGCTTTTCTGTCAGTGCAGTGGTCACTGCTTGGCTGTCTGCACCTTCTGCAAGTCCTACAAATATAACACGAAAATTGTCGGCCATTTTTTATCCCTAATACGCTTTATTGTATAAGCAGAGTATATACCTAAAATGTTAAACAGTTCGAGACTGTTTTACGACTAACTTAGTACACATAGCAAAACGGCCCTAAAAAGGGCCGTTTAAATATTAGCTAAGTGGCTTATAGACCAGCTGCTGCGCGAAGCGCGTCTGCTTTATCTGTGCGTTCCCATGGGAATTCGTCACGACCAAAGTGGCCGTAAGCCGCTGTTGGAAGATAAATAGGGCGCTCAAGATCAAGCATTTGAATTAGACCGTAAGGGCGTAAGTCAAAGTGTTCACGAATAAGTTCAATTAAACGCGCTTCTTCTAATTTACCTGTGCCAAATGTTTCAACACTGATAGAAGTAGGCTCTGCAACACCAATAGCGTAAGACACTTGAAGTTCACACTTATCAGCAAGGCCTGCAGCAACAATGTTTTTAGCAACGTAACGTGCAGCATAAGCTGCTGAGCGGTCAACTTTTGATGGATCTTTACCAGAGAAAGCACCACCACCGTGACGAGCCATGCCACCGTATGTATCTACAATGATTTTACGACCAGTTAAACCACAGTCACCCATTGGGCCACCAATAACAAAACGACCCGTTGGGTTAATGAAAAATTTAGTTGCGCTAGTAATAAGCTCAGCAGGAAGTACTGGCTTAATAATTGTTTCCATTACCGCTTCTACTAAGTCATTTTGCGATACATCTTCGCTGTGCTGAGTCGAAAGTACAACGGCATCAATACCTACTGGCTTGCCATTTTCGTATGCAAATGTAACTTGTGATTTTGCATCAGGGCGTAACCAGTTAAGTTCGCCACTTTTACGAACCTCAGCTTGACGCTGTACTAAACGGTGAGAATAAGTAATTGGAGCAGGCATTAATACTTCAGTTTCGTTACATGCGTAACCAAACATTAAGCCTTGGTCGCCAGCGCCTTGCTCTTCAGGGCTTGTACGGTCAACACCTTGGTTGATGTCTGGAGACTGCTTACCAATCGTGTTTAAAATTGCACACGAATCTGCATCAAAGCCCATATCTGAGTGTGTGTAACCAATTTCACGTACTGTTTTACGTGTAATTTCTTCGATATCAACCCATGCGCTAGTAGTGATTTCACCACCAACCATAACCATACCGGTTTTAACGTAAGTTTCACACGCTACACGGGCATGAGAGTCTTGCTCTAGGATAGCATCAAGTACCGCATCAGAAATTTGATCGGCGATTTTATCCGGATGACCTTCAGAAACAGATTCAGAAGTAAATAAATGTTTTGCCATTGTAATTATGCTCACAAATATTGCGCTTCACAAACGTCGGTATTAGCGCTAAAAAATTAAGGCGCGTATTTTATCTAAAACAAGCGAACTTGCATAGTTTTTTTACGCCTAGACGTCTAAATAAAATATCTAATAGTAAAAGGTTCTTAAAAAATATTCATAATGCCCTATTTTTATGGGTTTTTAATTGCACACAGCCCCTACAATAAGTAAGAATGGAGGTATATAAATACCCGCGCAAATACATATAAAGGTAGGAGAATTCATGCCATCTCGCAAAGAACTTGCAAATGCTATTCGCGTCTTGTCAATGGACGCAGTACAAAAGGCCAAATCTGGTCACCCTGGAGCCCCTATGGGCATGGCTGATATCGCAGAAGTACTATGGCGCGATTATCTAAAACATAACCCAACAAATCCAGAGTGGGCTGACCGAGATCGATTTATACTCTCAAATGGTCACGGTTCAATGCTAATTTATTCTCTATTGCATTTAAGTGGTTATGATTTACCACTGGACGAAATTAAAAACTTCCGCCAAATGCACTCTAAAACGCCAGGCCACCCAGAATATGGATATGCGCCAGGAATTGAGACCACTACGGGCCCATTAGGTCAAGGGATCACAAATGCCGTAGGTATGGCAATTGCTGAAAAAGCATTAGCCGCTCAATTTAACCGTGAAGGCCATGACATTGTTGATCACCACACTTACGCATTTATGGGTGATGGTTGTTTAATGGAAGGTATTTCTCATGAAGCCTGTTCGCTTGCTGGCACATTAGGCCTAGGCAAGTTAGTGGCATTTTGGGATGACAACGGCATTTCAATCGACGGTGAAGTTGAAGGTTGGTTTAGCGATGACACACCAGCACGTTTTAAAGCATACGGCTGGCATGTAATTAGCGACGTTGATGGCCACGATAGCGATGCTGTAAGTGCTGCAATTAGCGAAGCAAAAAGCGTGACCGACAAACCAACGCTAATTTGTTGTAAAACAGTAATTGGATATGGCTCACCTAATAAATCAGGTAGCCACGACTGTCATGGCGCACCACTAGGTGATGACGAAATTAAAGCATCTCGCGAGTTTTTAGGTTGGACGGGTGATGCATTTGAAATCCCTGCTGACATTTACGCACAGTGGGATAACAAAGAAAAAGGCCAACAGCTTGAAGCAAGCTGGGATGAAAAATTTGCCGCCTACGAGCAAGCATTCCCAGAGCTCGCTGCTGAATACAAACGCCGTACAAATTCAGATTTACCCGCTGATTGGGCTGAAAAGTCACAAGCGTATATTAAGCAGTTACAAGCAAACCCTGCAAACCCAGCATCACGTAAAGCATCACAAAATGCATTAAACGCATTTGGTCCGTTACTACCTGAGTTTATGGGTGGCTCTGCTGATTTAGCAGGTTCAAACTTAACAATTTGGGATGGCTCTAAAGGCTTAACTGCAGACGATGCAAGTGGTAACTATGTTTACTACGGTGTACGTGAGTTTGGTATGTCGGCAATTATGAACGGTATTGCACTTCATAAAGGCTTTATTCCTTACGGTGCAACGTTCTTAATGTTTATGGAATACGCACGCAACGCAGTACGTATGGCTGCATTAATGAAGCAACCAAGCATTTTTGTATACACGCACGATTCAATTGGTTTAGGTGAAGATGGTCCAACTCACCAACCAGTAGAGCAAATTGCCAGCATGCGTTTAACGCCTAACCTTTACAACTGGCGCCCATGTGACCAAGTTGAGTCGGCAATTGCATGGCAACAAGCTATTGAACGTAAAGACGGTCCTACCTCATTAATCTTTACTCGCCAAGGCTTAGAGCAACAAGCACGTGATGCACAGCAATTAAGCGACGTTAAAAAGGGTGGTTACATCCTAAGTTGTGACGGCAACCCAGAGCTTATTTTGATTGCAACCGGCTCTGAAGTACAACTAGCGCAAGATTCTGCGAAAGAGTTACGTGCGCAGGGTAAAAAGGTACGTGTTGTATCTATGCCGTGTACTGATGCGTTTGAAGATCAATCGCCTGAGTACAAAGAAAGCGTATTACCAGCAAGCGTTTCTCGTCGCGTAGCGATTGAAGCGGGAATTGCTGATTACTGGTACAAGTACGTAGGTCTAAATGGCGCTGTAGTCGGTATGACCACCTTTGGTGAGTCGGCACCAGCTAACGAGCTATTTGAATTCTTCGGCTTCACCGTAGAAAACATCGTTAACAAAGCAAAGGCATTGTTTTAAGCGACTGCTTTAACATTTAAAAGCCCGCGCTGTGTATAACAGGGCGGGCTTTTTTGTAGGCTGGGTAGGGCATCGCAGCGAAACCTAATGGAGAGAACTTGTGCCGTCAACTTTCAGTTTTCAGTTTAACTCACAATGAAGCCCACAATGGGAGGGAGGTCAGCACTAATTTTTTATAAAAGTTGAAGGTTTGAAACTTTGTGCCGCAACCTGCAGTTTAAGTCCTACTTAAGGAGAACGTTAAAACAATTAAGTTGTCACTATAAATAGCCACTTTAAATATTTACTAGGACCGATAAGCGTCCGAATGAAGGTAAGTACAGCATAAAATTATTTTTGCTCTAAAAATTAGTTTGCAGTATCATTTCGGGCACAGACTCATTTACAAGGAAGAAATATGTCTTGGTCAAAACTCAATAAAACTATCAATGCCCATTCTGTAATCCCTCTTGACGCGCTAAGTTGTCGTGATTTTGGTGTTAATCTCCCCGTTAATTTTCCATTTAATAAAGTTAAATTTACTTGCCAAGCTCTCGCTATGCTATCGCAGCTCAATGATTATGATTTAAAAATGGTCAGTGCCGATATCATTCAAATATGCGCGAACCCTAATGCCACAAACTCAATTAAGCATAGCCGTAACCCGCTGCGCCGTTTATGGCGAACAAAATATCCATTTCGTAATTATCATTTTTTAATACGTTATACATTAGAAACAAATAATATATCTATAACCGATATATTATTTGATAAGCAATTAGAGGGAGCCAAAAATAATTTTTCTGCAGAGCGTACTATGCTTTATGAAGTGAAAAGGAGAGGCAGTCATACATACGACAAAGCAATGAATGATGATGAAATAAAGAAAGTACAGGGAGCTTGGGAACGAATACCAACTCCAACCACACATATAAAAACGCAGCATGCGGCGGTTAATGGTATGCAAAATGAGCTTAACAAAGCCACATGGTTAATGGGCACCCACCTTGATAGAGCTTATGAGGGCGATGGTATAAAAGCCTATACTTTGTTTCATAACCCCACCGATTATACAAAACTTGACTTAATTGAGTGCGCGTTTGATAAGCGTTCAGGGACTAAATCCCACAATGCTCAGCATTTAGCAGCTGTGCTGGCACAAAATAATCAGCAAGGTAAACAAGTAAAATGGCTAGCTCACAGCCAAGGGGCAATCATTTTTTGTGCGGCACTGGAGCATTATCGTATTCACTATGGTAAGTCACTTACAGGTCAGCAACTCGCCGTGCACGGCTCAGGCTCAAATGTCGAACGTTTAAAACGCATTGCACATAGCGTAGGTGTAAAAGTTGTCTCAGTTCGTAATAACCCTTATGATTTAGTGCCTAATTTAGCTGATCGCAGTAAAATATCATCCAGTAGTTTAGTACGTTCGCTGAAATTTAAAGGCCTGGTTACAGATGGCTCTGTTGGCGAAAGCCCACACACTTTACCGTTTTTAGGCTTAGTCACCTATGCAGCTCAGCTAGAAATGCTAGGTAATAATGAAAAGGCCGATATAGTAAGAAAGTTTATTAAAACTTTACCGCCTACGGATGCGCGATTATGATCAAATTAGCCAAGGCTTTTTACCGTGGTTTTATTGGCGGGCCCATTTTTGAAAATTGCATCCACTATCGCTTTATTCTAGAAGATAGTCTGTTAACACTTGATATGCCTAGCAGTAATGTTGCTGCTGTACCGTCTACCATTGACGTGTCGTTTCCCTATAATTCGAAAACTTGGTTTAATCAGCACAAAGAAGATTATTTCCATCACGTATATGTACATATGCTTACTAAAAACTGGATGTACTTGCCACCAGTAAGCTATTTACCAAGTAGTGAGTATGGTATGCTTAGTTGCCAACTAAGGATTAAACAATCTAATGAAATCAATGTACTGGATATTGTGCAATTAAAGCGTTTTGTGATTGAATCATACGATAACTTCCATTGGGGACCTGATGGCAGAAATACAGAAGTTAAAAATGACACTACGTTAGAATCAAGTAAAATGGCCGTCCCTTTTGAGCCTGATGAGTTAGAGGAAGAAATTTTAGGACGTATTGAGACTCGAGGATATCCACCACTACCAGCGGCCAAAGAAGTTATACTTAATAATCGCCAGTGGGTGTTTTACCAGGTAAAAAGAAATAACAGTCTCTCTCGCCAAGATTTTTATTGTTTACCATTAAGTGAGCATGCATTTTTAGAGGTTGAATTTAATCATCGTGTTGACCGCTCTGATAAGCATAAAAAATGGGCTAAGCATGCACTTGAATCACAGCAGCGAATTATGGAATCAATTAAACTCAGTGATTTACCCCCCGATCACGATAATTTAATTACAGATAATTTTAAGAATGATTAATTTAGCTAAGGCGTTTTATCGTGGTTTTGTAGGAGGCCCTAGTTTCGACAACTGTATTCATCATCGCCTCATTTTAGAAGAGAAGCTATTAACACTCGATGTGCCGGATAGCAATGTCGCAGCTGTACCATCTACCATTGATGTCTCGTTTCCTTATAATTCAACAAGCTGGTTTAACCAACACAAAGAAACGTTCCTTTACCATGAGTATGTTCATATACTCACTGAAAATTGGATGTATTTGCCTCCAGTAAGTTATTTACTAAGCAGTGAGTATGGCATGTTTAGTTGCCAACTAAGAATTAAGCAAACTAATAAAATCAATGTTCTTGATACTATGCAATTAAGACGCTTTGTAATTGATGAGTATGATAATTATCATTGGGGGTCAGATGGTTATAACACTAAGCTTCAAAATGATACTAAGCTAGAGTCGAATAAAAGAGCAAACCCATGGGAAGGCGAAGCACTGAAAAAGGAAATTTTAGGGCGCGTTGAATCTTATGGTTATCCGCCACTGCCGGCAGCTAAAGGAGTAATTATTAATGATCGCCAATGGGTGTTTTATCAAATAAAGAAAAGTAATAAGCGTTCTCGTCAAGACTTTTATTGTTTACCATTAAGTGAGCATGCATTTTTAGAGGTTGAATTTAATCATCGTGTTGATCGCTCTGATAAGCATAAAAAATGGGCTAAGCATGCACTTGAATCACAACAGCGAATTATGGAATCAATTAAACTCAGTGATTTACCACCCGATCACGATAATTTAATTACTGATAATTCTAAGAATGCTTAACGTAATCGAAGCGTTTTTATGGCTTTTAAAAGTTTAAAAGCCTGTCCTGTGTAAAACAGGGCGGGCTCTTTTATAAGTTGTACTTTTTTCATCACTTCTCTAAAGCGTAGCGTCTCATCGCCCTCTTTATGCATAAATTACTAAAAGATCTGTTCGAAACTCGCATCCCGTTGCTCGAAGCAAATTCCCCTATAAAGTCGTTCTTTTTTAACCTTTTGGATTTTAGATGAGTAATTTTCACAGCACTTAACTTGCAAGGTTTTTGTGTATCAGGCACTGTGGGGGCAACAAAATTATAAATTAACAACAGGAGTTAACATGCCAAAGTTCGATAACGTTAGTGTGGTTAAAAAAGCCAATGTGTACTTCGATGGCAAAGTGTCAAGCCGTACTGTGCTTTTAGGTAATGGTGAGGCTAAAACCTTGGGTTTTATGCAACCCGGTGAATTTGAGTTTAATACTAACCAAAAAGAGTGCATGGAGTTGTTAGCAGGGCAGTGGGATGTATTACTACCTGGTGAAACACAGTGGAAAACATTTAATGCGGGTGAGTCATTTAACGTTGATGCTAATGTGAGCTTTCATGTAAAAGTAAGTGATTTTGCAGATTATTGTTGTTCATACACCGATTAATTTGTTGATTGATTAAATTATCAACACCTCTAAAGGCCGCTTCAAAGCGGCTTTTTGCATACTTAATGCTAAATGAATGATCTAAATCAGGTGGGGTAATAAATAATTGCGTAATTTTCATTTTTTCTCTTGTGTTAATTCGTTTAGCCCCCAATACTAACTATGAGGTAACAAATAAAAGGATACCCTATGAAAATTAATCTTTCTGGTCACCATGTTGACGTTACTGATTCTATTAAAGAACACATTAACGAAAAGTTCTCAAAAGTCGCGAGCCATTTTCCATCATTGATATCTCTAGATATTATTCTTTCAAAAGAGCATCATAAGTTCCAAGCAGAAATTAGCACAAATTATGAAGGTGCGCGTATATCGGTAAAAGGGGAAAACGAAGTTATGTATCCTGCTATTTCCAGCGCAGCTAAAAAACTCGATGCCGCACTAAAGCATCGTAAAGGGCAAATAAAAGCGAACTTACATGAAAAGCCTGTAAGTACCACACCAGAAATAGCACATGAAATCATCCAAGAGATGGATTTAAATTAATAACTAACAGCGTGTTATTTTAAAAAGAGCCTAAGGGCTCTTTTTTATTGCCTGTAAATTAGGTAAGTTATGCATTCACACAGTTTATTAATGATAAAAATTAATAATAAAAGCACATAACACACCAAATTTGAGAAGTTAATGCAGTACACACAAAACACATGGAAGTCTCGGTTAGGGGCGCTCGGCCCAGGTATTTTAATGGCAACCGCTGCCATTGGTGGCTCACACTTGGTGGCCTCTACTCAAGCAGGCGCATTATTTGGCTGGCAGCTATTTTGGCTTATTGTGGTGGTTAACGTTTTAAAGTACCCGTTTTTTCGCTTTGGTATGGAATACACACTCGCCACCAAAAACAGTTTAGTAGAAGGGTATAAAAACCAAGGCCCTGGCTATTTTTACAGCTTTATTGCCCTCAATATTATTGCCGCTGTGGTAAATACCGCAGGTGTATTGTTGCTTACGGCGAGCTTATTACACTACGCATTACCTATTAGCATTCCTGTTACCTTATTGTGTTGGGTAATATTGGCCGTGTGTTTAATTATATTATTACTGGGGCATTTTAAAGCACTCGATAATGTTGCAAAAGCTATTATGGGGCTACTTACTATAGCAACCATAACAGCATTAATTATTGCTATAAATAACGGCCCTGTAGCGCCTGTAAACTATGTTGGTCCCTCACCGTATGAACTTGCCATGTTAGGCTTTATGGTTGCCTTAATGGGCTGGATGCCAGCGCCTATTGAAATATCGGCACTGAGCTCGTTGTGGCTTAAAGAAAAACAAGCTCAGCAAAGTGTGACTAAAAACCAAGGCTTATTCGATTTTAATCTAGGTTATTGGTTAACCGCCGGGCTTGCGCTGGTATTTTTTAGTTTAGGTGCGTTAGTGCAATATGGGCAAAACAGTAATATAGAGCTCGGTGGTGTAGCGTTTGCTAAACAGCTGATTGATATGTACGCATCAACAATAGGCGAGTGGGCAAGGCCTTTGGTATCAGCCATCGCGTTTTTGTGTATGTTTGGCACCACACTCACCGTACTTGACGGTTACGCCCGCACACTTAACGAATCACACAAATTACTTGGTTTTAAGCAATCTAAACACAGCTTAAATACGTGGCTTATACTGCAAGCATTGGCCGGTATGGCGGTTATTTTATTTTTTAAATCAGCCCTTGGCCCTATGCTTACCTTTGCAATGACACTTGCTTTTGTAACCACACCGGTTTTTGCATGGCTTAACTTCAGCCTAGTGCGCTCAGAGCCCGCGATTAAACACAGTCTACTTTTGCGTAGCTTAACGTGGTTAGGTTTAGTGTACTTGGTTGGCTTTGCTGTGGCGTTTGTGGTTTGGAAGATGGTGTGATTTTATATTCAAGGTTCAAGGTTCAAGGTTCGAGGTGAAAGATACAAATCAAACAACCTCTGCATAAATGTCGACTAGTGTGGGCCACGATAGCCTGCGGTGGGCGAGAATTAGCCTGTCAAAAGTAATAGCTAGGTGAAAAAGATGATCATACTTGAAAGCCAAGTATTTAAGACAATCCCTAAGTCTCCAGAACAGAGCTGTATCTTTTTAAATAATACGCAAACAGATAAAGTTGTTGATGGTACTTATTTGGAACTTTGTATTAAAGCAGGTTGTAAATACCTTGTCTTTATAACGGATGACACTCCTTACGAGGATCTGCTTCATATTCACCTTTTAAATAAACACCTTGATGTTGTTGATTCAGCTACTATTGGAAGCATGTATTCAACGGGATCTTTTAGAAATTATAATATTCAAAACTCGAACACGTTAAATTTTAATTTTATTGGCGATGCTAAATGGAAAATAGAAATACTAGATAGCAAGGAATTCTTATTTCCTCTTGTTTCTTCACTTAAAGGAGTTTCGAGAAAGAATATTTTTTATCAATATTTTAAAATTTATAGCACCCCTTCGTTATAAACCTTGTAACTTTAAATTGTCCTAGGGGAACATTATTTTATGTTTAATCTATAAGGTGGAAACTATGATATTCAATATGCTCATTACAAACAACTTCGCATCATTTTATGATGAGGATAAAGAAGTACATATTTTTATTGATAGCTTTGATAATCAAAGGTTTGAAATGCGAATAGGGGACTTAGAACACTCGAAACCACTCGGTAGTGTTATCGCTTTTACTGATGATGAGTTAAATATAAAGTTATTAGCGCTTTATATTAAATATTAATACACAAAAAAATGAGCTGTAAATGGAAATAAGAACAGGCGAGCTTTCAAACCCACACGTTATAAAACTATTACAAACGCATCATAACGATATGCTAAATCACTCACCTGTTGAGAGCGTACATGCACTTGATGTGAGTAAACTCACTCAGCCCGAGATAACCTTTTATAGCTTATGGATTGATTGTAATTTAGCTGGTGTTGGTGCATTAAAAGCGCTCAATACAACTCATGGCGAAATTAAATCAATGCGTACATCAAGTAACTATTTACGCCAAGGCATAGCGGCTAAGCTACTTACGCATATTATTGAGCAGGCAACACTGCGAGGTTACAAAAAGCTAAGTTTAGAAACTGGAACAGCAGAGGCATTTTTGTCTGCACAAAAGCTCTACGCCCAATTTGGTTTTAAAGAGTGTGAACCGTTTGGAAATTATGAGCTAGATCCGTACAGCTTGTTTATGAGTAAAGCGCTTTAGCTAAAGCAAGAGATACCTGCCGCCACTCGTTTAAAATATTTAATTGGAATTTATACGCTATCTGCGTATACTTTGGCGTATGAAAAGCCTATTTGTTGAATCAAGCATATTCGAAAAGTACCGAGAGCTGTACTTGAGTGATGACGAGTATCGTTTATTTCAAGCAGATCTCATGGTTAACCCAAAACAGGGCGATGTGATTCAAGGAACAGGCGGCTTACGTAAAGTACGAGTTGCGAGTAAAGGAAAAGGTAAGCGTGGCGGTTCAAGAGTTATATATTATTACTTGGACGAAAAAAGACGTTTTTATCTACTCACTATTTACAGTAAAAACGAAGTAACCGATTTAACAGCAGATCAGAAAAAGCAATTAAAAGAATTCTTAGAGGTATGGCGTAATGAGCAAACGTGATTTATTTTCAGAATTAACTACAGCACTTGATGATGCCAAAGCGCATTCACAAGAAAAGCTTACGTTACGTACTCATACGGTAAATGATATTAACGATCTTGCTATCTCACCCGATGAAATAGTAAATATTCGAAAAACATTTAATATGTCGCGTGGTGTGTTTGCTAACATCCTACATACATCAGCAAGAACGCTTGAAAACTGGGAACAAGGGCGCAGCGCACCCAATGGTCAAGCTGTTACATTATTAAAGCTAGTGCAGCGTCACCCTGAAACTTTAAATCGTATAGCTGAGTTGTAGAGATTTAATAATTAATATGTATGTGTTACTTGTTTTTTATTGAATCACAACAAGAAGAGTAAGGGATTATTTAAACTTAGTTTCAGGGAGTGAGTGAAAAAACCTTATCTTGAACATCATCTTGAATTGATGAAAAGTTAACATGAAGTTCAATTGTACCAAGGTATTTTATTACTTCCGTGAAACTAGCTTCATTGTTCATCTTCATAGTGATTATATTTAATGATGAATTAGGCGAAATACCTAATTCCGCTCCTATTTCCAGCTCCATATCTCCAAATAAGAGTAGTTTCTGTTGGAGATCTTTATGAGATAATTCACCGGCATCTGATAGTATCTTATATTTCAGATTTATAGCTGATCCTGTACCGTAGTTCTTTAGTTGGAAGTTATAAACATACTTTTCATTGTCTACGCTAATAAACCTTTCAATTACAGGTTTTATAGCGTTTTGATATATCCTCTTATTGTGCTGTAATCCTTGAAAAGCATAATAAAATGTGATGATTGCAACTAAGGTTGCAATTAAGTCACTGAGTTTTATTTCAAAAGAAAAGGTTTGCCCTACAATTATACCTGCAATAAATACTAAGCTAATCCCTAATAGAATCGCTTTATCAGATTTGCACATTTCTATCCTTTATTATTCGTTAATAGCATCAAGTGGCAATGTAAAATGAAGGACGAATACGGAAAAGTTAGTCGTCACCATCAATGTCACTAAATGTATTTTTTCCTTCGTATTTTATAAAAAGTTTCGATTCCTCTAGTTTAGGTAAGTCCAAAATACCTTCATCATTTTCAGCTGCTCTTTTTGATAAAAGCTTATACTTTGGTGAAATAGTTTCGTAAAACGCTACGGTATTTTCCTCTATGCTTTTTATAAGCTCTACAGCTTCGTTGCCCCAGTTAACTAAAGATGAGCGAACTAATGCTGTATTTTTGTATTTTACTTGCTCTTTTTCTAAGTTTTCATACAGGCGACGTGCTTCTAAATAATCATGATACTTCGTTTTGCTTAATGACTTTATTTTCAAAAGTTCTTGCTGCAAAGACTCATCAGATAAGCCTTTTTCATAGGCGATTCTGTGAGCCTCATCAGCATCATTTTCTGAGTATCTCAGATCTTCATATAGTTCGAAAATTCGAACTTGAGATTTTCTAAGCTCGAAAGAGATACAATAAAAGGATGATATGTCTTTTAATAAACCAACACTCAAGTTGTATTTTTTTCTTCAATCCAAGAATTTCTTACTTTCCAAGCTATACAGGCTAAAGCGATAGTGCCTAACATTATTGCAAAGGTACTGATAGAGGTTATCCAGTTAGCTAGGCTATCCTGTTTAAGTTTGCTCAGTAGTATATCCATAATTGAATTCGTTGAAATACCTGCGATGAATCCAATAAGTATGAGAAGAGTAGAAGCAACCCATTCATTTAAGTAAATATTCCTTTTCATTTTATCCCTTTTAACTCAACTCTTTTATCGCGCTACTTATTCCATCTAAACTCAGCGGGAACATGCGGTTGTTCATTAGCTGCTTTATAAAATCAATTGATTGATAATACGGCCAATGCTCAACCGGTTGTGGATTGAGCCACGCGACTTTATCAAAGTGATTAGTGATTCGTGCCAACCAAGCGCTGCCGGGTTCTTCATTCCAATGCTCTACTGAGCCGCCAGGATAGGCAATTTCATACGGGCCCATAGTGGCATCACCAACAAATATAACTTTGTAGTCACTGGTGAACTTGTTGATCAGCGTCATGGTGTCAATAACGTTTGAGTGGCGGCGTTGGTTATCTTGCCAAACATGTTCGTATAAACAGTTATGAAAGTAGTAAAACTCTAAATGTTTAAACTCACTGTGGGCGGCGCTAAATAACTCTTCACAGGTATGAATGTAGTCATCCATTGAACCGCCAATATCAAACAACATCAATACTTTTACCGCGTTGTGGCGCTCGGGGGCCATTTTTACATCGAGCATGCCGCCTTGCTTGGCGGTCGCGCGAATAGTCTCGTTTAAATCAAGGGTGTCGCTTGCGCCAGTACGAGCAAATTTGCGTAGTTTTTTAAGTGCCAGCTTTATGGTACGAGAGCCTATTTCACGGTCAGAATCTAGGTTACGGTATTCGCGCTTATCCCACACTTTTACTGCTTGGCGATTACGGTTGCCGTCTTGACCAATACGCACACCCTCAGGGTTATAGCCGTATGCACCAAAAGGCGAGGTGCCGCCTGTACCTACCCACTTATTGCCGCCAGCATGGCGTTTTTGCTGTTCTTCTAAACGCTCTTTTAGGGTTTTCATTAGCTCGTCGAGCCCGCCCATGGCTTTTAGTTGGGCTTTTTCTTCATCGCTTAGGTGCTTTTCAAACTCTTTACGCAACCAATCTTCAGGTAAGTTGTGTTGCTGTTTTAAGCTCTCGAGTAGGTCTAAGTCGGCAATACCGCTAAAGTAATCGCTAAAGGCTTTATCGAACCGGTCAAAATGGGTTTCGTCTTTTACCATAATAGTGCGCGCTAAATGATAAAACGCGTCTACATCAGCAAATATAACGCCTTGTTTTAAAGCGTTAATTAAATCGAGTAGTTCGCGCAGGCTCACAGGCAAGCGGTATTTGCGTAATTTGAAGAAAAACTGTACTAACATATAAGGGCCTGTTTATCTTTCGAGGTTAAATTTGCAGCAGTGTGTTTGGTATTTAGGTAAGGCAGAGCCTATGTAGTGTGGTTATTCCCCATAAATAGGCGATAACACAGCATAAATACCAAACACGCGCTGCCTGAAGGTTCGTTCTAGGGACGATTAACTCTTTGTTGCTCGGCTTTTACTTAGCCCACTAGGTTACAAACCTCGCGCCACGATTAAATCGCCCCTAGTTAGAACAAATTTTAATCCTGAAAGGTCAACAGGCCCTAGCGACGGCTCATAAACGCAAGTTTTTCGATTAGGCTTATGTCTTGCTCGTTTTTAAGCAGCGCGCCAAACATCGGCATTAAACCGCCTTTTTGCGTTTTGTCGTGCAGCGTTTTTGCGTCTATATCTTCAGCCATTAATAGTTTTAACCAATCCAGTAACTCGCTGGTGGATGGCTTCTTTTTAAGTCCGTTGGCTTCGCGTAAGTTAAAAAATACTTCTAGCGCTTGGCGAACTAAATCTTGTTTAACATGCGGGTAGTGCACATCAATAATTTGCTGCATTTCGTCGCTATTTGGAAAATCAATATAATGGAAAAAACAGCGACGTAAAAACGCATCAGGCAGCTCTTTTTCATTGTTTGATGTGATGATCACAATAGGGCGCTCTTTAGCCACAATGCGCTCACCGGTTTCGTATACATGAAATTCCATTTTATCGAGTTCGAGTAGTAAATCGTTTGGAAACTCAATATCGGCTTTGTCTATTTCGTCAATAAGCAGTACTGGGCGTTTGCCGTTTAGTTCAGCGTACATGAAGGCTTGCCACAGTTTACCTTTAACTATGTAGTTACTAATATTGTGAACGCGCTCATCACCTAGCTGGCTGTCGCGCAAACGCGATACCGCATCGTACTCGTACAAACCTTGCTGCGCTTTAGTGGTTGATTTTATATGCCACTGAATAAGCTCAGTATCTAAACTTTTCGCTAACTCTTCGGCCAGCATGGTTTTACCTGTGCCAGGCTCGCCTTTAATTAAAAGCGGTTTTTGCAGCATAATAGCGGCGTTTACGGCCTGTTTTAATGCTGAGCTTGCGATGTAATTATCAGTAGAATTAAATTGCACGGGTTATCCTTTATCTGGTCTGAGCAGTAATTATTATGCGTTATAATGCCATAGTTAATCGGCTTCACCAAGGTAGGCAAAACGGGCGATAGTTTTACCGTCTTTTTCTACGGTTTCAGTAAACATACTTAGTGGGCGTGCCCATATGCCGTATTCACCGTATAAGGCTTGGTAAATAACCAACTGCTCGTTGGTTTCGCTGTGGGTCGCCACATGCATAACTTTATATTGTGGGCCTTTGTAGTGTTGATATAAACCCAGTTTTAGTGCTGTAGTCATAGTCTGTTATCTTGTATAATTTGCCTTCGCTTTTTATTATGCCAAAGAATACAGCAATACTATGAATTATATTTCTCTTGATGATTACAAAAAAGCCTGGGTATTTCGCCACAAAGATATTCCGGTTTCAGATATTGATGCAGCCAATATTAAACCAATGACCAGCGAGCGTGCCGCCGTACTGTGGACAACCATGGTGAGTCGTGAACATGATCATCCAGACTTTTTTGATAAAACCGATTGGTGCGCGCAAGAGCAAAACTTTAGCCAAGAAATTAATTGGGAAGATGCGTGGGAAAGCGAAGAACCCCAATTTCCAGAAGCTATTTTGAACCACTTAGATTGGCAGGCTAATACCACAGTGTATTTTTGCATGGCACGCGACAATATTATCGAAACGACATTTGATGTGTTTAAACGTAACTGGCAAAACTTTATGTTTTTATCTGATGGCAGCTTATTAATAGGTAAAAAGCGCAGTACTATGGTGCAATTTTTAGAATCAGGTATTGCAAAATTAGGTGAAAAGCCAAGCGCTTAAATTACTACAAGTGCTTAAAAACTGTGCATTACTGTGTTATAAAACAGTATTAAAATGTTTTTTTGAGTACAGCGATTGGTTGCTAAAAATAAGCAGTTTAACACAAGCCAGCAAGTTGAAATGTGGCAAACTGATGCAGAAAAAGTGCTTTACGCACAATTATGCAATGCTTTTTATCAGCGTGAAGTTCAGCGCTTAGTGGCTGAACCTAATGGTGACCGTTTACGCAGGCAATTAAAAAGTCTGCCTTATTATATTGAACGTGCCGCAACACGTGTAGCTAATGCACCATTGCCTTTTACGCTTGATGCGCAAAATGGAGGCTGGCTTGAAAAGCAAAAACCAACACCGCCAGAGGCTAATCCTTCAGCGAATGAACTTTTTTATCAAGCGCATGCCAAAGTAGGGCTAATAATTCCGGTATTATTACAAAGTCACGGTCAAATTCGGGTTAGAATAGACAGCATTGATCAAGTAGCTGATACGCAACTGCATTGTAATGAACTTGGCTGGTTTGATTTTTTAGGCCAAGGACTTGAGCAGCAAAGTGCGCAACTGCTTAAACCTAGTAAAAC
This sequence comes from Pseudoalteromonas sp. KJ63-1, assembly GCF_055808145.1. The sequence goes on along the minus strand of NZ_CM147855.1, from coordinate 2,541,684 downwards.
GAGCCTTGCAGCGGCGTGTTGTGGCCACCAGTGGCAGTTTTCAAAGCGTAGCACGCCACGGGTTTTGTCACTACGGGAAATGTTACTAGCTGCCAATATTAATTGGCGCAATGTTAAGCGGCCGCTAGCATAAGTAGATAATTAAAAATTAAAATAAGGAGTGTTTAATGCGATTTTTTCAATTTGGCTTGTTGTGCTTAGCACTTTTTATCCAGTATCGCCTTTGGTTTGGTCATAACGGGGTGCAAGACTACACCCGTTTAAAAAATGCGGTGGCATCGCATCAACAAACTAACGAAAAACTAATAAAGCGTAATAAAGTATTAAAAGCGGATATAGAAGATTTAAAGCTCGGCCACGAAGGCATTGAAGAGCGTGCCCGCAACGAATTAGGAATGATTAAACCGGACGAAACCTTTATTCGTGTTTTACCGGCTCAACACCATGACAAATAAACAAACTATTGCTGCTATTGTTCCTGCCGCAGGTGTTGGCAGTCGAATGCAACACACAACACCAAAGCAATATATTTCCTTAGCAGGGAAAACCATTCTAGAGCATACGCTCGCTAAGTTATCGCAGTTACCGCAGTTAAACTCTATAGTGGTGGCTCTGAGCGAAACCGACCCCTACTTTGACGACCTTACGCTAGCTGATCCTCGCATTGTGCGTGCTATTGGCGGTAAAGAGCGCGCAGATTCAGTGTTAAACAGTTTATTGTTTTTAGCTGCCAACCCACCTGCTTGGGTTTTGGTGCACGACGCTGCAAGACCTTTAGTCGATATTGCTGATATAGAGCGCTTAATCGCACAGTGCATGCAGGCTGATGAAGGCGGCATTTTAGCCAGCAAAGTAAAAGACACTATAAAACGAGGGCAAAGCCATGCGCAGCAAACTGTGCCTCGTGATGATTTATGGCAAGCGCTTACCCCGCAACTGTTTAAATACAACGAGCTTAAAACGGCATTGCAAAGTGCGCTTAACGGCGGCGTTACTATTACTGATGAAGCCAGTGCAATGGAGTGGGCAAATAAGCCGGTAAAGCTGGTAGCAGGGCGTAGTGATAATATTAAAATTACCACCCCAGAAGATTTAGATTTAGCAGGCTTTTTACTGCAAAAACAAAATAATGAGAGTGCAACATGATACGAATAGGCCATGGTTTTGACGTGCATAAATTTGGAGGCCAAGGGCCTTTAACTATCTGCGGCGAAAAAATTGATTATCCACAAGGCTTTTTAGCACACTCAGATGGTGATGTAGCTATTCATGCCTTATGTGACGCTATTTTAGGATCATTAGCGCTGGGCGATATTGGTAAGCATTTTCCGGATACGGCCAGTGAATATGAAAATATTGATAGCCGTATTTTACTTCGCCATGTAGTGAACCTTGCTAAGCAACAAGGTTATGTATTGGGCAATGCGGATGTCACTATTGTGGCACAAGCACCAAAAATGCTGCCGCACATTCAAGCGATGCGTGGCAACCTTGCCAGTGATTTAAATGCCGAGCTTTCACAGGTAAATGTAAAAGCTACTACTACCGAAAAGCTCGGTTTTGAGGGGCGTAAAGAAGGCATTTCAAGCCATGCCGTGGTCATTATGAGCAAACAAAACGCATGAGCGAATTAAATTATTTATATGGCGCGCCGCTTTCCAAAGCCGACTTTAAAACCACCGCAGAAGACTTTATGGTTGATGAGGATCTCGGTATAGAGTTTACCGGCAGTGGCGAACATGTGTGTTTGCAAGTGGTTAAAAAGGGTGAAAACACCCAATATGTTGCCAAGCTGATTGCACAAAAAGCGGGTGTATCGCCACGTGATGTAAGCTATGCCGGTATGAAAGACCGCCATGGAGTATGCTCGCAGTGGTTTAGCGTAAAAGTACCGATTAAAAAGCATATTGATTTTACTGAGCTGAACAGTGAAAGCTTATTTGTGGTATCGCAGCAGCGCCATGAGCGAAAATTGCGCACTGGTTGCCATAAAGGAAATAGATTTACTATTACCTTGCGCAATGTAACCGAGCCGCTTGATATTTTATGCCGTATAAACGCGGTACGCGCAGGTGTGCCTAACTATTTTGGTGAACAGCGCTTTGGTCGTGATGGACACAACCTAGTGATGGCCGAAAAAATGTTTGCCGGTGAGCGTATTCGCGATAAAAAGCTGCGGGGCATTATTATTTCTGCTGCGCGTTCACATGTGTTTAATCAAATTGTTAGTTTACGCGTGGCTGAGCATGGCCTTGCTAAAACCATGCATCGCGAAGTATTTATGCTCAGTGGCAGTAATGCATTTTTTGAAGATGCGATAAGTGATGAAAATATTGCACGGCTTGCCTCTGGCGATATTATGATGTCGGCGCCCATGGTGGGCAAAAGTGAAAAAGGCTTAACCGAACAAGAAAAAACATGGTTGGCACCGTATCAAGCATGGTGTGATGGCTTAGGGGATTTAGGGCTTAAAAACGAGCGTAGAATGCTGCGTTTAATACCCCAAGAGCTAAGCATAGAAACACTTGATGAACGCACATTAAAACTCAGCTTTGGTTTACCCAAAGGCTGTTTTGCAACGGCTTTACTGCGCGAACTGGTCGATTATACTGATGCCAGCCCTCGCGAGCGAAAAGAAAAGGATACCGCAGATGAAGATTCTATTAAGTAATGATGATGGTGTTAATGCCAAAGGTATTGCTGTTTTATATCAAGCATTAACACAAATTGCTGAGGTAACGCTGGTTGCTCCAGATAGAAATTGTAGTGGTGCTAGTAATTCACTAACGCTAATGAATCCGCTGCGTGCCACAACGCTCGACAACGGTTTTATGTCGGTAAACGGTACACCCACTGATTGTGTGCATTTAGGTGTTAATCAATTAGTGGATGAAAAACCCGATTTGGTTGTTGCTGGTATTAATCATGGCGGTAATTTAGGCGATGATACGCTTTACTCTGGTACAGTTGCTGCGGCGACTGAAGGCCGTCATTTAGGCTTACCAGCAATTGCGGTATCTTTGTGCTCTCATCATGGTGAGCATTTTGAAACAGCGGCAGCCGTTACTGTAAATATTATTAAAGGGCTTGCTTCACATCCGTTGCCCAAAGATCAGATCATTAATATTAATGTTCCCGATATTCCGCTCTCTGAGCTCAAAGGCGTTCAGGTAACTCGTTTAGGGGCTCGTCACAAAGCAGAAACCATGACTAAGCAAACCGATCCATGGGGACGCGATATTTTTTGGTATGGATCGCTAGGGCTTGAAAGCGACGCAGGTGAAGGCACTGACTTTTATGCGGTTAATAATGGCTATGCATCAGTGACCCCGTTAAGCGTTGATATGACTGCCAAAGACAGTGTTAAAGCCGTGGGAGAGTGGTTAGCCGAGTTGGAGATTAATCGTGCTGGCTAATTATACTCGCAGTGCACAAGCACTTTCAGACCTTTTACAGCGAGATGGCGTAGAAGATAAAGAGGTTTTAAAAGCGATTGCGCAAATTCCTCGGCATATTTTTATTGATGATGTACTCAAACACAAAGCGTATCAAAATACCGCGCTACCTATAGGACAAGGGCAAACTATTTCTCAGCCTTATATTGTTGCGCGCATGACCGAGCTAATGCGATTAGCCGGTGTGCAACATAAGGTGTTAGAAATAGGCACCGGATCGGGCTATCAAACTGCGGTTTTAGCTAAAACCTTTGATAAGGTATATTCGGTAGAGCGTATTAAAGCTTTGCAATGGCAAGCTAAACGCCGATTACACCAGCTCGATTTGTACAATGTCACCATGAAACATGGCGATGGTTGGCAAGGCTGGCAGTCACAAGCGCCATTTGATGGCATTATCGTGACTGCTGCGGCAACCACCATTCCCCCCGAGTTACTCGCACAACTTGCTGATGGAGGCGTATTACTCGCCCCTATTGGTGAGGAAGAACAAAAATTAACCATGGTTATTCGCCAAGGCGATAACTTTACAGAGCATGTAATTGCGCCAGTAAGATTTGTACCTTTAGTCCCTGGTGATATTGAATAGGAATTCATTTTGAAGTTGTTTACCAAGTTATACGATATGGCGTTAGTGTGGGCTAAACACCGCCATGCAGAACGTTATTTAGCAGGGATGAGTTTTGCCGAGTCGGTTTTCTTCCCAGTTCCACCTGATGTAATGTTAGCGCCTATGTCGCTAGCGCAACCAAGTAAGGCATGGCGATTTGCAAGCTTTGCCACGGTTGCTTCTGTGCTTGGCGGCGTACTGGGTTATTTACTTGGATTTTGGTTGTTTGAACCGGTTGTAGAGCCCTTTATTGCGCAAATGCAATGGCAAGATAAATTTAATACGGCGCTTGCATGGTTTAAAGATTATGGCGTTTGGGTGGTATTTATAGCGGGGTTTTCTCCTATTCCTTATAAGGTATTTACCATTGGCGCTGGCGTATTACAAATGGCGTTTTTACCCTTTATTATTGCCTCGGCTATTGGGCGTGGCGCGCGTTTCTTTTTAGTATCTGCTTTAATGAAGTGGGGTGGAGTTAAAATGGAACAAAAATTACGTCAATATATTGAAGTATTTGGCTGGGCAGTGGTTGCTTTAATCGCTGTTGCGTACGTATTATTGCGATAATCGCCATAATGCAACGATGTTAAAACAGAGGGCAAAACACATTGAATAAACAAATACGCTGTTATGTTGCTTTATTTATTAGTGTTTTGCTTTGTGCATGCTCGTCTCGCCATGTTCCTGCTCCTGTAAGTAGTTTAAATAATAATATTAATGACTATCCCTCACGGATTAATATTAACGGTGGCAAGTACACGGTACAAAAAGGCGATACACTTTATTCGATTGCTTTTAGTGCTGGAAAAGATTTCAGAGAACTTGCAAAAAATAATTCAATTCCATCACCTTACACTATTGTTCCTGGTCAGGTTGTATCCCTTTTAGAACCAAGTAGGTCAAGGGTTGCACAAAAAACTTACCAAAATAAGCCCGCTAAAAAGTCATCTAATTTACAAAAAAGTAACAGAAAATTAAAGAAAGAGCTTGATAAGCCGAAAAAACGTAGGTATGTTCAAAAACAAGCTAACCAAAAAATTAGTCAGTCTCAAGGTTCTTCAGCTAAAAAGTTGAGTTGGTTTTGGCCTGCTAAAGGTAAAATAACAAAACGCTTTTCTAACAAGGAAAATGGTTACAAAGGCCTACAGATTGCTAATAAAAAGGGTACTGCTGTACTCGCCGCTGCAAAAGGAACGGTAGTTTACGCGGGTAGTGCGCTAAGAGGTTACGGTAATTTAATCATATTGAAACATAATGATGATTACCTAAGTGCTTATGCACATAACTCAACGTTACTTGTGAAAGAAAAGCAAATAGTGAAGGCGGGACAAAAAATAGCAGAAATTGGTAATTCAGAGTCTTCAGTAACGGCACTTCGTTTTGAAATTCGTTATCGAGGAAAAGCTGTTAACCCTGCTAAGTACCTACCCTGAACTGAAGGTGTTGATTGACTGTTCTGGAGAAGGCTCATGGCTAATACAGCAAAAGCTTGTAAAACGACTACAGACCTAAATCATAAAGTTATTGATAGCTTGCTCAGGAGAAGTCTTATGGCTGATGTAGCAAAAGCTGAGAAAACCCCCACTGATGATAAGTTTGACGACTCTAAAATAGAGGAGACAACGAAGTTACTTGATGAAGTGGAAGATGAAGATGTATTTGTAAAAGAAGAAGTCACTAAAAACCTCGATGCCACCCAGTTATACTTAGGCGAGATTGGTTTTTCCCCTCTATTAAGTGCAGAAGAAGAAGTGTTTTTTGCACGAAAATCGCTTAAAGGCTGCGAAGCCTCCCGAAAACGTATGATTGAAAGTAACTTACGCTTAGTTGTAAAAATTGCGCGTAGGTACAACAATCGTGGACTTGCTCTACTTGATTTAATTGAAGAAGGTAACTTAGGGCTGATCCGAGCAGTTGAAAAGTTTGATCCTGAACGGGGTTTTCGATTTTCTACTTATGCCACATGGTGGATACGACAAACCATTGAACGGGCAATAATGAATCAAACCCGTACTATTCGTTTGCCTATTCATGTTGTTAAAGAGCTTAACGTTTATTTACGTACAGCACGTGAGCTAACTCAAAAGCTTGATCATGAGCCAACCGCAGAAGAAATTGCAGAAAGCTTAGACAGACCGGTCGAAGATGTAACAAAAATGCTTCGCCTAAACGAAAAAATAGCTTCTGTAGATATGCCTATTGGTGGCGAGAATGACAGTGCATTGTTAGATGTAATTGCCGACGAAAAAAATGTAGGCCCCGAAGGTGAAGTACAAAACAACGATATGAATACGCATATTATTGACTGGTTAGGTGAATTAAACCCTAAGCAACGCGAAGTACTTGCACGTCGGTTTGGTTTACTAGGCTATGAACCCTCAACCCTTGAAGATGTTGGCCGTGAAATTGGGTTGACCCGCGAGCGAGTTCGCCAAATACAGGTTGAGGCGCTACGTCGGTTAAAAGATATCTTGCAGCAAGAAGGATTAAGTACCGAAAGCTTGTTTGAGCAGTTTGCTTAATCTAAACACACAGTAAAATTAAATACAGCCCGACTTTTTAGTCGGGCTGTTTGCGTTTAAAGCAGTGCTTTTAATTTATAAAGCAGTTCATGCGCCTGACGCGGTGATAGGTTATCGGGATCTATTGCGGTCATTTGTTGCTCAAGTTCACTAGGCTGAATTATTTGCGGTTCACTATCAAACGGTAAAACCTGTTGCTCTGTGGTGACTGTTGTGACACTTTGATGATTTTCAAGCAAGGTTAGCTTTTGTTTAGCTTGGGCAATAACCGCTTTAGGCACACCAGCCAGGGCTGCCACTTGCAAACCAAAACTTTTACTTGCGGCACCATCTAATACCGTGTGCATAAAGGCAATGGTATCGTTGTGTTCAATGGCATCTAGGTGCACATTAACCAGCCCAGGCGTTTGTTCTGCAAGCTCAGTGAGTTCAAAGTAATGGGTTGCGAACAGAGTTTTAGCCGCGATTTTTGAAGCAAGATGATCAGCTGTTGCGTATGCCAGTGATAAACCATCGTAAGTACTGGTTCCTCGGCCTATTTCATCCATTAATACCAATGATTGTGCGGTGGCATTATTTAAAATTGCCGCAGTTTCTGTCATTTCAACCATAAAGGTAGAGCGCCCAGATGCTAAGTCGTCACTGGCGCCAATGCGAGTAAATATTCTATCAATATTACCAATCTTTGCGCTATCAGCAGGAACGTAACAGCCAATGTGCGCCATAAGCACAATAAGCGCAGTTTGGCGCATGTAAGTTGATTTACCGCCCATGTTAGGACCAGTAATTATCAACATTTTACGCTGGCTATTGAGCTCCACAGGATTGGCAATAAATGGGTCTTTCATTACTTGCTCAACTACAGGGTGGCGGCCTTGTTCGATGCTGATATTATCGTTATCGCAAAGCTCAGGCTTGGCATAATTTAGCGTTTGGGCACGCTCTGCTAAATTATTCAGTACATCTAAATCGGCAATGACCGAGGCCATTATTTGTAGCTGCTCAATATGCGGAGCTATAAATTCAAATAACTGTTCGTATAATTGTTTTTCAAGGGCCAGCGCTTTTGATTGGCTGCCGAGAACCTTGTCTTCATGTTCTTTAAGTTCTGGAATTATATAACGTTCATTATTTTTTAACGTTTGACGACGAATATAATCTGCAGGCACTAAGTGCGAGTTAGCGCGGCTCACCTCAATAAAAAAGCCATGCACTCGGTTATAGCCAATTTTAAGTGTACTAATACCTGTGCGTTCACGTTCGCGCTGCTCTAGCTGTTCAAGCACATCGGTGGCACCTTGGCTTAAATTACGCCACTCATCAAGTTCGCTGTTATACCCTGGCGCAATAACGCCGCCATCACGAATTAACACCGGTGGGTTATCAATCACTGCACGTTCAAGTAATGCTTGAAGCTCGGGGAGCTCTTTAGAGTGGGCAATAATATGAGAAATACGCGCATCTGTGGCATCGCTTAATAAGTTATGTAGCGGTGCTAATGCTTGAAGCGCACTACGAAGCCTTGTTAAATCACGTGGCCGAGCAGTGTGTAATGCCAAGCGAGCAATTACACGTTCTATATCACCAATATCTCTGAGAGCGTCATGCAGCTCACTGCATAATTGCACATCTAAAATAGCACTAATGGCATTTAGACGAGAATTTAACTCGTCTTTATTACGAATAGGAGTATGAATACGGCGCTTAAGTAATCGTGAGCCCATAGCTGTGGCTGTTTTATCAAGCACTTGGGCAAGGGTATTTTCAAAGCCACCTGATAAATTAACGGTAAGTTCAAGGTTTTTACGGGTGGGCGCATCTAAAATTACCGCGTGTTCATTATGCTCAAGGGTAATTGCACGAATGTGCGGTAATGCAATACGTTGGGTATCTTTTACGTACTGCATTAAACAGCCTGCCGCTACCAAGGCGCTATGTGCTTTATCGACCCCAAAACCGACTAAATCTTTGGTGCCAAACTGCTCGCACAGTAAGTGTTGCGCGGTATCAAGGTCAAACTCCCAATCAGGGCGACGACGCGCTCCCTTAATATGTTCAATTAAATGAGTGTTTTCAAAGTGTTCATTATATAGTAATTCAGCAGGCGCTAAGCGTTGTAGGGTTGAGCTAAATGCTTCATCGGTACTAACTTCAACAACATTGAAGCGTCCTGAGTTGATATCAAGATACGCAACACCGTATTGACCTTTTTTATTTTGCCAAACACTGGTTAGTAAGTTGTCTTGGCGCTCTTGTAGTAAGGCTTCGTCAGAAATAGTACCTGGGGTTACAATACGCACTACTTTGCGTTCAACAGGGCCTTTGCTGGTGGCAGGGTCACCCACTTGTTCACAAATAGCCACCGACTCGCCCATTTGCACTAAGCGAGCTAAGTAGTTTTCTACCGCATGATAAGGCACGCCCGCCATAGGAATAGGATCGCCCCCTGCTTTGCCACGGTGTGTTTGTGAAATATCAAGCAACTGCGCGGCGCGTTTTGCGTCATCAAAAAAGAGTTCGTAAAAATCCCCCATCCGATAAAACAATAAAATATCGCGATGCTCTGATTTTATTTTTAGATACTGCTGCATCATAGGGGTTTGTTGTTTTATAGTGTGCGGTGCATAAAGATCAAACGACATGTATTTACCCAAAGGCTGAATATGGAATTACATCAAGAGATTAAGACACTTGCTGCGCAATTAGGCGCTATTTTAACGGATAAACGCTTATGGATCACTACCGCTGAATCATGTACTGGTGGTGGAGTGAGTTATTCGCTTACCGATACCCCCGGAAGTTCAGCATATATTGACCGTGCATTTGTTACTTATAGCAATAACGCCAAGCAAGAATTACTCAATGTGAAGCATGATACCCTCGAGCAATTTGGCGCAGTGAGCGAACAAACAGTTATTGAGATGGCAGCAGGTGCCTGCAAGGCAGCCAGTGCTGACATTGCCATTGCTATTTCAGGGATTGCAGGGCCCGGTGGCGCTACTGAGGACAAACCGGTAGGGCTTGTGTGGTTTGGGCTACAAATTAACGGTAAACACTGGACGTTTGAACAAGTATTTAATGGTGATAGGGCGCAAGTTAGGCTGCAAGCCATTGTATTTTCTTTAAAAACTGTAATAGAGAAGATAAAATAATAAAATTAGCTTGATACTGTGATTTCATACAGTATACTTGTGTGCATTAGCTGGATTTGGAGAAGAAAATGAACGATAACAAACAAAAAGCGTTGGACGCAGCTTTATCACAAATTGAACGTCAATTTGGTAAAGGTTCAATCATGAAATTGGGTGACAATAAGGCGTTAAACATTGACGCTGTATCAACAGGCTCGCTAGGTATTGATATTGCTTTAGGCATAGGCGGCTTGCCAATGGGGCGTATTGTTGAAGTATATGGCCCAGAGTCATCAGGTAAAACAACGCTAACATTACAAGTTATCGCACAAGCTCAAAAAGAAGGTAAAACGTGTGCCTTTGTTGATGCTGAGCATGCTCTTGATCCAGTTTACGCACAAAAGTTAGGCGTTAATATTGATGAGTTACTGGTATCTCAACCAGATACGGGTGAACAAGCACTGGAAATTTGTGACATGTTAGTGCGCTCAAGCGCGGTTGATGTAGTGATTGTCGATTCTGTTGCTGCATTAACACCTAAAGCTGAGATTGAAGGCGACATGGGTGATTCACACATGGGTCTACAAGCACGTTTAATGTCACAAGCACTACGTAAGCTTACAGGTAACATTAAGCGCTCAAACACGCTATGTATTTTCATTAACCAAATCCGTATGAAAATTGGTGTAATGTTTGGTAACCCTGAAACAACAACTGGTGGTAATGCCCTGAAATTTTACGCCTCTGTACGTATTGATATTCGTCGTATTGGTTCAGTAAAAGAAGGTGATGAAGTTGTTGGTAATGAAACGCGTGTTAAAGTTGTGAAGAACAAAGTAGCACCGCCGTTCAAACAAGCTGAATTTATCATTATGTATGGTGAAGGTATTTCTAAGCAGGGCGAGCTAATTGATTTAGGTGTTAAGCATAAAATTGTTGAAAAAGCAGGTGCTTGGTACAGTTACAATGGCAACAAAGTTGGCCAAGGTAAGTCTAATTCAATTAAGTTCCTTAAAGAAAACCCTGAAATTGCAGATGAAATTGAAGGTAAGTTACGTGAAATGCTATTGCTAAAAGCAACGGTTGAGCCAGAAGATGGCGAAGACGTATTAGGTGATGAAGGCGACCTTTAAGCCATTTAGTTTTAAAGCTTGATTTGACCCGAGCTTAAAAAAAGCGCTAACCATTTAGGTTAGCGCTTTTTTATTGTTTGCTATAAAGTGACTTAAAGCCTAATTGTTAGCTTTATAGCTGCCAGTTAACTGACAATGAGTAGTTACGTGGTGCCCCGTAATAACCTTGTGCCCAATAGAGGCTGTTTATGTACTTTTCATCAGTGCTGTTATTAACATTAAAGGTAACACCGACGTTTTGAGTAATTTCGTAGGTGGCCATTAAATCTAATATGCCATAAGCCCCTTGTTTTGTAGTAACCAATGCGTTACCAGCTGGGTCTTTTACTTGCACGCGGCTAGTAGTATCTTGCCAGCGGTAATTAGCACCTAAGGTTAAACCACTAATAAATGGTACTTGATAAGTAGCTGCCATTTTTAATTGGTTTTCGGGGGTGTAATCTTTTACAAGCTCATCACCATCAATGCTTAAATTACTAAAGCTGATGCTAGCACTTAAATCATCTGTTAATCGACCGCTTAGCTCAATTTCGAAACCATCACTGTTGATACCATCTGCAGCATAATAACGCGTATCGCTAGGAAGAGAGTCTGGAAGCGCAATAGCAAGTCCATCTTGCTTAGCATCAAAGTAGGCCAGTGTTACAAATACTTGCTCATCTAAAAGTTGAGCTTTTAGGCCAACCTCAGCACTTTTACCAATAACCGGAGCCAGTTGTTCAGCGTTAATGTCTAACTCTTTTTGTGGCACAAACGTTTCGGTGTAGCTTGCGTAAGCTGATAACGACTCGGTAAAGTCGTACACAGTACCAATGTAAGGAATAACCTCTGAGTCATCGCGGGTTTGCACTACACTATAAGCAGTACCTTTAGTTTCCCAATCGGTATAGCGTACGCCTGCCAAAATGCTTAATGGCTCAGCTAGTTTAATGCGAGTTGAAACATAGGCCGATCTTTGTGTATTTTGTACATCACTGCCGTTAGGTGCATCCGCAAGCGTTGCCTCTGGTGCAATCCCATCCCAAGTCGCTAAATCAGGCATCGCAGGGAAACCATTTCCTGTGCTGTAGTCATAAAGCGATTGGTCATTAAAGTCCATGTTTGCTTGGCTAATACCAAATGATAAGTCGTGCTCTAATGAAAACAACTCAAACTTACCGCTGGCATATAAATCAAATAAATCTTGCGTGTCTTTGTAATCATAACGACTCGCATAGCCGGTTAAACCTAAACCAGTTTCTTTATCTGGGGTACCATATACATAAAACAACTCAGAATTTTGTTCATTTTTTATATGGGCATAACGGGCTTTAGCAACCCAAGTCGCTGATAAGTTTTGCTCAAGTGTTACATAGATACGTTCAGCGCTATTATCCCAATATGACCAATCTGCAGCGGTACTAGTCGATTCATCATAATCAGTTGGTGAACCATCAGTGTAGTAAAGTGGTAATGCGCCCCACAATGGGCTGTCAGCATCTTTTTGTTGGTTTACGTAGTTAATGCTCAGTAACGTATCGTCAGCTAGCTTTCCTTCATAGGCAAGGTAGGCAATAGTTTTATCGGTTTCGTAACGATCTAAATATGACTCTTTATCTTGCTTGGAAAATACAGCGCGAACAGCGTGTTCATCGTTAATCGGTGCAGAAACATCTATATCTACGCGCTTGTTATTCCACGAACCATAAGAAGCAGAAGCATGAGCTTGTGTTGTGTAGGTTGGTTTTTTTAGCACCATGTTTACAGTAGCCGATGGGTTACCCGCACCGGTCATCATGCCATTGGCACCACGTACAATTTCAACACGGTCGTAAATTGCAGTATCAAGTGTCCCTTGAATTGAACCAGAGGTTTGCGGAGTGCCTAAGCCATCAATTAAAAAGTTAGTTATCTCAAAACCACGGGCTTTAAAGTATGTACGATCGGTTTCTATTTGCTCTACTGTTACGCCTGGTGTGCTTTCTAGTACCGCATTAATATCATCAAGTGAAAAGTCATCCATCAAAGCGCGTGAAACAACGGAAATTGATTGCGGGGTTTCTTTAATTGTTAAACCTAGCTTAGTTGCAGACTGCGCTTCTTCGGTAATATAGTTTTTATGATGTTGCCCATAAACGGCAATTTTTTCTAAAGGCAGGTTGTCTTGCGTGTCGTTTGCAACAGCATGACCAGATAAAACTAGTGAAGTAAGTAGACTCAGTTTAAATGCAGAGTTTTTTTGTTTGTGCAGCATCTTGTTTCCCATAAGATTAAATTTGGCTGGTAATTTAATCTAAATGAGAGTGATTTGCAATTGCGTTATTGTAATATTTTACACGTCATCAATGTTATTTTAAAAAAGTGTACAGGTGTATTTACTAAGGAAACAAAAAAGCGGCCGAAGCCGCTCAGGAAGTATTTTAAATTAAAACGCATATTTAACAGAGAACTGTAAGCGATCCATGTCGCCATCTACGCCACTTTCAAGCTCACGTTCTGCATGTTTAAATTCCGCACCAAAGGTTAGACGTTTAACCGGTGAGTATAAAATATTTGCACTGTAGCTTTGGCTTGATTCTGTAGGATCGCCATACACTGCCAGTAGATTTTCATCGTTATCAGCAGATAAGAACGAATATAGGAAAGTAGAGCGCCACTGGCTATTCCACTTATGTTGATATGCAATAAAACCAGATGTTGAATCAATCGCATCTAGGTCATCACCATTAAGAACCGCCCCACGTGCTACGTTTAGACCCACATAACGACCTAGTCCTTTACCTTGGGTAAGCATAAATTTTAGATTGTCTTCACCAAGTTTCACCATACCCGATGCACTAACACCAAATGAGGTTTCATCGGCATCAACACCACCTACTTTGTAGGTCAGTTGACGAGCAAGGGCTGCTACTACAAAGTTACCCCAATCCGCTTTGTGAGTATAGCGTGCGGTAAAGTCAGGTAATGAGGCATCATCAGTCACTGCCATACCACCACCTGCTGTAGTAATTGTGCTTTCTGGATTTTCTAAAGAGAAAGACCATGCACCTGTAGTGTATTTAATTTGAGATTGGCGAACGAACACCGTGCCTTCTGCTGGGCCAACAAAATCAAGCGCTTCTGGTAATGCACCAACGTTTTGAAAGTTTGACCATGTTTGACCAAATAACCAACCATCGTATGAAATAAATGCATGGCGAATACGCGGAGAATATGAATTAGACACACGCTCGTTGCCCCCTGGGGCAGACGCTAAAAAGTCTAGCTCTATTTTAGTTTTAACCGTTTTACCGTTATCTAGTAAGGTAGCAGTTCCAAAATTGAAACGTGACTCACGAGCGTGCATATCAAATACTGCGTCTGAACTATCATCGCTACCAACTGTTAATGTACTTGGTACATAAAAGTCACGGCCAACACTGCTGCCAGCAGGAGCGCCTGCTGAATAGTCACTCCACATTGCGTCGAGTTTAATGTATCCACCGTAGGTGAATTCTGTATCACCTATTTTTGCAGCTGTTGCAGCATAAGCTGTACTAGAAAGTGCACATAGTACGGCAGTCGCTGCCAGTGTTTTAATTGGAGTTAATTTCATTGTTGTGTCCTTTTATAGGCTACTTGTTGTATGTTTTATTATGATATGCATTAATGTGTGTTACTTATATAGTACTAACAGATTGAATTTATTGCCTTTAATTTAATTTGTTAGTAAATGCGAGTTATTAATAAACAATCAAAGTTTATATATATTTAAGCTACTGTTGTATATGTGCACAATTTACTCAATCAGCTATTAGTCTATTAGACTAAGGTTTAATAATTATTGAGGGCCCACATACTTTTATTTAATAGTATGTTTTTTATGTAAATAGGGTATAGCCATGAGGATTATAGATAAGATATTGGGGTCTGTTGACCTTTGCGGATTAAAATTTGTTCAAACTAGGGGCGATTTAATCACGGCGCGAGGTTTGTAACCTAGTGGGCTAAGTAAAAACCGAGTAACAAAGAGTAAATCGCCCCTAGGCAGAACCCATCGGGCAGAGCCTATTTGGCATTGATGCTGCGTTATCGCCTATTTATGGGGAATAACCACACCACATAGGCGCTGCCTTGCCTAAATACCAAACAGACTGCTGCAAATTTAACCTTGAAAGGTCAACAGACCCTGGTTCTTTGAACCCAGATACAACTAATGTCTAATATTTAATAGTGCACTGCTGAGTAATCCTTGATGAAAAGCCTAAGGCAAGTAATATAAATTGGAGACTAATATGTCACAAAGTATCTATCCAGTTCCTGCACATATAAAAAACGCAGCGCTCGTCGATAATGAAAAATATAATACGATGTATAAACAGTCTATTGAAGACCCTGAAGGGTTTTGGGCTGAGCACGGTAAGCGTCTTGACTGGTTTACTCCATATTCAAAAGTAAAAAACACTTCATTTGATAAAGGCCATATCAATATTAAATGGTATGAAGATGGCTACCTTAATGCCTCTTATAACTGTATTGATCGTCATTTAAAAACAAAAGCAGATAAAGTAGCGTTAATTTGGGAAGGTGATGATCCTTCTCAAAGCGAAAATATTACCTATCAACAGCTACATGATGAAGTGGCAAAATTTGCTAATGGTTTAAAAAAATTAGGTGTTAAAAAAGGTGACCGTGTAGCCATTTACATGCCAATGAGCCCACAAGCGATATACGCAATGCAAGCTTGTGCCCGCATAGGTGCTATTCATTCAGTTATATTTGGTGGCTTTTCACCGTCTGCTATTGCGGATCGTATTAATGATTCGGGTGCTAAAGTGGTGATCACCTCAGATGAAGGCCGACGTGCAGGTAACTGTGTGCCGCTAAAAGCTAATGTAGATGAAGCCGTATTACAAGATTCTGTCACCACTGTTGAGCATGTAGTGGTGCATAAACTAACTTCAGGCGATGTTGATTGGCACGACCATGATATTTGGTGGCATGACTTAGTTGCAGATCAAACGCCAGAGTGCGAACCTGAACACATGAATGCTGAAGACCCGCTGTTTATTTTATATACCTCAGGTTCTACAGGTCAGCCTAAAGGAGTGGTACACACCACTGGTGGCTATTTAGTGTATTCATCTATGACTCACGAATACATTTTTGATTTAAAAGACGATGATATTTTTTGGTGTAGTGCTGATGTAGGCTGGATCACAGGTCACAGTTATATTGCATACGGGCCGCTCGTTAATGGGTGTACGCAAGTGGTATTTGAAGGCGTACCGACTTACCCAACAGCTGGTCGTATGGGTGAAGTGGTTGATAAACATAACGTAACGATTTTATACACAGCACCTACTGCCATTCGCGCATTGATGGCTAAAGGCGAAGAGCCGATTGCCAGCTCACATCGTGATAGCTTACGTATTTTAGGTTCTGTGGGTGAGCCAATCAACCCAGAAGCGTGGACTTGGTATTATGAAAAAATTGGTAAGTCGAATTGTCCTATTGTAGATACATGGTGGCAAACCGAAACTGGTGGCATCATGATTGCGCCATTACCAGGTGCAACCGATATGAAACCAGGCTCTGCAACCCGTCCATTCTTTGGCATTGCACCGGCGTTATTTGATGCTGAAGGCAATACATTAGAAGGTGCGGTTGACGGTAACCTTGTCATTTTAGATAGCTGGCCTTCGCAAGCGCGAACCGTGTATGGCGACCACGAGCGCTTTGAACAAACCTACTTTAGCGCTTATCATGGTGTGTACTTTACCGGTGACGGTTGTCGTCGCGATGAAGACGGTGATTACTGGATCACAGGACGCGTTGATGATGTACTCAATGTATCAGGGCATCGTTTAGGTACTGCTGAAATTGAAAGTGCTTTAGTTGCTCATGAAGCTGTAGCTGAAGCGGCCGTAGTAGGTTACCCACACGATATTAAAGGCCAAGGTATTTACGTTTACATAACTCCTAACGAGGGTGTAACGGTGAGTGATGAGCTAACTAAAGATATCCGTAATTGGGTTCGTAAAGAGCTAAGCCCAATAGCATCACCGGATATGATTCAGTGGTCGCCAGGTCTACCAAAAACACGTTCTGGTAAAATTATGCGTCGTATTTTACGTAAAATCGCGGCAAATGAGCATCAACAGCTGGGCGATACTTCAACACTTGCGGATCCGTCTGTGGTTGATGAGTTAGTAGAAAATCGATTAAATCGTTAATTTCGCGTTAAAAGCTTGATTAGAAGTTGATTCTAAACGTAGTATATCGGCTGTTGTCTATTGGATAGCGGCCGAATTTTTGGGAGTGAACAATGAGTCAGTTTTTAATAGCGGACGATCATCCGTTATTTCGTGAAGCACTAAAAGGCGCTTTGAGTGCAAAGTTTGCGGGTTTAGAAGTATTTGAATCAGCAGATTTTGACAGCACACTGCAGGTGTTAAGCGAACAAGAAGACCTTGATATATTACTACTAGATTTACACATGCCAGGTAACGGTGACTTATACGGCTTGATCCGTATACGTGAAGATTACCCAAGTTTACCTATTGCGGTGGTTTCGGGTAGTGAAGATGTAAATATTGTTTCGAAAGTTATGGGTTATGGCGCTATGGGGTTTATTCCTAAATCATCTTCATCTGATGATATTGCCAACGCGATTAACCAAATACTCGAAGGCGATACTTGGCTGCCAACTGAACTAAAAAGTAAAGTGGCTGAAATCGAAAGCGCAGATAGAGAAATTGCTGCACAAGTGGCATCACTTACTCCACAGCAATATCGCGTATTACAATACTTGCACGAAGGTTTACTGAATAAACAAATAGCCTACGAACTCCACATTTCAGAAGCCACAGTCAAAGCACACATTACTGCCATATTTAGAAAACTCGGTGTTTATAACCGCACTCAAGCTGTTTTAATTGCTGCAAAACTACAACTAGAACCGATAGAGCAAGCCCAAGCAGACTAAATTAGAGGCGAGAGCCTCTTTTTTGCAATCCCATCACAACAAACCCCTCAGTTATTACCATGACATAACAAGTCATTCATCTTTATTACATGACCTGCTCAGAAAATAATGCTAGGTTACGGGCATTTTGTAATTAAGAGAGCATGGTATGTCAGACTCAATAGACTCACCACACACATCCCAAGATGAAAATCAGGTCGCAAAGGGCGGTTGGTTTAATCGATTTTTAGCCACGGTAGAATTTTTAGGGAACATGCTTCCTCATCCAATTACCTTATTCGCGATGTTTTGTATTGCCATTATTTTATTTAGTGGCGTTGCCGATTGGTTTGGACTAAGTGCTATCGATCCTCGCCCTGAGGGCTCTGCCGGGCGCGATCCCGATGGTGTAATTGAAGTGGTTAGCCTACTCAGTGCTGAGGGCTTACAGCGTATTGTAACGGGCTTGGTGACCAACTTTACCAGCTTTGCGCCACTGGGTACGGTGCTAGTAGCGCTATTAGGTGTGAGTGTTGCAGAGCATTCAGGATTATTGTCTGCAGCAATGCGTGGCATGGTTATGGGGGCATCTAAACGTTTAGTAACCTTCATGGTGGTTTTCGCTGCTATTTTATCAAACACAGCATCTGAGCTGGGTTATGTAGTATTGATCCCCCTAGCGGCAATGATATTTCATAGTTTAGGTCGTCATCCACTTGCAGGTCTTGCTGCCGCGTTTGCTGGTGTATCGGGTGGCTATAGCGCTAATTTATTACTGGGTACTATCGATCCGTTATTAGCGGGTATTACGACGCCTGCAGCACAAATGATTGACCCAACTTACCAAGTAGGCGCTGAAGCAAACTGGTATTTTATGATGATTTCGGTGTTGCTAATTGCTGTTTTAGGCACACTCGTTACTGAGAAAATTGTTGAGCCACGTTTAGGTAAATATAACCCAGATGAAGCCACCGAAGATTTAGCTCAAAATAATATTGCCGGTTTAACTGACAAAGAAAAATCAGGTTTAAAATGGGCTGGAGTTTCATTACTTGTTGTTTCGTTGTTACTCGCTTGGACGATTGTTCCAGCAGACGGTATTTTACGTAACCCTGAAACAGGTCTCGTTGCTCACTCGCCGTTTTTAAAAGGGATTGTTGTTTTTATTTTTGTCACCTTTGGTATTCCGGGTTTTGTGTATGGTAGCGTGGTTGGCACCATGAAAAATGATAAAGACGTGATCAATGCCATGAGCAAAAGTATGAGCTCTATGGGCATGTACATTGTATTGGTGTTTTTTGCTGCGCAGTTTGTGGCATTTTTTAAATGGACTAACTTAGGCACAATTTTAGCGATTAATGGTGCCGCATTACTACAGGCACTTAGCTTAACTGGGCCGGAAGTATTTGTACTGTTTATTTTAATGTGTGCTTTGGTTAACTTAACGTTAGGCTCATCGTCAGCGCAGTGGGCAGTAACAGCGCCTATTTTTGTTCCTATGCTAATGCTTATAGGTTATGCACCCGAGACAATTCAAGCGGCTTATCGTATTGGTGATTCAGTAACTAACTTAATTACCCCGATGATGAGTTACTTTGGTTTAATTCTCGCGGTTGCCACTAAATACAAAAAAGACATGGGAATAGGTACTTTGGTAGCCACTATGCTGCCATACAGCTTAATCTTCTTTGTTGGCTGGGTGGTATTGTTTTATTTATGGGTATTTGTTTTAGGTATGCCAGTAGGCCCTGGGGCACCAACGTATTACACACCCTAATTAAGTAAGGTTTAATATTTACTTATAAAAAATGCCAGCTTAGTTGCTGGCATTTTTAATTTTGATATAAAACTAATTATGAAAACACCACGGTTTTATTGCCATTAATAAACAGCTTATGTTCTGATGCCAGTTGCAGTGCTTTACAAAACACCGTTTTCTCTACATCTTTACCCATTTTAGCCATCATCTCAGCTGTATTCGCATGGGTCACACTCGACACGTCTTGTAAAATAATAGGGCCTTCGTCTAGCTCATTATTAACAAAGTGAGCTGTGGCACCAATAATTTTCACACCACGTTCAAACGCCTGATGATACGGCTTTGCACCAATAAAAGCAGGTAAAAATGAGTGATGAATATTAATGATTTTACCCTCAAAACGACCCACAAATTCAGGGCTTAAAATACGCATGTATTTAGCTAGGCCAATAATGTCAGGGTTATAGCTGGCAATTAAGTCACCGACTTTTTCGTCGTGCTGACTGCGCGTAAGTCCTTCATGAGAAACCACATGAAAAGGAACATCAAACCCTTTCACTAGAGGCTCTAGAGTAGGGTAGTTGGCGATAACGGCGAGTATCTCAATGTTTAAGGCTTGCTCAAATTGCTTAAGTAACATGCCGCCCAAACAATGAGCTTCTTTTGTGGCTAATAGTACCACTTTGGTTTTTTCTTCACCGTGCAGTGCCACTTTTGCGCCAGCTGGTAATACGCCGCGCAGTTGTGACAAAAACTCAGCATGTGGTTCGCCAGTAAGCTCTGTGCGCATAAAAAAGCGCTGTGCATCTTTATCAACAAATTCGTTATTACGAATAATATTTAAATTATGCTCATTACACAGTCCGGTAATTTTGGCGATTAAGCCTATACCGTCTGCGCATTGGGTGGTTAGTATATAACTCATTTTCCTCATTCTTACCCAGTGGTTAGTTGCTTCATTATTTGCGTTTTAACTCAGAAAGCAAGACCTTTGTTTGATACCCAATGTTTAATTTATATTAAAGCTAAAATAGCGTTATTCAGGTTAATTTAGCTTTAAGTAAATTTAATAAAATGTGTACTAGTAGGGTTTGTAATAATGAGATAAATCAGTTGTTTATTACTAGCTGTATACCATTGTCTAATTATAAAGTGGCTTTTAATGTGTTTTACTAACATACGAGTATATTAAATTGCGAAATAACGCCATTTGTGCTTAATTTGTATACAATTATGGCGTTGTTGTCAGTAATATAAACAATGGAAACATAGTTGTTAAGCTACCGAAAAGTAAAAGCTTAATGGCGAATAATGTTAATTGGAGAAATAATGGGTAATTTAAGCTTAAAAAACAAATTGCTACTGTTGGCTGTTTTACCATTGATTGTATTACTAATCAGTTTTATGGCAGGTTCTTATTACTTAGAGATGCAAAATCAACAGCAAAACTTTAATGAGTTTAAAACTAAATTAATTGCTGATAAACAAACCTTGCTAAGAACAGAAATAGAAATCGGCTCTAAAGTAGTGCAATACCAATTAGCACAAGGAAATGAGCAAGACGCTAAAGATGCGTTGCGAGATTTAACCTTTGGTGAAGATGGTTACTACTTTATTTATGATACCAATGGTATTAGTGTTTTTCATGCCTTATTGGGTGATGCGATAGAAGGGCAAAATAAGATAGGCATGACCGACCCAAACGGTAAAAAAATAGTGGTTGGCTTACTTGAGCAAGCGCGTAAAGGCGGTGGCTCGTTTACTTATCATTTTCAAAAGCCCAACACCACCGGCTTAGTCGAAAAAATTGGTTATGCCGCCATGATCCCAGGTACTAATTGGATGATAGGCACCGGCACATATATGGATGATATTGAAGCCGAACTGGTAAAGTATCAAGCAACCATGGAGCGCCATTTAAGCGAAAAAATGACCACTTTGGTTTTAATATCACTACTGCTTCTTGGGTTAGCTGCAGCAGGTGCGTTGTACGCTTCTAACAATATGCTAAAACCAATTAAACGTATGGTGCAAAGCTTAGATGATATTGCCAAAGGGGAGGGAGATTTAACTCGACGCTTAGAAATAGATACCCATGATGAAATTGGTCAGTTAGGTGAATCTTTCAACGTATTTGTGAGCAAGCTACACAGCATCATTGCCGGTGTGGTTGATGTAACAAGTGATGTTAAAACAGCCTCTTCAGATATTAATACACAAACATTACTGATAGAAGACAAACTATTAAAGCATAACCATGAAACCGATTTAGTGGCAACGGCGATTACCGAAATGTCGGCAACATCCCATGAAGTTGCGCAAAATACCACACAAGTTGCAGTGTCAACGCAGGCAGCAACAAAAGAAGTGGCCAACGCGCAAGATTGTGTGGATATTTCACTCAGTGAAGTATCAAACTTAATGGGTGAAATTAATCAAGCCGCAGAGCAGGTTAACTCGTTAAGTGAGCAATCTAAAAAAATTAACAGTGTATTGAGTGTAATTGGTGGTATTGCTGAACAAACAAACTTATTGGCATTAAATGCGGCAATTGAAGCGGCACGCGCAGGTGAGCAAGGTCGTGGGTTTGCGGTAGTGGCTGATGAAGTTAGAAGCTTAGCGAGTAGAACCCAAGACAGCACATTAGAAATTAACGAAATGCTAAGCGAGTTACATAATTTAGTGACGGCAGCAGTTGATGCTATGCATGCGAGTCAACAAAGCTGTAATCGTTCAGTTGAGTCTTCACGCGCTATATCAGAAAGCTTAGGTGCGGTAACCACGTCCGTGACCACCATTAATGATATGAGTACGCAAATTGCTACAGCAGCAACAGAGCAAAGCAGTGTAACAGAAGAAATTAACCGTAACGTGTATGCTATTCAAGAAATAGTTAATGAGTTAACACAGTCGAGTAAAACCACCTCTTCAGTAAGTCAGCACCTAGCAGGGCGAGGTGAAAACTTGGGTGACCTAGTAGGACAATTTAAAATATAGCGCGATTTAAAATACTAACTACACTAAGCCGTAACATTATTTGTTACGGCTTTTTTATTGGTTAGCGTTGAGTGGGTGATAGCAGCTATAAATATCTAACGGCACAGAGATTTTTTAATATTTTTGTTCGTGTCTAATGTACACTATTAGCTATTCTTATTAATAAGTGCTTACTTATTACAGTAAATTTATAGTGAAAGACTATTTTAGGGTTTTAAAATGATAGAGTATCCGGTTGATCAGTTACCACAACTCATAAACGACTTATTGCAGTGTGATACCACAGAGCGTAAAAACAAATTACTTATAGATGCTCAACAAACCTTATCAACCGAACACTTATCTTTATTGTTTGAAGCTATTCCTAAAGAGCAGCGCCTTGAAATTTGGCACTTATTAGATGAAGACACACAACACGAAATTTTCGTTAACTTAAGTGAAGATAGCTGTTTATGGTTACTGCAAACCCTAGATGACAGTGACGGTTTTAAATTATTAGACGAAGTTAACGTTGAAGAGCTGCTTGAATTAGAAGAGGTGATCCCGCAGCGCTTTACTGATTATGCAAAAAAGCAGCTTGATGAAGCGCAAACTAAACAATACGAACTGGCGCAACAATATACGCCTGAGCAACTAGGTCACTGGATTGGTTTTGACTTTTTAAAGGTGTCAGACAAGCTCACTGCGGGTGGCGCTAAAAAGCTGCTACATAAAGGGTTACCGCAGTACAGCGAAGTGATTTATTTAGTGAGCCGCAAAGGCAGCTTAATTGGTGAAGTGGCAGTTAACGACCTAATAAAAGCGCATGATAATCAAAGCTTAGTCACCTTAACTAATCATGACTTTACCTCATTGCACGCAGACCACGATTTATATGAAGCCGCCGAGGTGGTTATTCACAGCGAGCAAATGGCCATGCCCGTGGTTAATGCCGAAAACAAACTAATAGGGCGTTTAACCATTGCATCGGCTTACGAGTTACGTCAAGAAATTGCTGACGAAGCCACAGCAAAAGCGGGTGGTTTACGTGAAGACGAAGACCTATTTGCCAGTGTTCGCAAAAGTGCTAAAAACCGTGGTATTTGGTTAGGTATCAACTTAGCAACCGCATTTTTAGCATCATGGTTTATAGGCTTATTTGGCGCCACCATAGAACAAGTGGTGGCACTTGCGGTATTAATGCCTGTAGTGGCGTCAATGGGCGGAATTGCCGGTAGTCAAACCTTAACAGTTATAGTGCGCGGTCTTGCGCTTGGTCAGGTTACCGACTCCAACCGTAACGCTCTACTTAAAAAAGAGCTGCGTGTAGGGGCGGTAAATGGCTTGGTATGGGCTTTAGTGATTGGTTTGCTAACGTATCTATGGTTTAACGATATTATGCTTAGTATAACCATTACCGTGGCAATACTGCTTAATTTAGTGGCTGCGTCGTTGGCAGGCGTAGTGATCCCGTCTATTTTAGATAAAATGAAAATTGACCCTGCGTTGTCGGGCTCAGTGATTTTAACCACAGTGACTGATATTGTCGGCTTTGTGACCTTTTTAGGGTTAGGCAGTTTATTGTTACTTTAATTTAATTGGCTGTTATTTAACTAAACGCCACCTCCATGAAGTGGCGTTTAATATAGATATAGCGTCATGAAAAGGCCTTTAATTTAAGCTTTAAACAATCGTACTTATTTTATTTCTACCTTCCGTTTTTGCTCGGTATAAAGCCGTGTCTGCGGCATATAACAGCGCCTCGTAGGTGCGGTACTGGTTATTATTTTCACTGGCAATTCCTTGGCTTACCGTAATTTTAACCTCTGGCGGCAATCCTATGTCTGTAAAGCTCATTTGTGCAATTTGTTGTTGTATATGGTTGGCTACAACCGTGGCGGTTTTTATATCGCAACGGGGTAAAATAATGGCAAACTCTTCACCGCCATACCTAGCAGCTAAACACTCTCTAGATGGAATGCACTGCAATAGCATTTTTGCTATTTTCTGTAAGCATTTATCGCCTTTAATATGCCCATAGGTATCGTTGAATTTTTTAAAGTGGTCAACATCAATTAATATACTGGTTAAAGGTTGTTGGCTTTGAATACTCTCTTGCCAGTATTTTTTTAACGACTCATCTAAAGCTAAACGGTTAGCAAGCCCAGTTAAATGATCGGTTGAGGCCTGTATTTTTAAACGGTTATACATGGCTTTATGAGTACTAAGATCGTGAAGTATACAAACGTACAACTTTTGCGCCGATGCGAGACTTTTTGGCATGCTTGATATTGATAAGTCTGCTTCAATCACATCGCCATTGGCTTTGTTTATAGTAACTTCATTTGGGCCAATGCTAAGGGGAGTGTCCTTAATACCAATCCAGTTTAACAAGGTTTGTTTATATTTATCAAGGTCTGCACCGTGTAAAAACGACAGTAAATTTTCGCCTATCAGAGATTGCTGAGAGTAACCTAATAGCTGTGCTGCCTTTGGGTTGGCAAACTCAAACCCCCCTGTTCATTCAGTACAAAAATACCTTCGGCGGTGCCATTAAATAATTCAATTAATGCATCAAATTGAGTATGCGAAAAAGGGGATGATAAAGCGCTATCGAAGGGCAATGCTTTATCGTTATTAGTTGCGGCAGTCTCTTTATTGTTAATTTGTTTCGACACGTTTTAGCCTTAGCATGGTACAGACGTTTTTGATGTCTACAAATTTACTTAAAAAAGTGCAATTAAACCTTTCGGTAATCTTCTGAATTTAATTGTTTGATTCTTAATGTCTTTTTTGTGTTTGTGTTTGTGTTTGTGGTTTGGTTTTATTTGCGGTTTAAATAGCAGTTAGTGTGTTAAAATTTATTATTAATTAAAATATTCATTTAAATTTGTTGTTGGTTATACAACATTTAAAACTAATTAGTAATAATATGAACAACTTTTAAAGTTATGTATGTTTGAACTTTCTAAATAAAAGACGCTCATTTAGTTCACAGCTAAATGAGCGTTTTGAGTTCTAAATATTAACGAGGTTCATTTCTAATTTGTGGATCTGCGCTAATGTATTTTTGGATTGTTGGGATTGCAACAATAAACTGCAAGCATAAATCACCTGCATTTTTATTTGAATCAACAACCACTATAGATTGACCACCGTTGATTATTTTAAAACTAAAATCTTCTACTATTGGCCCACTCAGCTCTGCGCCAACAAAATAAAAACCACGCTTAAGCGTTTCTTCATCTAAAGTATAGACACCATGAGTGTTTGGAACTGTTACCTCTCCACCACCTGATACCTCATGACCATTTTCTGTGTATTTGAATACAGCCTCGTCGTTCTCATTAATTGTTACGTTAACACTAAATTTTATAAGTTGATTGTTATCTACTGTAGTCATTGTTTACATCTCTTTTTTAATAAGTAGTAGGATACTACTGAATATATTTTTAGTTTATAAGTCGAAATTATTGATACCAAATTCTTTAAGTATCTTTATTTTTTCGGGAGCTTCAGACAAGCGATCTAAGCAACTATATGCCTGTAATAGGGGAAAAAGAATATCAATATCATTTGTTTTTTTAGCTATATTTAAGATTGATTTTAGAGCCTTGTGGCAAAATAATTTTCGCTTCTCATTATTCTCTTTTGATGCTGCTAATTTTGCTTGCGCCAAATATATGCTGGCTATATGAATGCTATTATTAATGCCTGAGTTTTCTTCAATTCCTAGTGAAGTTGTATATCTGTTTAACTCATCCATGAACTTCTCTGCCAAGGTCGATTGTTTGACTTTGACAAAGTAGCGAATCAAATTGACATAGATACCCGTGATATTACGATTTTTCTCTGATGTATGTAAGAAGTTTATAATGCTTTCAATTAAAGAAACATTAGCGAGCTCAGCGTAAATTAAGGTTTGGTTAGTTAAAAACTGAAAATATTTTTCTTGGAATTTCTTATTTTTTGGATCCTGTTTTAATGCTTTTTTTCAGCCTCTAATGCTTTTATTGTATGCAAAAAAGCTGGCTGTTTATCTGGCAGGTAACTTAGTAGATTGGCTTGATGGGAGTGCGTATAGGCCAGCATCTCTAATAAGTTTGCATCATTAGGATATAATGAGGTTAAAGTATTTAAAACTTTTTCTGCTTGTTCATAAGAATTTAGCGCATTTCTGTAGTTACCTAAGTGTACTTCTGTGCTAGCAATCCAGCTAAGAGTATCAGCTCTATCAATTAATAAGTTTTTATCGTTTGGAATTAAATTAAGCGCTTCATTTTTAAGGGCGAGCGACTCTGTAAAGCGCTGTTTCGCGGCAGTGTAGTTAAATTGCTTTAAATACAAAGACCCTAGCGAATTATGTGAATAGGATAATTCCATAATCGAGTTGAAATCATTCGGTGCTAATGAATACATGGTTTCGCTATAAGTATGATATTTTTTTAAGAGCGGTTCAGCAGCGGCGTAATCACTTTTATCATAATGAAGCTGGCCGAGCCAAAAGGCATTGGCACCGGCAAGCGTTAGTAACTCTAAGTTGTTTGGCTGGGTTTTTAATAATGCTTCAAGGCGAATGCGGGCGTTTTCAAAGGCAGTGAAGGCCTCAATGGTTTTACCGCGAGAATAGGCCACTTCCCCCATGGCTTCTAGGGTTTGTGCGTACTGAAAGCGACTTTTAAACTCGGCTTGTTGACTGCTAAAGTTAAATAGCGAGCTTGGCTCCTCTACTTGATTGGTAAAATACTCAAGTGCTTTATTACTAATGCCATCAAGTAAGTCCATACGCTTTACGCTGCGTAATTTATCGGCAAAATCACCTACCATAAACCCTAGTAAGCTTTCGGCCTCTTGGCGTTTTTGCTGTGCAAGTTGCTGCGCTTGAAAGCTGGTAACACTCATAAATAGGGCAACACAGGTAAGTAAACAAAGCAGAGCGACGGTGCCGCGTTTTATAGTTGTTTTTGTTTTACTGTGTTTAAGAGAGCTGGTTATAAGCGCGCGTTCGTCATCGTCTAGTTTAAATATGTTGTCGTTTAATAAGGTAACGGCCTCTTGCAATGGTTTACCCGGCGCTAACAGATAGGCGTTACTTTTGTGCTCATTAAGCCATTGTTGAGTGTGGTGGTGTAAGCGGCTTTTTATAGCAAGGGCATCTTTATGGTCATTAATCCACTGTTTAGCACGTGGCCATTGGCGTAATAATGCCTCGTGAGCAAGGCTAAAGTAGGCTTCTTGGTTTTGTAAATGCGATACAAATAAGCGGCTATCGACCATGGCTTGAACCAGCTCTTTTTGGCTGGTGTTGGTTAATGCTTGCAAGCGGGCTGCGCGGCTCGTAATGGTTTTACCATCTGGGTTTAGCGTTACTAATTGCGATAACACGCTTTTTAGTTGCTGTTGTTGCGCTTGAGAAAGCCCTATAAATACCTCTTCGGCTTTTTTACCAATGGCACCCTCAATACCGCCGAGTTTTTCATAAACACTGTGCAATAACTCATTATTATCACTGCGCTGTAAATACAGCTCTTGCAGTGTATATTGTAGCATGGGCAGTGCATCTGGATTATTGGCGGTATCGGCGCAAAGTATTTCATCCAGCGGGGTTTTAGTGTTTGGGTCTTGCGAAAACGTTAAATTAGCGGTTAACGCTGGCAAACGAATAATTTGTTGTAGTTCATGGCGATTTGGTGGGGTTAAATCGTAATGCGCGCCATGAGCTTTGCCGGCCATAAGGCTTGGCTGCTCAACCACTAAAGGGTAAAAATCGTTACGACAGGCACTAAATACAATCACCGCTTTAGAGGTCGCTAAACGCTCAATAACAGATAAAAAATGACTTCGGGTGTCGTTACTAAATAGCGGTGAGGAAAGTAGCACTTCTAAGCGGTCTATAAACAAAAACAATTGCGGCGTTTTTGCTGCTGTTTGAGTATTTGCAATTGTATTTTTTAAGCAACTAATAACATTATTTATGTCATGTTCTAGTTGCTGCGCCAGCGTTTGTGCGCTTAACCCTGTAAATACTGGAATGTCGTTAATATCCCAATCTAGCATGGCTGAGGCGAGATCTAAATACAGCCTATTTTGAGCTACATCTGCAAAGTCGAGTTGGGTGTACGACATTACTCTAATGCCGTTATAGCCTCGCTCGTCGAGTAGTTTTGGCAATATACCCGCATTAACTAATGATGATTTACCCGAGCCACTAGGGCCAAGGATTAAACAAAATGCGCGCTGCAATGTTACTTGGTTTGATACGCTCTCTAATAACCTGCTGATGGCGTGATTACGACCAAAAAATAAGTGGGTATCGGTTGGATTATATGCACTCAAACCTAAAAAAGGAGAGCCGCCTTGCCATGTGTTAACTTGGTTGGGGAGGTCATCAGCTAATGGAAACTCAACCGTTGCAATAACTCTATAACCACGTTTACGTATGGTTTCTATGTATTGCGGCGCGCTTGCCTTATCACCCAGAGCTTTTCGTAACTGAGTGATAGTTTTATGCAGAGGGTTATCGCCGGTTTCTGTGTTTGCCCAGCAGTGGGTTAATAACGCGTCGCTACTCACAATCTCTGCTTGGTTTTGACACAAGTACAGCAACACATCCATGGCTTTGGGTTCTAGCTGTTTTTGTTCTTCAGCGCGTTGAATGGTGTTACTGGCAGGCGTTATTTGCCATTCACCTAAATAAAAGGGCGGTTGATGCATAATTGGCTCATTTTTATAGTTATAAGTGCATTTAGCTTTTTGCTTTAGTTATATTTGTAGTGCTAGTTATTTTTATTAAGTGTAACAATTCGCTGTGGAAACGGAATTTCTATATTGGCATTGTTAATTGCTTTATACACGCTGGCGTTAATAGCGAGCTTAGTTTCAATAATTTTAGTGGTAGGAACCCAGTATCTATAGCTAATAGTAACGCCGCTATCAGCAAAGCGTTCTATGCCAACTTGTGCATTGGGTTGTTTAGCAACCAGTTCGTGATTAGCTAATGCGTTTTCAATAAGGCTGATCGCGGTATCACTGCAGGCGCTGTAGGCTATGTCTATTTCACCTTTTACTAAGGAGTAGCTAAATGAGTTATGCAGAATTTCGCCAACAATATGTTTGTTGGGAATGGTTATTTCTACTTTTTCTTCATTAATTAATACGGTGTGACCCAGCTCAATGAGTTTTACTTGGCCGCTAACGCCTTTTATTTCTATGGTATCGCCCACCACAAATGGCCGCGTGGCAATAATTGCAAGCCCGGCGCCATAATTAGAAAGCATGCCTTGTAATGCTAAGCCAGCACCTAAAGAAGCGGCACCTATTGCAGCAACAAACGGGGTAACACTAATGCCAATTTTACCAAGCGCAATTATGATCACCATAATGATCAGTAATACTTTAACGACATTACTAACAAAGTTGGTCAAGGTGATATCGACGTTATGTCGCGTCATCAAATTGGCAACACCTGCAGCGAGCTTTTTCGCTACCCACAGACCAACCAATAGAATAAAAATAGCGCCGACAATTTGCATACTGTAGGTAACTAAATATTCAGTAAGTAGGGCGTAGTACTTTTCAAATTGCTGAATTTCAGAACTGATCATGTCGACTCTATTTTAGCGATAGTGTTTTATCTGCTTATCATAACAAAGTGTTAACTAAAATTGGATATATTATTGGCACAATTACAGCAGTTAATAACGCACTCAATGCCATGGCTACTGATGAAAACGCCCCTATTTTTGGATGCTCGGCAATTGCAGCCGCGGTGCCTATAGCATGGCACGCGGTACCGATTGCGATTCCTTGTGCCTCAAAGTTAAATATTTTAATTAGTTTTAGTAATAAAATGCCAAATAAAGCGCCGAGTAAACCAATAAAAATAACCATGGCAGCGGCTAGCGAGCTGATCCCGCCAAGTGAGTCGGTGACAAGTAATGCAATAGGTGTAGTAACGCTTAGTGCGGCAACTGAGGCGCTCAGTTGCGAGGGGACAGCAAATAAAACGCTTAATACAAAAGCCACCAGTGTGGCGTTAATAATACCAATACTGCAGGTGACTAAAATAAGTAAAAAGTTTTTACGTACGTGCATAAATTGCTGATATAGCGGCAAGGCCAAAGCGACTATGGCCGGCTCTAATAACCACGTTAACAACCGACTATGCGATGCAAACTGTGAATAGGGTAATTTAAGGTTAACGAGTAGTAAGGCAATAATGCCGATGCTTAAAAAAACGGGGTTGGTTAATGATTTTAAAATACTCTGATTGATTTTAAGATTAACTGCCCTTAGTGCAATAAAAAGGATAATAATAAATGGAATAGTTAACCAGCCAAGGCTAAAAATGGCGCTACTGAAATCAGTCATTATTAGTTCTGCCTTTAAAGTAACTCACTAGGCTTGCCACTAAAATTAAACTACTTAAGGGGACTAATAAAATAACGGCAGTTAAGAAAGGCCAATGGGTTTTTATAAGTGCTAAGTGTTCAATAAAACCAACGCCTGCAGGAATAAAGAAAATAGGCATTACATTTAAAATAGGTGTGGCACACGGGGTAAGATGCTGCTCTTTAACAATACCTGATAAAAGTAAAACCAGTAAAATAACCATTGCTAACAGTGGCGCAGGAAAACTGGCATCAATAAAGTGCATAATAAGTTTGCCCGCTGCCAAGCAAAGCAAAATGATAGCGCTACTTAAAAAGTATTTCATGGCGATGACTCAATAAAATAGAGGATTATCACTTTAACAAATAACGCTGTTTTGTGCATTGTGCCTTAGTATTACCAGCGTTTGGCGTTTGCAAACTCAATATCAGTTTTACCTTTTGCTTTAGCTATGGCTTTTTTAGTATTAGGGTTGATTAATAAGCGAATTTGACTCCATGTTTCTTTGGCGAGTATTTTTCGAGCAGGGGCTTTATAGCTTTGTTGAGTTACACGTTTTATTGCTGCTAATGTATCAGGTGAACGTGCTTGTAATGTATCAAGCATTTCTTTAGTTGCTTTATCGGTATCGTCGGTTGTTTTTGTTACTAAACCGAGTTCAAAAGCATGTTGAGCACTAATGGGGTCAGCATGACTTGCTAGCCAAAGTGCTTGGTCGCGTTTAACTAAGCCTGCAAGCATAACATTAGCGCCCATGTCGGGGCATAACCCCCAGCGCGCTTCCATAATGGCGAGTTTGGCATCGTGATGAACAATTCGGTAATCAGCTCCAAGCGCTATTTGCAGGCCACCACCAAGACAGTTTCCGTTAATTTTAGCAATTACAGGCACACTCAATGACTGCCAGCCCAGTACGACTTTTTGCGCTAGGTTTTGATTACCAGGAAGCCATTTGAATAGGAGCTTTATGATATTGAATGGCGAGACCATGACCGCGTTAATATCGAGCCCTGCACAAAAGTGTTCGCCCTCACCGGTTAATACAACCGCACGAATACTGGCGTCTTTTTTTATATTTTTAATCACTTTGTTAAGCTCAACAAACATAGTAAAGCTTAAGGCATTTTGTTTTTCTACACGATGTAATGTGACGGTAGCGATACCCTGTTTTTTTTCTAATTTAATCATTGTTCACTCCTCTGACCTGTTGTTTGAGCTTATGTTTTTATTGATGTTAAGTAAAGTGGGTGAAGGTGAATAAAAACAAACTGAATTTTTAATACACGTGGGGCTAGCTATCTTTGATGGCTATTTAATCTTCCAAGGTCAACAGACCCGTGTGCTAACCAATTTAATAATATCTATAAGTATTAGGAATAAATAAAAAAGTCAGTAATTAACGTGTTTTTTTATCAAAACCCTAGCAACTTTTGATATTATGATTGCCACTTAAAAGCTCAGAGGTTAACCATTCATGTCAGGTCCACGTTTATTTACGGTAGAAGAAGCAACTCATCAAGCTTATGATATTTTTTTAGAGCTGGCTCCCAATAATTTAAGCGACAAAGATGTTGAAGAATTTAACCTACACCGTGAAGAACTAGGCTTTATTGAAGAAGATGAGCCCGATGAACAGTGGCAAGACTTTGTTGCCCTAGAAATTGAACCTGAGCATTTTATTCAAGTATTAGTGGGCCTTGAGTTTGATAACGAAGACGTATTATTTGCGAAAATTCTAATTAGCCGTGATAAAGACGCGCCTTTTTGTCATATTTTGTGGAAAGAAAGTGAATAACCACCTCTCTGCTTTTTTGTTATTGCCATTTGCAAGAGAACGTATTTTGCGATGCTTCTTTGTATTACTGCTTTTATTATTTAGCTGCTTTAGCTGGGCCGTTGATCCCTTTGAAGATTTTCATCAATATGGGGAACTCTCAGATGAAGAAATTCATGAGTTACACAAAGGCGAAGTGTTGTACGGCGATACCGAATTTGGTTTTATTTTAAGTAAAGGTAACACTAATTCCACCAGTTTTAAGCTTAAAGGGAATCTTTATCAAGATTTTGAAAACTGGCGAAATCAATTCAAAATAGACTCCTTGTACAAACGTGATGAAAACGAAGAAACGGGCGAGTCGGATGTGACCGCTAATCGGGTGTTTTTCTCTGCACAAGGTAACTATAAAGTAGGGGTTAAAAACTCGTCGTTCTTTATTTACGGGGATTATGAGGAAGATCAATTTAGCGGTCTTGATTTTAAAAGTACGATAGCAACCGGTTATGGTGCACGTGTTTATCAAGGGGTTAAAAATAAAGTAGATATAGATATTGGCCCAGGTTTATATCGCTCAGTTGCTGATGATGAGTCAACAGCACTTGAAGACGATAAAGACAAAATGGGTTATTTACTTCGTATTGCAATGCAGTGGGAGAGGTTAGTATCTAAGCGTACCCGATTTAATCAAGATATCAGTATAGAACAGTCTTTGTCTGGGCTTAACTCTCGGTTAAAGTCAGAAACGGCCTTAATTAGCCAAGTGGTTGGCGCGGTATCGCTTAAGTTTGCTTATATGTATCGTTATAATTCTAAGCCTGAAGAAGATAAGCTTAAATACGATTCAGAGCTCAGTGCAACCTTAGTGTACAGTTTTTAATTTTTTAACTTTTTAATAGAGAGTGTTATGTATCAGCATAAGCAGTATGCGGTATTTATATTTGTAGTATTAGCGTGGATCAGCGGTTTTGTTGCGCTTGCATGGAATTTAATTGGTGCCGATGCCCCGTTAATCGTATTTGCTGGTATTTTAGTGCTGGTGGGCTTTTTGTTCCACGGTTTAACCATTAAAGTTGACGAAACTCATATTAGCTGGGCGTTTGGCCCAGGTGTTGCTGGCCAAAAGTTAGCATTAGAAGATATTGTCGATGTAAAAGCAGTACAAAACTCATACCGCCATGGTATTGGTATTCGCATTACACACGATGGTTGGATTTATACGGTATCAGGCTTTAGTGCGGTGCAATTAACGCTTAAAGATGGTAGCCAGTATCGCTTAGGTACGAATGACCAAGCAGGATTAGTTGCTGCGCTTGAAGATAAAATAACCCCTGTTGAAATGCCAGCTGCAGAGCCTCAAGCCAAATTACGAACACAAAATAATATGCTATAAAAAAAGCGCCTTAGGCGCTTTTTTTATAAACTTATAGCAATTTTACTAAGCGGGTTTTAGTGCTCGTGGCCACAGCCGCCTTCGCCATGTACGTGGCCATGCTCAAGCTCTTCGGCTGTTGCATCGCGTACTTCTAAAATTTCTACATCAAAGTTAAGTGTAATACCGGCAAGTGGGTTATTACCATCAACAATCACTTCTTCGTCTTGAATATCGATGATCATTACTGATTGGTCGCCGTCATCGGTGGTTGCACGAAATTGCATGCCCACTTCAATTTCCATACCTTCAAACATTGATTTTGGTACGGCTTGCATTAAGTGATCATGACGCTCACCGTAACCTTCTTCAGGCTCCACTTTTACGCTTAGTGTATCGCCAGCTTGCTTGCCTTGCAGCGCGTTTTCAAGCCCTGAGATCAGGTAGCCTGTACCAACGATAAAAATTAATGGCTCACCGCCAAATGAGTTATCAATGGTATTGCCGTCATTATCTAAAACAGAGTAATGCATTTTTACCACTTTATTTGCTGCAACGATCATAGTCATTCCTATTATTCATCTTCAAGAGAGTAAGGTAGAGGCAGAATGTTTAGCTCTACCGAAGGGGTGTGTTTTGCACGAAGAGTCTGATCGATATCAGTATCGTTTGGCAACACGACCAAACCAGTTAAAGTCTGTGTTTGTTCATTATAGCTTTGCGCAATAAGTTTACCTGCGCGGCGCCAGTTTTCACCTAATTGGGTTTCAATATCAGGCTCATCAAGTTGTCCTTCGCTTTGCCCAGAGACGATATACATGGCACGTTTGTTTTTGCCCAGATACTTCATACGTGCAACGGTTTCTTGGCCTGTGTAGCAACCCTTTTTAAAACTAATGCCGTTAATGGCTTGCAGGTTAACCATTTGCGGTACGTATTCATCAATCGCATCAACACTTAATTGCGGTTCACCAGCAAGTATAGATGCTTGCTGCCATAGCGCATCGTCATCGAGGGTCGACACATCGTCAGGTAGGCAAAATTGGCTATTAACCATCAGTAAAATGCGGTTTGATCCAAGCTTAAGAGCTTTACCGTGAGCGAAATCACAAGCCGTGGCGTTATCGCTAAAGTGAATGTCGAGTTGTGTGAGTAAGCCTGTTAGGTCATCACCAAGTAAACCAATTAATCGCTCTGAGGCTTTA
Source organism: Pseudoalteromonas sp. KJ63-1 (assembly GCF_055808145.1). Next base: position 2,506,431 of record NZ_CM147855.1, on the reverse strand, counting down.
TTAATTTCAACTTTTGCAAATACAGCATATTTTTTTAATTCAGCAAGAGAGCGTTCTACTTCTGCACTTGAGCCTGTTAAAAAGTAACTTTGTTGATAAGAAAATAACTTAAATACACCCCATAACTTACCTTTTGCACTACAGTGACCTGCCCACAAAAAGTTATCGTTGTTAAGTTTATTTAGATCTTGAGTGATTTGTCCGTGTAGGTACGATAATTTATCTGCGCCTGAGAGGCTAATAACCTGATGTGATAAAGGACATGCATAAACCTGAGACATAAACACCTTCTTTGCAATAACAAATGAGGCCACATAATAACGTAGTTAAAGCGTATGGTACAGCGACTAACAGACGATGTTTTTATAACTTAGTGCTGTTAAATTAACGCGTATTTGGTAAACTCGAGTTAATTAAATATGAGGTTTAAAATGGTTGAAATACATAGTAAAGCACGTATCCGTTGGGCTTGTCGCCGTGGCATGTTAGAGCTAGATGTTTTGTTTATGCCGTTTGTTGAAGAAGCTTATGACTCGTTAGATGCTAAACAGCAAGCGATTTTTCAGCGTCTATTAACCCAAGAAGACCCAGATTTATTCGCTTGGTTTATGGGCCATGAAGAATGTAAAGACGCAGAGCTAAACAGCATGGTTCAGCTAATTTTAGACCGAGTTCGTGTATAGATTTACCGTTACAGATAATAAAACAGACCACAAACCGATTGTGGTCTTTTTTTGTGTGCTGACTTTAGTGTTGTGCCTATTTATGAACTCGGTGGTGGCAACTCTTTTTTGTATTGCACTTAATACACTTGCTGGCATTATTGTTTGGCGAAAAATCGTGGCTGCTCAACCACAGCAAGGCATTATACTCTTAGAGCCGAATCAATTTCGTTTTGAAGGATCAGGCAGGCAAATTCAAGGGCTCATTAGTAACCAAAGCCGGTTACTTGGTCAGAGTGTGTGGCTGTATATTAATGGCTTTAGTAAAAACTATTGGCTGATTATCTCAGCCAATAGTGTTGATAAGCAAAGCTATGCGCGCTTGAAACGGGCAACGCTTGAAGCAATTAATTACGTAGAGGAGTCAAAATAGTGGGCGTTGGGTTCTCATTTTGCTCTGGATAATCAATAGTAAAGTGTAGTCCACGACTTTCTTTACGTTCCATAGCACTTCTAATTATAAGCTCGGCAACTTGTACTAAGTTACGTAACTCAAGTAAGTTATTGCTTACTCTAAAGTTTGCGTAATAATCGTGTATTTCCTGTTGTAGCAGTTCAACACGATGCAGCGCACGTTCAAGGCGTTTAGTTGAACGTACAATCCCAACATAATCCCACATAAATAATCGTAGCTCATGCCAGTTATGGGTGATCACGATTTCTTCATCTGAATTAGATACACGGCTTTCATCCCAACTAGGTAAATCTACCAGCGCGGGTGCGGTCTCTATTTTACTTAAAATGTCTTTTGCTGCTGCATGGGCAAATACAATGCACTCTAATAATGAGTTACTTGCCATGCGGTTAGCACCATGTAAGCCGGTATAAGCCACTTCACCCACAGCGTATAAATTTGCTAAATCCGTTTTGCCGTTAAAGTCGGTCATTACGCCACCACAGGTGTAATGTGCCGCAGGAACGACAGGGATTGCTTCTTTGGTTATATCAAGCCCTACGCTCAAGCATTTAGCGTAAATAGTAGGGAAGTGTTCAATAATAAAATCTTTGTCTTTATGGCTAATATCTAAATATAAGCAATTTGCGCCAAGGCGTTTCATTTCAAAGTCGATAGCTCGCGCTACAATATCGCGCGGAGCGAGTTCTTCTCGTTCATCAAACTCTTTCATAAAGCGAGTGCCATCAGGGCGTTTTAAATAGGCCCCTTCACCACGCATTGCTTCGGTAATTAAAAAGTTTTGTAATTCCGGGTGGTAAAGACTGGTTGGATGAAATTGATTAAATTCCATATTAGCAACGCGACACCCTGCACGCCATGCCATTGCTATGCCATCACCGCTAGAAACATCAGGGTTAGAGGTGTAAAGGTACACTTTACTTGCGCCACCGGTTGCTAAGGCAACAAATTTTGCGCCAATGGTTTCTACTTTTTTGGCCTTTTTATTCCACACATGCATACCGTGAACATGTGACCCCGTTTTACCGATATTTTTATCTGTAATTAAATCAATCGCATTATAATGCTCTAACAAGGTGATATTACTGTGCGCTTGAACTTGGCTAATCAGCGTTGTTTGCACTGCTTTGCCAGTAGCATCGGCGGCATGCAAAATGCGTCGATGGCTATGACCCCCTTCGCGGGTTAAATGAAAGCGCTCTTTACCTTTACTATCAAATTCCATATCAAAAGGCACGCCTTGGTCAATCAACCATTGTAGGCAGTCATGTGCATTACTGGCAGTGTAATGAACAGCTTCTCTGTCACACAAACCGCCACCTGCATCTAAGGTATCTTCAACGTGAGACTCTATACTGTCATTTTTTTTATCAAAAACAGCGGCAATTCCGCCTTGGGCGTAAAGAGTAGAACCTTCGGTTAATTCACCTTTACTGATCACGGTAACGTTACAGTAATTAGCCAAAGATAAAGCAAGTGATAAGCCTGCTGCGCCGCTACCAATAATAGCGACATCGGTAATGTGATGTTTATTTTGGTTCATCTGTGAGGTACTTTGCGGTTACAATGCTCAGATAGAGCAATATTTATTTTTAATACTTACAGTTGTACCATATTTGTTGAACTACTACTAAGTGGTTTTAGCGTATAAACGCGTAATTTGTAGCTATTTTATAAAAAAACAATATGAGTCAGAACTTTTTATTCATCTAGGGGTCAGAGTAGGTGTGAACAATGGCGACACTATGAATAATAAGCAAGAATCAATCAGAGGAGTACCGGCTCGAATGAGCGAGCAGGAATTAGATTTAGCGTTAGTGAAAAGGGTCCAGCAGGGAGATAAAAACGCCTTTAACCTATTAGTTAAGAAGTATCAGAACAAAATAGCCGGTTTGATCTCTCGTTATGTATCAAATCAAGGTGACATTGCTGATGTAGCACAAGAAGCGTTTATTAAAGCGTATCGTGCCCTTCCAAACTTTCGTGGTGATAGTGCTTTTTATACTTGGCTTTACCGTATCGCCGTTAATTGTGCTAAAAATTATTTAGTGGCTCAAGGGCGTAAACCGCCAGCAAATGATATAGATGCTGACGATGCCGAGTTTTATGAAGGTGCAGATTCAATGCGTTCTAACGCGTCACCTGAAAATTTACTATTAAGCGAAGAAGTCCGCGCTGTTATTTTTAATACGATTGATAGTTTGCCTGAAGATCTTAAAACCGCGATTACTCTTAGAGAAATTGAGGGTATGAGCTATGAAGAAATAGCCGTGGTTATGGATTGCCCAGTCGGGACGGTACGTTCGCGTATTTTTCGTGCCCGTGAAGCAATTGATAATAAATTAAACCCATTGATAGGCGAGTCTTAGTATGACAAAAGCACACGTTAACCGCTTAGATAACGAATCGTTATCAGCATTACTTGACGGTGAACAAACATTAAAGGATGCAACTATTGCATCGGATGATGTAGCTACGTTTGGCCGTTACGCGTTAATTGGTGATGCAATGCGAGCTAAAGAAAATAACAATAATATGGACTTTGATATTAGCGAACGCATTTCGTTAGCACTTGAGAGCGAGCCCGTTTATGCAGACTTTAGCCAGTCTCACAATGTGGCTACCGCTTCTAATACCGAAACAGATAATAAAGTAGTGGCGTTTAATTGGCGTAAACCGGTTGCCCAACTAGCAATTGCTGCGAGCGTAGCAATGTTTACTATCGTTGGCGTGAACACCTTACCGCAAGGTGAAGATGTTGTGCAAAACGAAATTCCTTTATTGCAAACCACGCCGTTAACCGGCATGGCGTCGCCTGTAAGCTACTCATCAGCACCTGCACTTGATAACGCAGAGCAAGGTTTACGAGAGCTTCAGCAGCAACGCATTGGCGCATTAGTACTTGAACATCAACGTCAAGCGCGAGTGGCTCATTCGTTAAAAACAGCTAAAACAGATGAAACATCCCCAGAGGAAAAAAACTAATTAGATGAAAGTAATTACTTTTATTATGTCATTGGTGCTGAGTTTTAATACTTTTGCCAATGACACAAACCCTGCTAAAGATTTACTGCTTGAAATGGCCAGTGCAGTTCACACTCGTAATTTCGACGCCTCTTTTGTTGTTGTTAAGGGTAAAAGTATGGAGCCCTACCGCTGGGTGCATGCTAAACAAGGTGATATAGAGCTAGAGCATTTAAGTTTGCTTAATGGTGCAGGCCTTGAAATGATCCGCATTGACGATCAAGTTACCTACTTTGAGCCACAATCAGAACCTTACTCGTTAACAACTGACTCGATTGCAGGCCCCATCCCAGAAGTCTTATTTAAAGATATTAACCGCTTAAGTGCGCATTATGATTTTGTGCTTGGTGGTAAAGGCCGTATTGCGGGGCGTCCTGCTCAGCTGGTTCGAATTGAATCTAAAAACGATGACAAATATAACTATTGGATTTGGATTGATACTGAGTCGTCTTTATTGTTGAAAGCCGCCTATGTGAATCACCAAGGCGAAGCGCTAGAGCAATTACAACTTACCCACATTAGCGTAACTGAGCAACCGGCAAGCTTATTATTGGAAGTACTTAATCGTAATTTTCCAACACCATTACCCGCTAATTCAATTGATGAACAAAGCAAAGCAAATGCTATGAATTGGACTATTGGATGGCTACCTGAAGGGTTTGAATTACTCAAGTCCGATAGACATAAGCTCGACTTAAACAATGAATTAACAGATTACTATTTATTCTCTGATGGATTTGTTGAGGTCTCAGTATTTATACAACGGCCACTACCAGGTAAGCGCTTAAGCGGAGCTCTGACCTCAGGAGCCACCACTATTTATGTGCACAACGGCGGAAATTTTGATGTGTCTGTGGTGGGGAATATACCAACCATGAGCGCCAAAGCGATTGCTGAGTCTGTTTCACGGGCATTATAGATGATAGAACAAACGTTAACCGTCGTGGCCCTTAGTGGCCACGTTGCGCATTTAGAAGCCCAACAAAAACAGGCATGTGAAGGCTGTAATGGACGTTGTGGCTCTCAAGTGTTTAGTAAGTTATTTGGTACTGCCAAAAAAACCTTGCCCTACAAATTTGAAACGCAATTAGAGGTGGGGCAAAAAGTGACCTTGTCACTGGATGATAGCCATGTTGTAAAACATGCCTTTGCCGTTTACATGCTGCCCTTATTTTTAAGTTTAATATTCGCCTTATTGGCTAGTGAATTAATACAATTAGCCGAAGGCTGGCAAATTTTAGCTGCGATATTAGGTGGCATCACCGGCTTCTTAATTGCTAAAACATGGGTGAAATCACTTAGACATGAGATTAAAGTGATAAAAATTCATCCAATTAGCCTTCCTTTAACTCAAATAGATGGTGATTGACGCCAATTAAATGTAAAATTGCGTTTTTATGCCACAGTAACTTGAAAATGCACAGCAAGTATTTTCAAGTTATTTAGGCATGCGACCTTAGTCCTTTAAAATAGAAGTTTAGAATCCAGTTTATGAAGCATATCCGTAATTTTTCGATCATCGCCCACATTGACCATGGTAAATCGACCCTTTCTGACCGTTTGATCCAAGTTTGTGGTGGTTTAACCGACCGTGAAATGCAGAAGCAGGTTCTGGATTCAATGGATATTGAACGTGAACGTGGCATTACCATCAAGGCGCAAAGTGTAACGTTAAACTACAAGGCAAACGATGGTGAAACCTACCAGCTCAACTTTATCGACACTCCTGGTCATGTTGACTTTACTTATGAAGTATCACGCTCACTAGCTGCGTGTGAAGGCGCATTATTGGTTGTTGATGCTGGCCAAGGTGTTGAGGCACAAACATTGGCTAACTGTTATACCGCCATCGAAATGGACTTAGAAGTTATACCGGTTCTAAATAAAATTGATTTACCGCAAGCTGACCCATTACGTGTAGCCGAAGAAATTGAAGACATCATTGGTATTGATGCCCTTGATGCCGTGCAATGTAGTGCTAAAACAGGTGTAGGTATTGCCGAAGTACTTGAAATGATCGTTAAAGATGTACCGCCACCCGTTGGTGAAAAAGACGAGCCATTACAAGCGCTAATTATCGATTCTTGGTTTGACCCGTACCAAGGCGTTGTATCGCTAGTGCGTATCAAACATGGCGAACTTCGCGCGGGCGACAAAATTAAAATCATGTCAAACGAGAACGTACATACCGCAGATCATGTGGGGATTTTTACGCCTAAACAAACTAACACCGGTATTTTACGTACAGGTGAAGTAGGGTTTGTTATTGCCGGTATTAAAGAAATACACGGTGCACCGGTGGGCGATACCATTACTCATCAAAAAAATGCGGCACCAGAGCGCTTACCAGGTTTTCAAAAAATTAAACCACAAGTTTATGCGGGTATGTTCCCAATTGCGTCGGATGATTACGAGTCATTCCGCGATGCACTTAACAAACTAAGCTTAAACGATGCGTCGTTATTCTTTGAACCAGAAAACTCAACCGCGTTAGGGTTTGGTTTCCGTTGTGGCTTCTTAGGTATGCTGCACATGGAAATTATTCAAGAGCGTTTAGAGCGTGAATACGACATTGATTTAATCACCACAGCACCAACGGTTATTTATGAGGTAGTGACTAAAGAGGGCACTACACAAATAGATAACCCGTCTGACCTACCAGCTGTAAACGATATTTTAGAAATACGTGAGCCAGTAGTAGAAGCTAATATTTTAGTACCGCAAGAGTACTTAGGTAGCGTAATCACTTTATGTGTTGATAAACGCGGTATGCAAACTAAAATGAGCTACCATGGTAAGCAAGTTGCAGTAACGTATGAACTGCCAATGGCTGAAGTGGTAATGGACTTCTTTGATAAGCTAAAATCAACCAGTCGTGGTTTTGCGTCGCTTGATTATAACTTTAAGCACTTCCAAACCTCAGACATGGTTCGCGTAGATATACTCATCAATAGCGAGCGTGTTGATGCTCTTGCTATTATTGTACACCGCGATAGCGCGCAGTCTCGTGGTCGTCAGCTTGCTGATGCGCTAAAAGAGCTTATACCACGTCAAATGTTTGATATTGCGATTCAAGCAGCAATTGGTCAGCATGTAATCGCGCGCACAACCGTGAAACAGCTTCGTAAAAACGTAATCGCGAAGTGTTACGGCGGTGACGTGAGTCGTAAGAAAAAATTACTTCAAAAACAAAAAGATGGTAAAAAGCGAATGAAGCAACTTGGTAACGTTGAAGTGCCTCAAGAAGCGTTCTTAGCCATTTTAAAAGTTGGTAAATAAAAAATAAAGGGATAATAAATGGCTGGCTACTTTTCAGTTTTATTGGTGTTATTAACCTTAGGCTCAGGCCTAATATGGTTAATAGATCACTTAATGTTTGCCCCTAAAAGGCAAGAACGTTTGGCACTTGCACAGACTTCTGCCGGTGGCCAACTTGATGAAGAAACCGCAGCATTGATTGCGCCTGAGCCAGTCATTACTGAAACAGCAAAGTCGATTTTTCCGATGATTGCTGCTATCACTATTTTTAGATCGTTTATTTTTGAGCCGTTTCAGATCCCATCGGGTTCGATGATGCCAACCTTATTAGTAGGCGATTTTATTTTAGTGCAAAAGTATTCTTATGGAATTAAAGACCCAGTATGGCGCAGCCAGTTAGTGGATGTGAGCGAACCAGAGCGTGGCGATATTGTTGTTTTTAAATACCCATTAGATGAAAGAGTTGATTATATTAAACGCGCTATAGGCTTACCAGGCGATAAAATTGTTTATCGCGATAAGCGTTTGTATATTCAACCAAAATGTGAAGAAGGCGAAGTTCAAAAAGGCGCGCTTCTTTGCAACGAATTCAATAAAATTGATTTTAAATTAATTAATGATGATGAATTTATGCAAGGCCCAATGGCTTTAGCGCGTTTAAATGAAGATTTAACGACCTCTAGCCATGATATTTTAATCAACCCAAAATCGCCTGAACGTAAAGGGCGTTACTACCAGCAATTGGGCACTCCTGCAGATGAATGGGTGGTGCCTGCTGATCATTACTTTATGATGGGTGACAATCGCGATAACAGCCAAGATAGTCGCTTTTGGGGCTTTGTACCAAAAGAAAACTTGGTGGGTAAAGCTGTCTTTATATGGATGAGTTTTGAATTTGATAATGGCCCAGATGACATTTTACCAGGATGGGTTCCAACTGGTGTTCGTTTTGAACGCCTAGGTAATATTCAGTAACAATGAAAAAAAATGTAACAGAGTTATACAAAAAAATTGGCTACACATTTGCTGATCAAGGCCTACTTGAGCAAGCAATGACGCACCGCAGCCACAAAGGTCAACACAACGAGCGACTCGAATTTTTGGGCGACTCGATTTTGAGCTTTGTAATTGCCAATGCCTTGTACGCTAAATTTCCTAAAGCACGTGAAGGCGATTTAAGCCGCATGCGTTCGACTTTAGTTCGCGGCCAGACGTTAGCTGAATTTGGCCTTGAGTTTGAGCTAGGTGATTACCTGCGTTTAGGTCCAGGCGAGCTAAAAAGTGGCGGGTTTAGACGTGAGTCGACCCTAGCAGATGCAGTGGAAGCTATAATTGGCGCTGTATTTTTAGATTCAGACATTGATCGTTGCGGCGAGCTTATTTTAGCGTGGTATGAATCACGTTTAGATGCTATTTCACCAGGGCTTAACCAAAAAGATCCTAAGACCCTGCTGCAAGAGTATTTGCAAGCTCGTAAGCTATCATTACCTGGCTATACTGTAGTAGACACTAAAGGTCAGGCACACAATCAAACATTCACGGTTGAATGTATCGTTGATGGAATGGATAGCATTATTTCTGTTGGCAGCTCAAGGCGTAAAGCCGAACAAAAAGCGGCCGAAAAAGCATTGAAGATACTTAAAAATGAATCTTGATACCTTAATACAGCCTCATGAAGGCGAAATAGACACATTTTGTGGCATGGTTGCGATTGTTGGCCGTCCTAATGTGGGTAAATCAACCTTGCTTAATGAAATTATTGAGCAAAAAGTCAGTATTACCTCACGTAAGCCACAAACCACGCGCCATCGTATTATGGGTATTCATACTGAGGGTAAACACCAAGCGGTGTACGTAGATACCCCAGGTCTGCATGTTGAAGAAAAGCGTGCCATTAACCGTTTAATGAACCGCGCAGCGTCGAGCTCAATTGGCGATGTTGAACTGATTATTTTTGTTGTTGAAGGCACACATTGGAATGCCGATGACGAGATGGTACTAAATAAAGTGAGCCAAAGTGGCAAGCCGGTATTGTTAGTTATTAACAAAATTGACCAAGTGAAAGATCGCGACCTTGTCCTGCCACACATGAAGTTTTTAGGCGATAAGTTTGACTTTATAGGCATTATGCCTGTCTCTGCGACTCAGGGTAAAAACATTGACCTGATCAAAGAAGAAGTGACTAAACGTTTACCGCCGTGCGAATTTTATTTTCCGGATGACTACGTTACTGACCGCTCAATGCGCTTTATGGCGGCTGAAGTGATCCGTGAAAAGCTTATGCGCTTTATGGGTGAGGAACTACCTTACTCAGTGACTGTGGAAATAGAACAGTTTAAATGGCAAGAAAACGGCGTTTGGCACATCAATGGCCTTATTTTGGTTGAGCGTGAAACGCAAAAGCGCATGGTTATCGGTAACAAAGGCGAAAAGCTAAAAGTAATCGGCCGTGAAGCGCGTAAAGATCTAGAAGAAATGCTTGATAATAAAGTATTTTTAGAGCTATGGGTTAAAGTAAAATCGGGCTGGGCTGACGATGAACGTGCCTTAAGAAGCTTAGGCTACGGTGAAGATTAATAAGTATCGAATAGCCTAATATGGACAGCGACTTTTACAAAGCCTATTTATTACATCGACGTCCCTATAGTGACTCGCAAGTAATGTTAGATATGCTGGTAGAAGGCGTTGGCCAGCTTAGAATGCTCGCACGAGTTAGTGGTCGCCAGGCCACTAAACATAAAGCCCAATTACAACCATTTCAATCCTTACTCGTTCATTACAACGGCAAATACGATTTAAAATATATTAATAAATTTGAGCTCTATGGCAACCCGTTATTCCTAACCGGTGATAAGCTTTACTGTGGCTTTTATTTAAATGAGCTAACGAATCGCATTGTGCCGATTAATGAGCCCATTGATCAAGTTTTTCAACTTTATAAAACACACCTAGAAAACCTTAATAGTGGTACTGACATGCAAGCGGTACTGCGCTCTTATGAATTTCAATTGTTAGAGCTACTAGGATATGGAGTTGATTTTAGTTTTGATGCGGACGGTGAGCCAATTGACGAGGCACAAACGTATAGCTATTTTGCAGAAGTAGGGTTTTCGGTGCAGCATGATACGCGCTCTGGATTCACCGGTTCACAACTTAATGCCATAGCAAATCATGACTTTAGCCAAGCGGATGTGTTATATATGGCAAAGCAATTAAGTCGTTATTTATTAAAGCCATTATTAGGCAATAAGCCATTAAAAAGTCGTGAGTTATTTATTAGCTCTCAATAAACAAATTTCACAGGTACAAACATGAAAGATATTCTTCTAGGCGTGAACGTAGATCATATTGCAACGCTTCGCCAAGCTCGAGGTACTTCTTACCCTGATCCAGCCCACGCTGCCAGTGTAGCAGAACATGCCGGTGCAGATGGCATTACGATTCATTTACGCGAAGACCGCAGACATATTCAAGACCGCGATGTGTATGTGATGGCTAAAACCATTCAAACACGCATGAACCTTGAAACCGCAGTAACCGATGAAATGATTGCGATTGCACTTGAGGTTAAACCTGAATATGTATGCTTAGTACCTGAAAAACGTGAAGAGCTTACTACCGAAGGCGGCTTAGATGTAGCGGGTAATATTGATAAAATAGCCGCAGCGACTAAAACTCTAACGCAAGCTGGTATTAAAGTGTCATTGTTTATAGATGCCGATAAAGCGCAGTTAGATGCGGCAAAAGCCTGTGGCGCGCCTTATGTTGAAATTCATACCGGAGCCTATGCCGATGCTATCAACGATGAAGATACAGCAAAAGAGCTTGAACACATCCGCCAAGGCGTTAAGTATGCAGCGAGTATTGGCTTAATTGTTAATGCCGGCCATGGTTTGCACTACCACAACGTGAAGCCAATTGCAGCGATGCCAGAGATTTACGAGCTTAATATTGGTCACGCTATTATTGCCCGTGCAGCGATTGATGGTTTAGATAAAGCAGTGCGTGATATGAAACGCTTAATGCTTGAAGCCCGCGCTTAGAATCATAAATAACAATAGACAAGACGAGCTATAGCTCGTCTTTTTTATTGTTGTTATCAATGTTGGCATCAACAAGTAAGTTTTCCAGCTCGTCTTGAAGTTCAAACAATTCGGGCTCTATATTATCAAGTACGCACTCATTTTTAAGTGATGTTTCGATCGTTTCAGCCAATGTTTTTAATTTTGGTACACCAGTATAGCAACACGCTCCATGAAATTTGTGGATCACGCTGAGTACTTGAGGGCAGTCATTGCTGACTATTGCTTGATTTAATAAGTTTAGGGTTTCGGGCACGCTTAATAACAACATGTTAAGCATTTCATTGGCTAATTCAGGCTTACCGCCAGCACGTTGCAGCGCCAACGTCCAATCAAGTCGAGTGCTATTAAAAGGCGCTGTGCTATGTTCAAATGTGCTTTTTGACTTATCACGGCTTACAGGTAATTGCGGGCTATGATCGCAAATAACTTGATTGAGCATATCTTCGTCAATTGGCTTGGTTAAATAGCCTTCAAAACCATCTTTTAATAATTGTTCTTTTTCACTATTAAGTGCATGCGCAGTTACGGCAATAATAGGTGTATCTTCATTTAAAGATGACTCTTTAATGAGTTTACAGGCTGTAATGCCATCCATTATCGGCATTTGAATATCCATAAAAATCACATCATATTTATGACTTTTACTTAGGCTATAAGCTTGTGAACCATTATGGGCAGTATCAATCAATTCCACCTGTTCGTTTAGTAGGGTGTAAATTAATTTTAAATTAGCGTCGTTATCATCTACCACTAATACTTTTAATGGCAGTAGAGTTTGTTCATGCTGGTCTATGTTATGCGTCGGGTGATCAAGTCGATATGGTGCGGCTAATAACTCACATAATTTACGATGGTTGAGCGGTTTACTTAAACAGGCATCTGCACCGCTGCCTATAAAAGCTTCACGCATATTGTGCGATACAGTATTAAGCATTAAATATAAATAATCGGTTGATTCTCTAACCGCTTTTACATAGCTTTTTAAGCGCTGCATATCATCAACCGATGCCATGTGACCAATAAGGCATATATCAAAATTAATCTCTGATTTCTCGATACACTCTAAAAATTCACTTTCGCTATGACATCGAGTGACGCTAATTTTCCACTCTTGTAATAATGAAACAACGGCATGATGAGTATGCTTATGTGGCTCTAGGTAAAGCACACGTTTACCAATTAATGATTGGGTAGGCAAATCGTTGATAAATACATGATTTGGTAATCTAAATACGCCATTAAAGGTAAAGCATGTGCCACTGCCTGGAGCTGAATTTAAAGTAATACGGCCATTCATTGCTTCAACAATATGTTTAGTAATAATAAGTCCTAAGCCAGTGCCACCAAATTTACGGGTAATACTAGAGTCGGCTTGGCCAAAGGCGGTAAATAACGCGTCTTGTTTATCGGCAGGAATACCCACCCCGGTGTCAGCAACCGACACTAAAATGGAAGTTTGCTCCTCATCTAATAAACGATGGCTAATATCGACTTTAATAGCGCCTTTTTCAGTAAATTTTATCGCGTTACTTAACAAGTTAATAAGCACTTGTTTAAATCGAGTGGGGTCGCCGGTTAAGTGATCGGGCACCTGAGGATTTATATAAATAGAAAGCTCAAGTTGTTTGTCGTGAGCGCTAGGTGCCAGTAATGTCATCACTTCGTTTACGCTATCGCGTAATTGAAATTGAATTGATTCAAGCTCCATAGCACCCGCTTCTAATTTGGAGAAGTCTAATATATCGCTAATAATGGTCAGTAAGCTGTTTGCTGAAAGCTCAATGGTATCAAGGTAATCTTTTTGGTTTTTATTTAGCGGTGTTTTATAAAGCTGGCGAGTAAAGCCAATAACCCCATTAAGTGGTGTGCGCAATTCATGACTCATTTTTGCTAAAAAGTCAGACTTAACGCGGTTAGCATCTTGGGCTTCTTTTTTAGCCATAGTGAGCTGTATATTTTGTGTCTCGTATTGCTCAAGCGTTTCGCGGTAATCACTAGTTGCTTGATCAATATTTTTTTGCATTTCGTCTTTTTGCATCACCATAGAGTGGGATATGGTATTGAGTCCTTCACGCAATAGTTCAAACTCACCATTCATGGGCTCAGTTAAGCCTGTTTGTCTTTTACCTTCAATCAACCTGTCGGTAGCAAGTACTAACTTATTTAGCGGTGTCATAAACATACGGCTAAGTTTTAGTGCTAAAATAGCAGCTAATACTAAGGCGAGAATAATAATAATACCGCTGACTAATAATGCGCGTTGCTGGCCAATAACAGCTTTGTCGCGATTAAGTTGGATCACCACGGTACCTAATGTGGTCTGAAACTCAGAAGTATTCCAGTCGCTATTGGGTGTTGTATGGTTAATGATAGGGGTAAAAAAAGTCACTAACTCTTCAGTTTGCTGAACATGTGTGGCTTTAAAACTGTCAATTTGCGTTTGCTCAATTAAGGTATCGAACGAGCGATGATAATTACTGGTTATAATAAGTTGGTTGTTATCATTAAAAATAGCAATTGATTTAACCGCTGGTGAGTGTTTGTTATGTGTATAACGAATAACACGGTTAAGTAGTTTTTTATTTTTTTCCAGTAAAGGTTGTTCAAGAGCAATCGCTAAAGGCTCAGAAATCGTTGTGCCTTGTTGATATAAAATTTCATCAAGCTCAATGTAACGATTTATTGTAAAATAACCACCTAGTAAAAGCCCAATGATCACTGTGGGGATCAGGGTGAGTGTTAAAACAGAATCGCGCAAGCCTAGTTTGGTCATAATCTGAGCATTATTATCATTTTTATTAAATGTGAGTATATACATACTCATAGCTATTCTCAAAGTAGAGACGTAATTCATCAACCTTTAAGGTAATGCCTCATGGCACAAATATTTAAAGCAAAGAAAAAACCACTACAACAGCAATCGCTTGAACTCGATATTACAGCAATGGATCACCATGGCCGTGGTATTGCTAAGTACAATAATAAAGTGTGTTTTGTCAGTGGAGCATTACCTGGTGAGCGAGTAAAAGCCAAATTAGTTGATGATAAAGCACGTTACAGCCAAGCTGATACGCTTAAAATAATTAAAGCCAGTGAATATCGCACAGTTCCTATTTGCGAGCATTACAGCCAGTGTGGTGGTTGCCAGCTACAGCATTTAGATGCCACACAGCAGGTAATTGAAAAGCAAGCAGCGGTGAATCAATTATTTGCCAAGTTTGCAAAATTAACCGATTTAAACTGGCAAGCTCCGCTGCTAAGCCAAGCAACTCATTATCGACGCAGTGCTCGGATTGCTGTTATGTTCGACAAGACTGCAAAAAAAATGCGGGTAGGCTACAGAGCAAATGCTTCTAAAAGTATTGTTAGTATTAATCAGTGCCCAGTATTAAGTGACTCATTTGCCGAGGTATTTAATGTATTTGATAAAGTCATTAATCAACACAAGGCGCTGCACAGCATTAGTCATTTACAGTTATGTGCCGCTGATGAACAATATTTTATTGTTATTCGCCATACCAAAGCGATTTCACCCCATGATAAGGCGTTTGTTGAGCAAAGTGTGGCAGCTCATAATTGGCAATTAGTGTGGCAAAGTGACAGTGATACCATTGATCATTCACATTTAGCTATGCCATTTTATAAACTTGAGCAGTTAAATATAACGTTTGAATTTGGGCTCAGTAACTTTATTCAGGTTAACGCGAGTGTAAATCAAGCAATGCTGCCTCAAGCTGCAAACTGGTTAGCACTTCAAGGTGATGAAAATGTTCTGGATTTATTTTGTGGTATTGGTAACTTCTCTTTAGTGCTAGCCAAACAAGCTAAAACAGTAACAGGAATTGAGGGTGTGAGTTCAGCGGTTGCATTAGCAACACAAAATGCGCACACTAACTCTATTACTAATACCCAGTTTCATTGTTTTGATTTAACCACGAGCATTAAAAAAGCGCCGTGGTTTAATAAAGAATTAGATGTTTTAGTGCTTGACCCTTCACGCACTGGTGCGATGGCAGTTTTAGAGCAGCTTCCATTAACGCAGTTTAAAGCGATTTTATACGTTTCTTGCGACCCTGTTACTTTAGCCCGTGACAGCGCTATTATTTCGCAAGCCGGCTTTGAGCTGAATAAAATAGGGCTAATGAATATGTTTCCTCACACGGGGCATATCGAAACTATGGCGTTATTTCAACGGAGGTAAAGCGCATTATGGTAGCGACACGTCAATCTCATCAACATGACAAAGCGGGTGACTTTTTTTCGCGCGTAGAATCTCTTGATTTGTCTCAGGAAAAAATTAGCTTACTCAATAAAGCGCAGCAGCTTTGCCAAACGTGCGATAACAGCGAGCGACAAAATACCGCTATAGAAATGGTAGAGATTTTAGTAGAGCTAAATTTAGATGCAGACTCTTTAGCCACTGCTTATTTAACCCCTTATTATTTAAATGATGTAGTGAGCATAGATGCAGTAGAAGAGCATTTAGGCAATCATGTTGCAGTGCTGCTTACAGGTGTGTCACAAATGGCCACCATAAGCACCTTAGCTCACCAAGGCAACGGCACTGTGCAGGTCGATAATATTCGCCGGATGCTGCTTGCTATGGTGGAAGATGTGCGCGCTGTGGTGATTAAATTAGCCGAACAGGTTTGCCATTTACGCAACGTCAAAGATGCCGCTGAAGAAGAGCGAGTAGTTGCCGCCAAAGAAACTGCTGATATATTTGCACCGCTTGCGAATCGTCTTGGTATTGGTCAATTAAAATGGGAACTAGAGGATTTAGCTTTTCGTTATTTGCATCCCGATATTTATAAAAACATTGCTAAGCAACTCGATGATAAGCGCCTTGCCCGTGAAGCATATATGGTTGATATGGTTGAGCAGGTCAAACAACGCCTCCATGAAGCGGGTATTAAAGCTGAGGTGTACGGCAGGCCAAAACATATCTACAGCATTTATAAAAAAATGGCGAAAAAGAACTACGAGTTTGATCAGCTATTTGATATACGCGCTATGCGAATTGTGGTTGAACGATTGCAAGATTGCTACGGCGCCCTAGGCATAGTGCATACTAATTGGCGTCATTTAAATAAAGAGTTTGACGACTACGTTGCGACCCCAAAACAAAATGGCTATCAGTCTATTCATACGGTGGTATTTGGCCCTGAGGGTAAAACCGTTGAAATTCAAATACGAACGCACGACATGCATCAAGATGCTGAGTTAGGTGTCGCCGCGCATTGGATGTACAAAGAAGGGGCATTACCAGGGCGTGGTTCAGGCTATGAGCAAAAAATTAGCTGGTTGCGTAAGTTACTGCAATGGCAAGAAGAAGTGGTCGATGGCAGCGATTTAGCACAAGAGCTTAAAAACCAAGTGGTTGAAGATCGTGTGTATGTGTTTACCCCTCGAGGCGATATTTTTGACTTACCACTAGGAGCAACGCCTCTTGATTTTGCTTACTACATTCACTCCAATGTAGGGCATCGATGTATTGGCGCAAAAATATTTGGCAAAATAGTGCCATTTACTCATCAGTTAAGCACTGGTGACCAAGTTGAAATACTAACCCAAAAGCAGCCAAACCCAAGTCGTGATTGGTTAAATCCATCGTTAGGTTACATTAAATCGTCTCGCGCTAGAGCCAAAATTCACCATTGGTTTAAACAGCTCGACCGCGATAAAAATTTAAGTGCGGGTAAAGAGATTCTTGATAGTGAGTTACAAAAATTAGAGCTAACTTATAAAGATTTAGATCCCGCTATAAAGCGTTTTAATTTTAGAGAACTTGATGACTTAATGGTCGCCATTGGCGCAGGCGATATTCGTCTTAACCAAATGCTTAACTTTATTACCGACAGAACAGAGCATGAGCCGGTAATTCGTTTCAAATCGCCTAGTAAAGTGACTGGTGATAAAAACGGTATTGTAGTGGATGGGGTCGGCAGTTTAATGAGCCATGTTGCGCGTTGTTGTCGCCCAGTACCTGGTGATGAAATCATTGGTTATATTACTCAAGGACGCGGTATTGCGGTGCACCGAGAGGATTGTGATTCGTTTAGTAATTTAAAAAACAAGCACCCCGAGCGTGTTATTTCAGTGAGTTGGTCAGATGATATTAGTAGCTCTTACGCCTTAACTATTCGTATTGAAGCCAGTGATCGTTCTGGCTTAATTCGTGACATCAGTTCTGCACTTGCCAATGAAAAAGTTAATGTGCTCAATATGAACGTAAACACGGTTGATAGCACTCAAACTGCTATTTTTGTGATGCAAATTGAAGTGCATGACTTGCAGGGCACAAACAAAGTGCTGTCTAAGTTACATCAGATCGAAGGGGTACAC
Source organism: Pseudoalteromonas sp. KJ63-1 (assembly GCF_055808145.1). The sequence goes on along the minus strand of NZ_CM147855.1, from coordinate 2,488,582 downwards.
AGTGCAAAACGAGGGCAGTAATCAGGCTAACAATGAGGCTTTAAGCCAACTGCTGGAAATAATGCAAACACTGAGAAACCCTGAGGGCGGATGCCCTTGGGATCTCAAGCAAACGTTTGCGTCAATCGTACCTCACACTCTTGAAGAAGCCTATGAAGTGGCTGATTGTATTGAGCGCGACGATTTAAGTGAACTTAAAGGTGAACTAGGTGATCTGTTATTTCAAATCGTGTTTTATGCGCAACTAGCGCAAGAGCAGCAATTATTTAACTTTAATGATGTGGTGGCTCAGTTAAATGAGAAGCTAGTGCGCCGTCATCCGCATGTATTTTCATCGCAAGACACACCCACAACTGATGCCGAATTAGCCGCGCAATGGCAAGCAATAAAAGCACAAGAGCGTGCTACTAGAGCCCAAGATGAAAGCTCAATACTTTGGCAAGATATACCAAACAGTTTACCTAGCTTAACAAAAGCTAAAAAAATTCAACAACGTGTAGCCGCTTTAGGCTTTGATTGGCCTACTTATCATGGCGCTATAGATAAAGTGAGTGAAGAGGTTGAGGAAGTGAAAGAAGCCTTAGCTCATAACCCGTACTCAGCGCATACAGCAGAAGAGCTAGGTGATTTGTTGTTCGCGACCGTGAATGTAGCACGTCATGTTAAACGTGATCCAGAGCAATTGCTTCGTAGTGCCAACGATAAGTTTTCTGCACGATTTGAAAAGGTGCAAAATTACTTAATTGCCCAGGGTAAATGTATTGAGTCAGCGTCTTTAGAGGAAATGGATGCGGCATGGGATGCAATAAAAAAATTAAATAAATAGGGACATAAAAAATGTCTGTTTTTTGTGCACAGATTTGCTATTTATAGCTGGATTGCTTAGCTATGTTTTGGTACAATTTCGCCCCGTCTTGTTTATATTCCAAAATCACTTGTTTGGGTATTATATTCCTTTTAATTCCTGATATTCTAGGGTTCGCATGAGTACAAAATTTATCTTCGTTACTGGCGGAGTTGTTTCTTCGTTGGGTAAAGGTATTGCAGCAGCATCATTGGCCGCTATTTTAGAAGCCCGTGGCTTAGATGTTACCATTCTAAAGCTGGATCCTTACATCAACGTTGACCCAGGCACAATGAGCCCAATTCAACACGGTGAAGTATACGTTACCGAAGACGGCGCAGAAACGGACCTTGATTTAGGTCACTACGAACGTTTTATTCGCACCAAAATGACCAGCCGTAATAACTTTACGCAGGGGCGCGTATATGAAGATGTACTACGTCGTGAAAGACGTGGTGAATATCTTGGCGCAACTATTCAGGTTATTCCTCATATTACCAATGACATTAAGCAACGTGTTTATGATGGCGCAGAAGGCCATGATATAGCAATCGTTGAAATTGGTGGTACGGTAGGCGATATTGAATCACAACCATTTATCGAAGCAATTCGTCAAATGGGTACAGAAATTGGTCGTGAACGCGCACTTTTCATTCACTTAACCTTAGTGCCATTCTTAGGCCCTGCCGGTGAAGTGAAAACAAAACCAACTCAGCACTCAGTTAAAGAGTTACGCTCGGTAGGTATTCAACCAGATATTCTTATTTGTCGCTCAGACCGTAAATTGCCAAATAATGAGCGTGCAAAAATTGCATTGTTCACAAACGTTGAAGAAAAAGCCGTTATTTCACTACCTGACGTAGACAGTATTTATAAAATTCCTGCGCTATTAAAATCGCAAGAGTTAGATAACTTTGTATGTCGTCGTTTTCATTTAGACGCGCCTGAAGCGGATTTAGCTGAGTGGGAACAAGTATTATACCAAGAGTCTAACCCAACAGGTGAAGTGACGATTGGTATGGTAGGTAAGTATATTGAATTACCAGATGCATACAAATCAGTAAACGAAGCATTAAAACATGCAGGACTGAAAAATCGTTTAACCATTAATATTCAGTATGTTGATTCACAAGACATAGAAACCAAAGGAACTGATGTACTTTCTCGTTTAGATGCTATTTTAGTACCGGGCGGTTTTGGTGGTCGTGGTGTTGAAGGTAAGATCTTAGCGGCTAAATATGCCCGTGAAAACAAAGTGCCTTACTTAGGTATTTGTTTAGGTATGCAGGTTGCGCTTATTGAATACGCACGAAATGTTGCTGGTTTAGTTGATGCAAACTCAACTGAATTTAACGCAAATTCAGAGTCACCAGTGGTTGGTTTAATTACCGAGTGGTTAGATGCTGAAGGTAATGTTGAACTACGTGACGAAAAGTCTGATTTAGGTGGCACTATGCGTTTAGGCGCACAAAAATGTCATTTAACACCTGGCTCTAAGGTACATGGCGTGTATGGCAGCGACGAGATTGTTGAACGTCATCGTCACCGTTATGAAGTTAACAACAACTTTGTAGCACAGCTTGAGCAAGCTGGTTTGAGCTTTACAGGTTTATCTGAAGATAAAAAACTAGTAGAGATTATTGAGAATAAAGATCACCCTTGGTTTATTGCAGCGCAATTCCACCCGGAATTCACTTCAACACCACGTGATGGTCACCCGCTATTTGAAGGGTTTGTAGCTGCGGCTCATACCTACCAAAAAGCGTCTTCGTAATTTAAAAAGGCTGTGCATGATGCGCGGCCTTTTTTGTTTCTAAGGCTAGCCAAACTCAGGTTAGCCGCACTCACCATTTTGGGAATATAGAGGAATCAAGATGTCAGAAATCGTAAAAGTAATCGGTCGTGAAATTATGGACTCGCGTGGTAACCCAACTGTTGAAGCTGAAGTATATTTAGCTGATGGTTCGTGGGGCCGTGCTGCTGCACCTTCAGGCGCATCTACAGGAACTCGCGAAGCATTAGAATTACGTGATGGTGACAAGGCGCGTTACTTAGGTAAAGGCGTATTAAAAGCGGTTGGCTTTATTAATAACGAAATTGCAGAAGCACTAAAAGGTCAAAATGCACTTACTCAAAGTGATGTAGACCAAGTAATGCTTGATTTAGATGGTACTGAAAACAAAGAAAAACTAGGTGCTAATGCTATTTTAGCGGTTTCACTTGCCAACGCTAAAGCGGCAGCACAATCTAAAAAAGTAGAGCTTTACGAGCACATTGCGGACATAAATGGCACGCCAGGTGTTTACTCTATGCCATTACCAATGATGAACATCATCAATGGCGGTGAGCATGCTGATAACTCAGTAGATATTCAAGAATTTATGGTTCAGCCTGTGGGTGCTACTAACTTCCGTGAAGCATTGCGTATGGGTGCTGAAGTATTTCATAGCCTAGCTAAAGTACTTAAAGCGGATGGCCATTCAACAGCTGTAGGTGACGAAGGTGGTTTTGCACCAAACCTTTCATCAAACGAAGCTGCGCTTGCAGCCATTAAAGTAGCAGTTGCAAATGCCGGTTATGAGCTTGGTAAAGATATTACCCTTGCACTTGATTGTGCGGCCTCTGAGTTTTATAACAAAGAAGCAAATATCTATGACCTTAAAGGTGAAGGTAAGCAATTTACATCTGAAGAGTTTAACCACTTCTTAAAAGATTTAACTGAGCAATACCCAATTGTATCAATCGAAGATGGCTTAGATGAGTCTGATTGGGATGGCTTTGCACACCAAACTAAACTAATGGGCGATAAAGTTCAATTAGTGGGTGATGACTTATTCGTAACCAATACTAAGATTTTAAAACGCGGTATTGATAACGGTATTGCTAATTCAATCTTAATTAAATTTAACCAAATTGGTTCACTAACAGAGACGTTAGCAGCAATCAAAATGGCAAAAGATGCAGGTTTTACAGTGGTTATTTCTCACCGTTCAGGTGAAACTGAAGATGCAACCATTGCTGATTTAGCGGTAGGTACTGCTGCAGGTCAAATTAAAACGGGTTCATTGAGCCGTTCTGATCGTGTTGCTAAGTACAACCAATTGCTTCGTATTGAAGAGCAATTAGGCGCTAAAGCACCTTACAATGGTTTAAAAGAAGTTAAAGGTCAGTAATTCTCTAATCAGAATCTGATATTTAAGATTATAAAAATCCTCGCTTATGCGGGGATTTTTGTAAAAAATAGCAAAAAAGAGACAAAGGAACGGGCTACGAGCATCGAGCAAAGGACGTTAAGCTTGCAGTGCAAATGTCTAGGTTGAACAAGTAAGAAAGTAGACTCGCCGAACGTTAGTTACTTTTCATCAATTAAAGCTGAAATTGCTGCTTTAAAATCTCGCCGGTAAAACTGGTCTTTAAGTAAAAACCACGAGGCAAGGTTTTAATTATTTTCCCATTTGGGCCTATGGCATCGGTAACAATATGGCTATTCGCTGCTTTTGGGCGTATTTGCATTACATCCCCTAAATGTCCTGATATCTCGTCAACTCTACCAAGGGCTATAAGCTCCATTTGTTCTTCCCAGTCTCGCTGCAATTGAGCATCTTGTGCTGCACTAGGTTGCCATAAAAAGCCACTGCCAATGGTTCTATCAAACGGTGCTATATCGCGCTCGCCTAAAATAGGTAGCCATAAAACATGATTTAACTTTTTTCGAACATTACTTGAGTGCCAGGTCATACCGGTTACATTTATTAGCGGGGTTACCGACACAAACGTGGTTTCTAATGGTTTGCCTTTATATGAAATGGGCAGTGTTTTAAGTTCAATGCCTAAATCTTCAAAATCGGGGAGCGGTTTTGAACCAGCCGTAGCCCCCAATACATACTCAATCAGTTGCCCTGTCCAGCCTTTTTCACGTAACAAATCATCAGGTGTTTTAAAATGATACTGCTGCGCCAATTGACCTAGTGTGAGGCCGGCAATCGTATCGACGCGTTGCATTAATTGATTGATTGAATGGGGTTTTAAAGGTTGCATACTGTTATTTTAGTTGAATAAATACCAACGCCATGATAGCAAATTAGCGTGGTAGTGGATATCTTTAGCGGTTGGTTGATTTTTGAACTTGGTGTGGCTGGTGCAATTTTATGCACGGCTTTAAAACTATAGTTTTAGATAAGTAGCTGAACTGTATTGTTTTTTTTGTTTTTAGCGTTCAGTTTTAATTAAGGTCTATAATTGTTGTAAGGATAAATACAGATGTATGAACATGTTTATCCACAGAATCTGTGGAGAACATCACTTTTTCGATCTTGTATTGTGGATTTGTTTGCTAAATGAGCGTGTTTTACAAAAGTTATGCACAAGCTGTGAGTAACCAGCACAAACCGTGTGGTTTTTATGTATTTATTTGCTAGGGTTGTTTGTTATTCGTATCTATCGCTATTAATTTACCCCAAGCGAAGGTGTTAACAAGGCTTGCACGTAATAGTATTTGCCGTATTGCAACTAATGTGGAACAATCATAAAAAATCGACTTACAAATGAGGCACTAAGGTGATTGATGCCGAAGGTTTTCGTGCCAATGTCGGAATTGTGATTTGCAATAATCAGGGGCAGGTGTTTTGGGCCAGACGTTATGGTCAACATTCTTGGCAATTTCCCCAAGGTGGTGTTGATGATGGCGAAACACCAGAACAAACTATGTACCGTGAATTACACGAAGAAGTAGGTTTGCGACCAGAAGATGTAGAAATAGTTGCAAGCTCAAAACATTGGTTACGCTATAAATTACCCAAACGATTAATCCGCCGCGATTCAAGTCCGGTGTGTATTGGGCAAAAACAAAAATGGTTTTTATTGAAACTACGCTGCAAAGATGAAGATGTTAATTTACTAAAAACCCACCATCCTGAATTTGATGATTGGCGGTGGGTGAGTTATTGGTATCCGGTTAGGCAGGTTGTGTCGTTTAAACGGGATGTTTATCGACGTGTTATGAAAGAGTTTGCTCCCTTTGCTATGCCTTTTAATAAGCGAGAGCAACAAAAAGATCACTGGCGGAATAAAAGGTAGTTTTTCATAAAAAGGAGCAGTGTATGCTGGCAACACTCAGAACGATAGCTGAGTCTGTTTCGCAACAAGCGAATTTAGACGACGCGTTAGTGTGCTTTGTGAAAATGGTAAAAGATGCCATGAATACCCAGTGCTGCTCCATTTATTTTGCCGATTATAGTCAAGATAACTTTGTACTGATGGCCTCATCAGGGTTAAACCCTGATGCGGTAGGTAAATTTAGAATTGGCTTTACCGAAGGTTTAGTAGGGCTTGTTGCCCAGCGTGAAGAAGCAATTAATATTGCCTTTGCCAAGTCGCATCCTCGCTTTAAGCTCTCCCCAGAAGTTAACGAAGAAGGCTATAACGCCTTTTTGTCCGTGCCTGTTGTTCACCAAAAAAAAGTGTTAGGTGTTATTGTTGTTCAACAGAAAATGGCGCGGGTATTTTCTCAAGATGAGGAGTCGTTTTTAATTACCCTTTCTGCGCAGTTAGCTTCGCAATTAGCCCACGCTGAAATAAAAGAAGTATTACGCCAAGATGAGTCATCCCATCAAACATCGGTATTAAAAGGGGTTTCTAGCGCGCCAGGTATAAGTATTGGTAAAGCTTTTGTTGTTATTCCTAAACTTAATTTTAAGTCTATAGAACTTACTAAGAATAACGATGTTATTGAACAGCGTCGTTTATTTACACAAGCGGTTGCTGCAACGCGCAAAGAATTTAGCACCTTATCGATGACATTGAGCGACAGCATACCGCAAGAGGCGTTGGCTGTATTTGATGTGTATCAGCAATTATTAGATGCTAAAAGTTTAGGTCATAATGTAGAGGCTCAATTACAAGAAGGGTGGTGTGCAAAAAGTGCATTAAAAATTGTGATTGAACGTTTAGTAGCGCAGTTTAACGAAATGCAAGACCCTTATATTAAAGAGCGTGCGGTTGATGTTAAAGACATTGGTTTACGGGTGCTGCATCATTTAGTGAATACCGAGCATGCAATAAAAGACTACCCTGAAAACACCATTTTAATAGCGCATACATTAACGCCAGCTATGTTAGCTGAGGTACCCAATGAGCGTTTGGCTGGGGTTGTGAGCATTAATGGTTCAGCCAATAGCCATGCCTCTATTTTAACCCGGGCTATGGGCGTGCCGGCGATTTGGGGCATCGAAGATTTACCGCTATTGCAGTTTGATAGCAAAGAAATGATTTTAGATGCTTTTGCTGGGCGTTTATATATTTCACCTTCGCAAATGCTTATTGATGAGTATACGGAATTACAGCACCAAGATAACTTACTCAATAATCGTTTTTTAGAAGAACAAGCATTGCCTTCAATCACGTTAGACGGTGAGCATATTAGTTTATTACTTAATGCAGGGCTTGAGCTTAATACTCAACAAAATAGCGCCCATATTTGTGATGGTGTTGGTCTTTACAGAACCGAAGCATGGTTTATGCAAAAGGGACAGTTTCCTTCGCAGCAAGAACAAGAAAACTGGTATCGAGAAGTACTTAGTAGCTATTACCCTAACCCCGTTGTTATGCGAACGTTAGACATTGGTGGCGACAAAGTTTTAGATTATTTTAATATCACCGAAGAAAATCCATTTTTAGGATGGCGTGGTATTAGAATTAGCTTAGACCATCCCGAGCTTTTTTTAGATCAGCTCAAAGCGATGTTAAAAGCCAATATTGGCTTAGGTAATTTAAAAATAATGTTACCGATGATCAGCGGCACTGATGAAGTTGAAGAATCACTGGCACTATTTAAACAAGCTTATTATGAGTTAAGTGAAGCATTTCCTGAGCAACTTATAGAAAAGCCTGATATTGGCATCATGCTTGAGGTACCTTCAAGTGTATTTATGCTGCCAGAGTGGTCTAAAAAAGTCGATTTTTGCTCAGTAGGTAGTAACGACTTAACTCAGTATTTATTAGCCGTAGACAGAGCAAATGCCCGTGTAGCCGATTTATTTAACCCTTACCACCCCGCGGTATTGCGTGTATTAAATAATATTGCCAGCGAGTGTGAACATTATGAATTGCCCTTTAGCTTATGTGGGGAGCTTGGCGGCGACCCCGAGGGCGCAATATTACTGATTGCTATGGGGTATAGACGTTTAAGCATGAACTTATCGTCGCTAAACAAAGTGAAGTGGGTATTAAGACGCTTAAATGTAAGCGACATGGAACAATTACTGAGCGATTGTTTGGCACAGCCTAACGCTAAACAAGTACTACGGTTAACCCGTAACTTTATGATAGAGCATCAGCTAGGTGATTTATTTTATACACCTAAATGATAGAGCTGTAATTGTTTATATAATCAATTAAAATATACATATAATTAAATGTATTAGAGATAACTATGTATGAACTAGGACTTCTAGTTGCAAGTTGTGCGCTGTTAGGTTGCATTGTTGGTTTTTTAGCAGGGCTATTAGGCATAGGTGGTGGTTTAATTATTGTGCCTGTGCTAAGTAGTTTGTTACTTAGTTTTGACGTGGCCGCTGCCGATCATGTGTTAGTTATCGCTATTGCAACATCTTTAGCCTCTATTTTATTTACTTCCACTTCTTCAGCGTTAGCTCATCATAAAAATGATAATGTGCCTTGGGAAATTGCTCCTTGGGTTATGTCGGGCGTGGCCGTTGGCGCATTGATTAGTGGCTTTGCTGCCAGCTTTATCCCTGAGAAAATGTTAAGAACGGTGTTTGCGGTCAGTGTGGTTTTTATTGCGATGAGAATGGTACTTTCTGCTCGAAATAAAGTGAGCGCAGAACACCCTTTACCTGCAGGTCCCGTACTGGGAAGTATTAGTGCGGTAATGGGCTCACTGTCTGGATTAATTGGCATTGGTGGCGGGGCATTACTTGTGCCTATGTTGCATTATTTTTCGGTTGATATTAAAAAGGCAATTGGTTGCGCTGCTGCATGTGGTATTGTAATTGCCTTTTTTGGCTCTATCGGTTACATCAGCGCTGGTTGGTATGTAACGGACTTAACGCATGGTTTTATGGGGTTTGTATATTTACCCGCTTTATTTGGGATTGTTGTTACCTCATGGTTTATAGCGCCTATTGGGGCTAAGGCAACACATTACTTACCTGTGAATACAATTAAGAAAGTTTTCGCGATGTTACTGGTTTTCATCGCTATTAAAATGGTTTTTAGCTAAAGGTTTATTTTTATGGCACTGGAGTTTCCTCAAATTGATCCAATAATATTTTCTGTTGGACCACTTAGCGTTCGTTGGTATGGGTTAATGTACTTAATTGGTTTTGCGTTTGCGATGTGGTTTGCTAATCGTCAAGCGAAGAAACCAGGGTCGGGTTGGACTAAAGACGAAGTCAGCGACTTACTCTTTTACGGCATGCTGGGCGTTATATTAGGTGGGCGTGTTGGATATGTTCTGTTTTATCAATTTAGTTACTTCATTGAAAACCCCTTGTATTTATTTAGAATCGATCAAGGTGGCATGTCTTTTCATGGCGGCACACTTGGGGTGATCACTGCGATTGCTATTTTTGCTTACAAGCGTAAAAAGTCGTTATTGCAAGTTGGTGATTTTGTAGCACCTTTAGTGCCTGTTGGTTTACTTGCTGGGCGTATAGGTAACTTTATTAACGGCGAATTATGGGGCCGTACTACCGATGTTCCTTGGGCAATGGTGTTTCCAACTGGAGGCCCGCTTGCACGCCACCCATCACAACTTTATGAAGCATTTTTTGAAGGGCTGGTATTGTTTGTCATATTATTGTGGTTTATAAAGCGTCCTCGTCCTGCGGGAAGTGTGTCGGGTTTGTTTTTACTAGGTTACGGCGTATTTAGGTTTGGTATTGAGTATTTTCGCCAACCAGATGCACAACTGGGGTTATTTGCCGACTTCATTTCAATGGGGCAAATCCTATCGTTACCTATGATCATTGGCGGGTTAGGCTTACTTATTTGGGCCTATAAACAACCACAATCGCAAACAGCGGCAAAAGTTTAAAAGAAGAAGTTAGATGAAACAATATTTAGAATTATGTCAGCGTATTGTTGACCAAGGACAGTGGGTTGAAAATAAACGCACCGGTACACGTTGTTTAACGGTTATAAACGCTGATTTAGAATACGATGTGGCGAATAATCAGTTTCCTATGATCACTACTCGAAAGAGCTATTACAAAGCGGCTATTGCTGAGTTGTTAGGGTATTTAAGAGGGTACGACAGTGCTGAGCAGTTTCGTAATATAGGCTGTAAAACATGGGATGCTAACGCCAATGAAAATAATGCCTGGCTTAATAACCTTAACCGTAAAGGTGAGGACGATATGGGGCGCGTTTACGGCGTTCAAGGTCGTGGCTGGCAACGCCCTGATGGTTCAACACTGGATCAACTGGCAAAGGTCATCAATAACTTAAAAAATGGCATAGATGATCGCGGTGAAATTATTACATTTTATAACCCCGGTGAGTTTGAACTTGGTTGCTTGCGCCCATGCATGCACACACATACCTTTTCATTATTGGGCGACACCCTGTATTTAACCTCATATCAACGCAGTTGTGATGTTCCATTGGGGCTTAATTTTAATCAAATTCAATGTTTTGTATTACTTGCATTAGTTGCCCAAATTACCGGCCATAAAGCGGGTAAGGCATATCATAAAATTACCAATGCTCATATTTATGAAAACCAGCTTGATTTAATGCGAGATGTGCAGTTAAAGCGTGAGCCATTTGCTTCTCCCCAATTAAAAATCAACCCAGAGATTAAATCACTCGAAGATATAGAAACATGGGTAACACGTGATGACTTTGAGGTGGTTGGCTATCAATGCCATGAAGCGATTCAGTACCCATTTTCAGTTTAAAAAATAAGGAGAGCATAATGAAAGCAGTGATCCCTGTAGCGGGCCTTGGAACACGAATGTTGCCGGCCACTAAAGCAATTCCAAAAGAAATGCTGCCAGTTGTAGATCGTCCACTTATTCAATACGTTGTTAGCGAAGCCGTTGCCGCTGGCATTAAAGAGATAGTGTTAGTAACGCATTCGAGTAAAAATTCAATTGAAAACCATTTCGATACTAGCTTTGAGCTTGAGGCAACGTTAGAGAAGCGTGTAAAGCGGCAATTACTTGCCGAAATACAGTCTATTTGCCCCAAAGACGTGACGATTATTCATGTGCGTCAAGGTGAGGCGAAAGGGTTAGGTCACGCTATTAACTGTGCTGCCCCTATTATAGGGGATGAACCTTTTGTAGTTATTTTACCCGACGTTATTATCGATGAAGTGGAAAGTGATTTAACAAAAGATAATTTAGCGGAAATGATCACTCGTTTTGAGCAAACTAAACACAGCCAAATTATGGTTGAACCAGTACCTAAAGATCAAGTAGATAAATTTGGTGTTGTTGATTTAGGTGATGTTGAGTTAAACCAAGGTGAGAGCTCACCCATTAAGAGCATGGTAGAAAAACCACCTATTGACGAGGCACCTTCAAACCTTGCTGTGGTTGGTCGTTACGTGTTGAGTAAAAATATTTGGCCATTATTAGCTAAAACACCACAAGGTGCAGGTGATGAGATTCAGCTGACTGATGCAATTGCGATGCTTATGCAAGATGAAAAAGTAGACGCTTATGCTATTAAAGGCCGAAGCCATGACTGTGGTAGTAAAGTTGGTTATTTGAAGGCGACGATAGAATTTGCTTTGCGCCGTGATGAATTTGCTGATGAGCTTAAAAACTTCATTAAAACATTAATTTAAATAAACTTATCATTATTCAAAGCGCCTACATGGCGCTTTTTTTGATTGTAAAATCGCTTTTACAGACATTTAATTATAACTATTTTTGCAGTTATACAGACAGATTTGGGTTTGTAATGTAATCTTTATGTTAACTAAAGTTGTTTTGTAGTTAACGTGCTTTATTAAGCCAATCGCAAATTGGCTCAATTTAGCGGTCGAAACTGTTGAAAGAGAAACAATCAATGTGTGAATACAGCGTAAAGTATCACCGATATTTAGCTATAGCTTTACTTATGTTAATAGGGAGTGGCTGTACGATATCGCCTGATAAAACCTCATTAAATGAAAGGTCTAAAGATTCACCCGAATATGTAACTATCACCGCAGTTGAACTTGCACAGCTAAAAGATGCCGCTTTGCAATGGCAACAAGCACGTTCTGGTATAGAGAGACTATTAAAGTTAGAACGTGAGCTTACATATTTAGTTGATAATTTAGATATTATTAACAGTAAAGCAATAGCGAAATCTAACCAAGCTGTTAGCAATCGCTATGCGCGTTCATCAATTAAGGCTAATACCTCGCCAGACCTCAGGCATGGTAATAACTACGCAAGCACGTCTGATAAAGTTGAGAGACCAAGGCAAAGATACAGCAGTCGCTATGCTAGCGTGCCTACAAAAATGATCGCCGCCTCTTCAAAAAGTTTCAGTAAGCGAACCGTTCGTTCGCCAGTGAAAGCGATTAGTTCTAGGATGAATAGAAAGGTAGCTTCTCAAATATCTAAGGTAACAAAAGTGGCAATGGTTGATACAAAAAAAGGTATTTGCTTTGCAGGTAGCGTCGCTTGATTCAGAAGAAAGTGTTGCTAAAGAGTGGAAGCACATTAACAAAAAAGCAGCGCCTTTGTTTAAGGATAAAATCACGACAAACATTGAAAAAGCAAAAGTTAATAACAAAACCTATTATCGATTAAAATTAGGTGAGTATTTTAACTTTAAAAGTGCTGAGGATGATTGTGAGGTATTTAAATTCTATAAAGTTGATTGCTTTGTGAGTAACTACACTGACAAACCAATTAGATTATAAATTATTTATTTGGCGCTTTTATTGCATAATAGTTAGAGCTAGTTTTTTGTAATAGGTGCTTTAAAGTGAAACTTCGTTTAATAATATTACTAATACCATTTGCATTAGCGGGTTGTAGCAACCAGCTAATGCCCGCCGACTCACAAAGCGACAAGCTTGTGCGTGAAAAAGATATAAAACCTTACCTAGAGCAATGGGATAACAACAAAGAGCAGATAGCGCGTTTAAGCACCATGGAAGAGGACTTATTATTACTGATTCAAGCTCTTTCTGCACAAACAGATATTGATACCGTACCTGAGCCGATGAAAGAGAAAGTAAAACGTGTTGAATATGGCTCTAAGCAATCTTTACAACTCTCATCAGAAACCATCTTAGCTGACAACAGTACCAGTACAAACAAGGTAATGTACGGTGTTCAAATTGGACGTTATTTAGTTTCTAATGGAGCCAAAAGACAAGTGGAGCGTCTAAAAGAGCAATATCCCCAATTGAGAAGTATTTTGCAATACCGTATTAATGAGCAACAAAAAGAATCAACTACGCTTTATAGTGTTGTAGCAGGCCCGCTAAAAAATCAACAGCAAGCAGCGCAATTGTGTTTGTTTTTTTATAAAATGGGTAATAAGTGTTCTTTAGCGGTATTTTCAGAGGATGTTTAAGGTTTTTTACGCTTATTTTTGCATCCTGTTATTATAAATAAAAATAAAGTAAATATTTTCTAACTTTTTAGTGATTTTGGCCGATACTTAACATAACCTGACTTACAGGTTTATACTTTATGTCTAAGGGAAAACTATGAACAAAATATTTACTAAAGCAGCATTGGCTGCATCAATAACTGTTCTTTCTTTCGGTGCGGCTGCAGAAACTGCTTCTTTTCAAGCGGGTGTTACAGTTCAAAACGCATTTACCTTTACGAATGATGCACCACTAAATTTTGGTACAATCAGGGCTTCTGGTGATTTAACGGGGACGGAGACTGCAACATTAGTATTAGCCGCAAACCCTGCTACTGCTCCTACAACGGCTTCTACAGATGCAACCGCAGCTGAAATTGCAATTTTAGTAGCAGGTACACCAGCTTCATTCTCAATTTCAGGCGTGTCTCCTTTTGGTACATTGACCATTACAAATCCGACTGAAACTGCGATTGCGCCTGATACAGCACCTGCGGGCACTGCTGCATTTACTTTGGGCACTCCAACGTATTATGTGTTAACTGGTGCGACGCCTAATAGTGCAGCTACAACGACCATTCAGGTTGATTCAGCTGGCGAAGCAACTTTTAATTTTGGTGCAACATTAACCACAACAGCGGTTGCTGCAACTAGTGATTATATCGATGGATCATATAGTGGCACGTTTACATTAGAATTAAATTACTAATAGGCAAAGCCTGCTTTATTTTATAAAGCAGGCTACTTTATGAAATTAATTTTACTCATACTTGCAGTTTTCTTAACTACGGATTTATACGCACAAGTTACACCGCTTGAGCAATTGAATTTTGGTAAAATTGTTATCAGTGATAATCAAAGTGTTAGCTCTATAACCTTGTTGCCCAGTAATACAAATACCTTAACCAATAAGATATATTTACTTGAAAAAGGCCATGCAGCTGAATTGTTGCTTGAAGGATACCCTGCACGTATCCAGGTAAACGTGAGTGACTTTGTAAGTGATCAGCCCCTAAATAACATTTTTGGTGGCGCGCCACTGATTTTAAATCAACTCATTTATAATGCGACCATTACAACCGATACCACAGGAACTGCTTTATTGAGAGTAGGGGGGCAATTAAGTACCTCAGGTGACGGAAATACTTATAAAGATGGTATCTTTGATACTACAATTGAAGTGACGCTAAATTATTAGACAACTAGAGATGTTGATAAAATGACAATAATAAAACCTTTTTTTATCTTAGTAAGCTTTATCTTAACTAGCTTCCATTCATATGCGAACTTACTTATTTCCCCAACAAGAGTAAATTTTGATGAACGTCAGCGTGTTGCTAAAGTCATTGTTGTTAATAACTCTAATGAAGCAAAAACTTATAGGTTGGAGTGGCAAGACAAAGTTGCACTAGCTGGTGGAGGGTATGCTAATTTAGCGGCTGATCAAGAAAGTTCATCTTCACTTAAAAGTATGGTTAGGATTAGCCCATCGCAAGTTAGATTAGCACCAGGAGAAAGGCAGATAGTCAAGCTTGCTATTCGAAAGCCAAAAGGTTTAATAGAACAGGAATACCGCTCTCACTTAGCATTTAAAGCACTCCCGAATGAAACTCAAATCCAGCAACAAAGACTTGGTATTAATTTGAAATTACTATTAAGTTACACTATCCCTGTTATTTTGCGAAAAGGCGCTGAAAAACCTAATGTTAATATTAGCAATTTACAGCTTATACACAGCCCAGAAAAAAAGCGCTTGAGATTGAAATTAAGCGAGAGGGGGGCTTTAGCTCTTTTGGCAAGTTAGAAGTTTTCTTTAAGCAAAAAGGAACGGATACAGAGAAAAAGATCGCCATGTTAAACGATTTTAGTATTTACCCTGAGCTAAAAACAACAACGGCGACGATACCAATTTTTGCAGATCAAAATATCCCGAAAAATGGCGAAGTTCGCGTCATTTATACAGGGCTTAAAGAATATCGCGATACTATTTTTAGTGAAAAGGTTGCGCCAATTAATAATGCAATTATCGGTAATTTGAAATAGGCGATGTATTACTTTAAGCGCTTAAAGTGGTTGTTGATCATTTTTTTATCAATTGATCCATTATTAGCAGCAGAGCCTGACACTCAGGCCATTCTTGCTAGCATAAAAAAAATAGATAAAAAATGGCAGCAATACAACACTGATCAAGCTGTAAGTGAAAGAACAGTGCCTGAGCTTAATGTGCAGCAAGGTGAGGGTATCCCCGAAGGGGAGTTATTATTTTTTTCATCGTTCGTGAAAAAAATTACCTGGGTGAAATGCTCGGGGTGAAAAGTAAAACCGGTGTATTAATAGATTTATTAAGTTTTTCAGAAAGCCTAGATTTTGCTATCGATATAAATAGCGATGACCTTATTGCTCAAGGCTGGTTTATTCGTGAAGATAATCAGTTTTATTTAGACTTAAATACAAATACAGTACAAATTAACGGCGCTAGATATTCATTTAACAGCCAACAAGCTTATGCTGATAACGGCGATATGTTTGTTGATAGTAACTTGTTAGCGCAGTGGTTTTCGTTAGATATTGATATTGAATATTCAGCACTTGAGCTATATGTAAGCTCCCCCACCAAATTACCTATAGAGTTAAAACGCGAAAGAGAGCAGCGAGAAACTGTAACTAATAGAGAATCTCGCCAAGCTATATTACCGTGGAAGGCCAGTCCATACAGTGCAATTTCATCTCCTCTTGCTGATGTGCAGCTTAGTGCAACCAAGAGTAATACGGATTCAGCGCTAGGGTACTCTGTATTAGGCTCAAACGACTTAGCCTATTTTAATGCTCAGTATTTTTTTGCAGGACGAAAGCAAGATTTACTGTCAGATTCAAGATTATCATTTAGCCGTCAAAGTAAAGATGCACGGTTATTAGGTCCTTTAAATGCGACAACTGTTCAATTTGGAGATGTATTAGCAACTCAAATCGGTAAACAATTTAATAGTAGTTACGCCAGAGGAATAAAAGTTGATAACAAACCACTTTTTAAACAGGTTAACAGTAATCAAATTAATTTAACGGGTGCTATTCAACCAGGGTGGGATGTTGAGTTATACCGTAATGATGTACTGCTAGCGCAGCAGTTTAGTTTAGCTGATGGGCGTTATTTATTTGAAGATATTGATTTATTGTTTGGCGCTAATAATTTTGAGCTGATTTTTTATGGCCCACAAGGGCAAGTAGAGCGAAAAACAGAGCAATATTTTATAGATGGAAATAGTTTGTCAGCAGATGAGTCGTTTTATGAGTTGTCAATTACTGAGCAAGGTGAACAGTTATTCAATCAGTCACTTTATTCGACACAAGGCAAAGGTTGGCAGCTAGCAGGTCGTTATGAAACGGGAATAACTGACTATTTATCGGTTTATGCTGGTACATCAATATTAAATAGTAATTCGGGTGATTATGTTAACAATTATGCTTTTGGTTCGAACCTAAGTATATTTGATAAAGTATTACTTAATCTAGATTATGAAAAAAATAATAACGATGAAGATAAGCTAGAGGTAGCTGCGAGAGGTGAGTTAATTGGTCAATCGGTACGGTTAAGCCTGTCTCAAAACAATGAAAAGATAATTGGTGATTCGCAGACAGCGAAAGTTGAAAGTTATCAATTATATACGGCAGGAAAGTTGTTTGATAAATCGTTTGGAAGCTTAAGCTATCAAAATACGCTCGCCTATAACAGCAGAGAATTTAGCGACTCATATTTAAGTGTTGATAATACCTTATCGTATAATTTAGGTGGTACCGTTGTTAGTAACAACTTAATTTGGCGAAAATTTGATTCTTTAGATGATGCAACAACACTTGGCAGTATGCGTCTTCAACATCGATTTGGTAAAACATACACTCGTTTTAGTGTTGACTACAGCGCAGACTCTGGTTCAACTATACTGGGTTACCAAGCAGAATTAAGCCGTAGTTTATCTCAGAACTTACAATCTGAATTCACACTAAGAAACTCTCGTATAAATGATTTAGTTTCTATGGAACTGGGTCTAAATTGGCAAAGCGATAGTTTTAGCTTAAATAGCACAATGAGTTACGACGATGATGATAATTGGCGGCTAGGTTTATTTAGTCGCTTTAGTATTGGTTTTGATACGAACACTGACGAGTACTTTTTAAGTAAAAGAAGCCTCGCAAACTCTGGCACTTTAATGGTTAGAGTTTTTCTTGATTCAAATAATAACAATATTCAAGATGACGGAGAAAAGGGAATTGAAGGCGTTAAGGTAAAAGGAGTTCAAAACTACCGCCGAGCTGTAACCAACGAAAATGGTTTAGCAATACTTAAAGGAATGCCAGCAAATAGAACCACCGACATAGTGATAGAGCCAGGTAGTATTAGTGAGCCTTTTTTAGTTGCCGCCAATGATGGCTTTTCTATTACACCGCGTGCCGGCTTTGTTGAATATATGGAAGTGCCGCTTAATAATAGCAGTGAATTAGAGGGAACTGTTTACAAACAAGATGAGCAAGGCAGCACTGAAGTACAGCCTTTTGCTACCGTAAAATTACTCGACAAACAAGGCAAGCAAGTGGCACAAACGCAGGCTGCTTATGATGGTTATTATTTGTTTACCGATTTACGCCCTGGCGAATATAAAGCGGTTATAGATGATGAATTTAAGCAACGTAAGTCTTTAAAAGATACGCAACAGGTGGTGGTTAAGTTACCAGCGCAAGGTGAAGTAGTAATGGGCGTTGACTTTGAGCTTAAAGAAAAAACAAAAACTCCAGCGTATATTGCTAATGCGGGTGGGTTTTCATCATTACCAATTATGAAAGCGTATTATCAATTAATTAAACGTCATTTAAATGAGCAATCAAAGCGTGATGCTTTTTATATTAAAGACGAAAAACAAAAACGGTATATTTTAGCCGTCGCTTATGCCGAGTCTGCGCAAGGGGAGCTTGAACAAGTATGTGCAGAATTAAAAGTAAAAGGCTTGAACTGCCAAGTCCAAGCACAACTTATTAGCCACTAATAACAATAAGGTTTAACCATGCAATATGCTAATTTATATAAACGCTACTCAATACTAATTGCCTGTATTGCTGCTCTTTTTATATCAGGATGCAGCACCACCAAAACTGCAGAATCTCCTCAGCCAATGCAAGCGAGTGCCAATCTTTCTGAGGAAGAGTTGGCGCAGCTAAAAGCATCGTCTCAGCAGTGGCAAGCAGCCAAAGCAGGTGTTGAACGTTTATTAGTGATTGAACAAGACTTAAAGTTATTAATAAGCCAATTAAATGTAGTGGCAAAACAAGGCTCTGCATCAACAAATACGCCTGCAGTATCAACAGCTAAAGCTTCGGCTGAAACGGTAGCACCCACAAAAGTTGCACAAAAAGCTAAAGTAGCAGCGAATACAGCTGATGAAAAACAAGCCGTTAAAGCCTTATTTGCCTTGCAAGTTGCAGCCGTTACCGACAAAGAGCGACTTAGCCAAAGTTTAAATCAAATAAAAGCCAGTGCATCTTCGTTATTTCAGGGCGAATTTGTGGCTAATGTAGAAACTATTAACGTGAGTGGCATGACTTATTACCGTTTAAAGCTTGGGGCTTATCAAAATCAAGCGAATGCCGCTGCCGATTGCGATAAACTTAAACAGCGCCAAATCAATTGCATTGTGAGCCATTACACCCAACAGCCATTAAAATAAATATGCATCTAGGGTATTAGGCATAATAATTGCTTTGTAACTATTATGTTTTTAGAGGATGGCAACTATGCGCCTTTTGTTACCCTTACTATTATTAAATTTAGCGGGCTGTAGCTTAACACCCCAGCCAAAGCCGAGTATAAGCACTGATGCGCCTAAAGCGGTCATGGCACCTTATACGCTTAACCAGTACGTAAATAGCTTGAGTGCCCAGCTTAGCCATATCAAAGAGCCTTTTAAAAGCACCGCTTCAATCGCGGTCAGCAGCTTTTATTTAGCCAATGCTTTGGATTCACTAATTGCTCAAGGGCAGGGAGCAGGGCTTAGTCAGCAAGTTCAAGAAAGCTTAATAACCCAATTTACTCAGTTAGGGTACAACACGGTTGAATATCGGCTTGAAAACCAGCTTAACTTATCAGCGAGCGCTGATTCAGTGTTAAGCCGCAGCACGAGTAACTTAAAGCAGCGTCAGATTATTGACTTTGTGATCACTGGTACTTTAACCCGTCAAGAACATGCTTATATTGTTAATGCTCGCATGGTAAATATGCAAACTAATCAGATTGTATCTGCCGCAAGTACTGAAATTCCCATCAATGTGATGTGGAGTAATGAAAAAATACAGCAGCGCGGTGACTATATTTACCGCAGTGAATATTAATTAGGAGCACACATGAAACGCCTACTATTAACTTTATGTTTGCCACTGGGCTTTGGTTGTTCACAAATGACAAACCATAGTGACACGCAAATTACCGACGATGCGCCTATGTTTTTTGAGCAACGCCCTGTAGCTGCACCAACAAATACAGATTCGCTTTATCAAAATAAAGCCGCAGTGATGAATAAAAACAAACAAGTAAATACACCAACCCGTAAAAATATTAATCACTATGTGCGTGGCATCATGCAAGACATGGCTGAAAACTTACAGTACGTAAATACTAAAACGCCATTGGCGGTATCAAGTTTTGTTTTTTTAGACCGTGACTACAACAATGCTGATTTAGTAGGTAACCAAATAGCAGAGAGCTTTATGCACGAACTGCATAACTTTGGTGTGCCGGTCATTGATTTTAAAACCACCGATTATATGCGTGTAACCCCTGGTGGCGATTTTGTTTTTAGCCGCGACTACTTAGAGCTTAACCAAGAACAAAACTTTAGTTACGTATTAGCTGGCACGCTAGTAAACCATCAAGGCGGCATATTAGTAAATGCACGTATTGTTGGTTTAGCAAGCAAAGCGGTTGTAGGCTCTGCACAGGGCTTTATTCCGCAATCAGTTATTGATGCGCTAAATAGTAGTAACAGTGCTGATGGCATTATGCTTAAACAAGCGAGTAAGTGAGATTTATCATGGCTAACTTAGCTAAGCGTTCAGCTTTAATTAGCATAAGTGCATTATCACTATTACTTTCAGGCTGTAATTTAATGGGCGAGTCGACCGCGACCAAGCCCGCCAAATCTGAGCCAGAGCAAACAGTGGTAAGCAATCTTGATTTTAACCAGATCATGGCGCAAATGCAGCAAAATGACGAGCAAGAACAATACGCCGATACAACGCAGTTTAACCCAAACAAGCACCATAAAAGCTTAGTTAACTACGTAGAGCAAATGGCACTTGATTTAACCGACACCATGCAAGTAGCCCCGCAAGATGCAGCGATTGCGGTTACGTCGTTCGTTGATTTAGACGCAAGTTTAACTACAGCAAGCCAGTTAGGTAATCAGTTATCAGAAACCTTCATACATCAGCTGCAAAAATTTGGTTATAGCGCGGTTGATTTTAAAACAGCCAATTTAATTACCGTTAACGAACAAGGCGACTTTGCGTTTACACGGAACACTCGCAAGCTTGCAGGTACGAATATAGCCAGCCATGTTTTATCGGGTACATTAATTTACCGTGCAGATGGGGTTGTTATTAACGCTCGCGTGATAAATATTGAAAATAAGCGCCTTGCAGCCAGCAGCCGAACATTTATACCGCTTTATGTATTAAATAAAGAAGATATATATTTATCAAGCAATTAACTTAATTTGATGCTTGATATAAAAAACCAGATGCCGTTATAATTTCCAAACACTTAATACTTAGCACCAAGCGTGGCCTCTTAGTTAAATGGATATAACGGCCCCCTCCTAAGGGGCAGTTGCAGGTTCGATTCCTGCAGGGGCTACCAATAAAATCAATGGGTTACAGTTTTATTTTGTTTTTAGTGTTTTTCTGTGTAGCACATATGTAGCTTGTTGATGTCTGTTATTCTATTTAATCTACGGAGTAAATTTGATGATTACGCTCATACCAAATCATATAGAAGTGGCCTTGGAGCTCTATCCCCCAAGCTCTTTTCTTATTACCAAGTCGAAACCTAAACAATGTATCAAATTGTTCTAAGTCTCGCTCTATCCAACGCTCTACGGCTTCATCACATAAATCACTGATATCATGGTCGTGATGCATTAAGTGCATTGTATCTGATGTCATAGCTTGGATTTCTTTCCAATCATGGCCTTCAAGAGAGTCTAAGCATTTAGCTATTTCGTTATTCCATTCATCACTGGCCCACCCTCTATCTTCACCCCATGACCATTGCTCATATTTATCAGCGGCTCTCGCGCACCATGTCATTTTTAGACCAAATCTAGAGCCAGATTGGTTTATAATTGGTTGTTTCGGAGTTTCTAATTCTGAGATATTTGCATCTAGTTTAGGGTACTTATCCAAATCGGGCAGAAATTGTATTTTAGGGATTTGTTCTGGGTTATTTTCGATAAAGTCAGCTCTGAATTTTACTGACTTTTCTTGACGTTTTTTTCCGAGCGTCTTTCCGAGCTTCCCTCTCTAGTTTCTTTATCATAATAGTTAAAGCGCAGAGTAATATTCTTCCATAGAGCCTTTAGATATAGCCTCATTTGATGAGTCCATTGCATTTAGTCCAGCACGAGCATCCTTCCAAGGAGATTCTTTATGTGTCAAATTACTTAACCATTGAGCACTTTTATCACCATAAAACTTAAGGACAGAGTCAATAGTGTCAATTTGATCTTCAGTTAAGTTTTTGGGATCACCTTTAGAAAAAGTATCACTTTTAACTTTAAACATACCTCTATGCTGTTCGTAAACTGTTCGAAGTACTGGACCATTAGCCCATGCTTCAAAGTCTTCTGAAAAGAGCTCTTCCTCATCCCAAACCAGCGACCACGCTTGACTATAGTAAACTAGTTTTTGCAATTTCATTGCAGAAATTTCACCTAACTCTTTTAATATGTATTTTACTACATCAAATTCATTTGCCATTTTTTACTTCTCCATTTTTCAGACATTTTAGTTGATAGAGGCTAATTTGTATATGATTGTGTTTATGAGGGAATGGGCGCATATAATGATTTGTAAACGAGTACTCAGGTTGGAGCGTTTTAAGTTGAATTTTATCCCTTAGTACAGTTATTTACAGAACTCCAAGTAAGAGCCTTTTTGCCATTCAGGCAAATGGTAAGTTAAAGGTAATTTTTGGCTTTGTAATGGTGTTTGATATGAGCTAAAGCTTAGCTTAGAGCTTTAGCTATTTGAAATGTTGTATTTAACTGTAATTTTATCTAAATGTTATAGCTTTAGCCCTTATTAAATAATACGGAGCTTTAGCTAATAAGTTTTAGCTTTAGGTTATGCTTTTTCTACCTTCCATGAATAGTGCCTTGTGATTATGGCTTTACCTGCGAACCACAGTCCTTTTACTTTAAGTATGAGTTCACCATCGTAATAGTTTTGCAAGCACTCGCCCGTTTCCTCTACTATGTTTAAATTGGTGTGTAATTTGATAGGTCTATCTTTTAGCTTTGTGTGTAAACCGCCCATAGCGAGTATGCAGCCTTTCCAATCACTGTTATCAGCAACAAAGCGAGCCTGTTCTAATAGGCTATCTTCTTTACCCTTAAACATAGAGCGTAACCGCCTTTCTCCTAACCATCTACTTATAGCGTAATGACGAATAATTTTTTTTAATGCGTCTAGCTTTTCGCTCTCGACTGGGCTACAAAGGATACACCTCCACTCAGAAAAATACACAGATACAATTATAAGTCATGGATTGGAGGTAGCTTAGGGATGATACAAACTGAAACAAAGCGTTGTTCACCAATAAACTTCGAAATGTAAAAGTTGCAATTAGGACTGGTACGTTGCCAAGTAAAATATTTGAGAAAATAGATAAGCAGTGGAAAGGCATATGAATGTATATCAATTAAGAAAGCCAACAAATGCTTACGATGTAATTAACCTTGATATAATGGAAATGTCAAAACAGATAGTTAAGAACTCGAATAAGCCTATGAGCGATAATATTATTCAAGTCGTTATGAATGATGTCCCTAAAGGAAAAGCTACATTATCTGAGCTATCTCCTAATGGTTTTGAATGTAAGCATGAGCCAAGGGCAAAAAAGCAAAACTATGACGTTAATTTATACGGTTCATTTTTAGTGCTGAATGAGTCTGCTTATGAGTGCTTAAATGCCTATTTAAGTGAATTTGGTGAGTTCATTGATTTAAAGACTAATGGTGATAACTTATATTTGTTCAATCCATTAATATTTGCTCAAGAGGATTTGAGACTAACAGAAAGAGCATACCTAGATGGCTTTGAAGATGGGTTAAAGTCACTTGCTTTTGATGATGAGGATATAAGCAATAAGCTTATTTTTAAATCGAAAATGCAATCAGGTCTGTCACTCTACTGCACTGACGATTTCAAAAAATTAGTTAACGATAATAATCTGACAGGGCTAGTTTTTAATACCGACTTACTCACATACTTCTAAACTATCTAGCACTAATACTTGAGCAGGTTCAGTTGTTCTAGCTCAAATTTGTGATGTTTTATGCTCTAATGGCAAGTGTCATTAGAGCATAATATGTGTTATCCATAGACATTATTGCAATTGTTGAATACGTTCATATTCATCCATTACTGACTTTTCTATCTCATTACGCTTATTAATCATAGTTCCGAAATCGCTTTGAATATACTTTAGAGCGGCGGGAGAGTTTATTCGCTTAATTCTTTCAAATTGAGTCGCTTCTTCTTCATCATAAGCAAGGATTGCGAGCGTAATTTTATTTCGGTCTATGCCTTTTGAAAATAAACCATCGCAGTCTAAACGAATTAAAACTCTTTCTAATACGTTTAACCATTGCTCCCATTGGTCATTTACTTGCTCACTAGAGGCTGTGTAGTCTATATCATCAAACTCATAACAGGCTTCTTCTGTATCATTAAAATATTCAGAGTGCATTTCAAGAGAGGGGAAATCAGAAACGTTCCATTTAGCTAATAAAAAATCATTTTCTTCATTGTTATATTCTTCTGCAAAGACTTTTTTTAAATCTGACAAAGTATTAAACATTGGCAGCAGGCTGTAGCTTCCTGTGAAGTAAAACCCAATAACATAAAGCTCGCTACCGTGGTCTTGAATAATTTTAGTGAATGCTAATTTTGATTCTTTATATAAGATATTTTCAAAGTTTTCTATTTTATTCATTAGAGTCTAATTCCGTTTAAAGCGATTATTTTTCCTTCTTCGCTTATATTAAACTTTATTTATAAATAAAAAAAGCGAGCTATCATTTAGCTCGCTCTATAAAATACTTTGCCGAACCCCGAACCCCGAACCCCGAACCCCGAACCCCGAACCCCGAACCCCGAACCCCGAACCCCGAACCCCGAACCCCGAACCCCGAACCCCGAACCCCGAACCCCGAACCCCGAACCCCGAACCCCGAACCCCGAACCCCGAACCCCGAACCCCGAACCCCGAACCCCGAACCCCGAACCCCGAACCCCGAACCCCGAACCCCGAACCCCGAACCCCGAACCCCGAACCCCGAACCCCGAACCCCGAACCCCGAACCCCGAACCCCGAACCTATAACTCAGCCATCACTAGTGATCGTAGCAATCAGCTCGCTCAATACTTGCTCAGCTTTGTCAGTTTCTACTTGGCAAGTGCCGGCATTTAGATGGCCGCCGCCGCCGTATTTAAGGCATAACTCGCCAACATTAGTATTGGAGCTGCGGTTGGTGATTGATTTACCAATGGCGTACACCACGTTTTGCTTTTTAAGCCCCCACATTTTATGAATTGAGATATTACACTCGGGGAACATGGCATAAATAACAAAGCGATTAGTGGCGAATATGGTCTCTTCTTCGGTTAAATTAAGGACCACTAAGTTGTCGTGTACTGATGAGCAGCGGTCTATTTGCTCTTTAGCCTGTGCGTTGTGCTCGTGATATAAAGCAACACGCTCGGCAACATCTTCCATTGCTAGTATTTGTTCTATGCTGTGATCTTTACAGGCGTCAATTAACTTCATCATTAACTGATAATTAGAAATTTTGAATTCACGAAAACGGCCAAGCCCTGTGCGCGCATCCATAATAAAGTTCATCAGCACCCAATCTGTTGGGTTTAAAATTTCGTCTTTTGAAAATTGTGCAGAATCCCCTTTATCAACCGCTTCCATCATGTCAGTTGAAATATTAGGGAATTTCTCAGCGCCACCATAATAGTCATATACAACGCGTGCTGCAGAGGGCGCATCTGGATCAATAATATGGTTTTTTATATCGCTTTCGTTACGAACGGTTTCACTTAAGTGATGATCAAACGCAATATGACAACCTGCAACATAGGGGAGGTTAGTGGTAATGTCGTTGCTGGTAATGGCTATTTTGCCATCTTGCATGTCTTTTGGGTGCACAAATAAAATATCGTCGATTAAATCTAAATCTTTAAGTAATACGGCACACACTAGGCCGTCAAAATCGCTTCGAGTGACAAGTCTATATTTATTATTGCTCATTGTGGGTCCATTTTTGTTTGTTTATTAACCTGAGTGTAGCAGCTTAAACTCCATTTTATATACCTGTTTTTAACATAAAAAAAGCCAAAACAAGAGTTTTGGCTTTGAGTAGCAAGTGTGTATTAGTGGTGTGTTATGCGCCTGGGCCACATTCCATACAATGGTTAATAATGTCTGGGCCAAATTTTAATTTAGCGTTTAAATCTCGCAGTGCAGTGCGAAGGCCTTCTTCAATAACTGGGTGATAAAAAGGCATATCTAGCATTTGCGGTACAGTCATTTTGTTTTGTACAGCCCATGCTAATAAGTGAGCAATGTGCTCTGCTTGTGGGCCTATAAATTCAGCACCTAAAAATAAGCCGGTACCGTGCTCGGCATATACACGCATGTAGCCTTTGTTTTTTAGCATAACGCGGCTGCGGCCTTGATTTTCAAAGCTGACTTCGCCTATTTCAAAGCAGTCACAGCTGCCTAATCGTTGGCTAATTTCTTTAAAGCTTTCACCAACCATGGCTATTTGTGGGTCACTAAATACGGCAGCAATTTTAGCGCGGCGTAAACCCGCACGTACATGAGGGTAGCGGCCTGCGTTCTGCCCTGCGATTGTTCCTTGATCGGATGCTTCGTGAAGCAGTGGGATCATGTTACTGGCATCGCCTGCAATAAATATGTGAGAGTTGCCACATTGCATAGTGTGGGCATCAGCAAGTGGTACGCCACGTTCATCAAGCTCTATGCCGGTGTTTTCTAACCCTAGTTCATCGGTGTTAGGTACTCGCCCGGTTGCAGCCAGAACATAGTCAAACTGCTCGGTATGTTTAACATCTTGTTTGTCGGTATAGGTTAGCTCTGCTTTATTACCTACCTGTTTCATATCTGAAACGTTTGAGTCGGTATCAACATAAAATTCTTCTGCAAATACGGTGTTAGCGTAATCTTTAACTACTGGGTCGGTTAGTGGGCCTATGGCACCACCTACACCAAAGAGTTTTACCTTTACCCCTAATCGGTGCAACGCTTGGCCAATTTCAAGGCCTATAACGCCTGGGCCAAATACGGCTACTGATTCTGGTAAATCATCCCAGTCGAATACATCGTCATTAATAATCAGTCGGTCGCCAAAGTTATTAAATACGCCAGGGTAAGATGGGCGTGAACCTGTTGCTATTACAAAGCGTTTAGCAGTGATAATGGTGTGCTCATCTATTTGCACGCGGTTGGCGTCTAAAAACTGTGCATAGCCACGAATTTTATCTTCGCTAGGTATTTCATCTACGGCTTCTACTACGAATCCTGCAAAGCGATCGCGCTCACTTTTAACTCGTGCCATGACGGCTTTACCGTCAATAACCGGTTTTGAGCTGTGAACTCCAAAGGCAGGTGCCATTTCTATTGAGTGCGCGGCTTCTGCTGCAGCAATCAATAATTTACTTGGCATGCAACCAACACGTGCGCAGGTTGTACCGTATGGGCCTGATTCAATCATAAGTACGTTTTGAGTAAACTGTTTAGCATTACGGTAGGCACTTAAACCAGCGGTACCTGCACCTATAACAACAACGTCGGTTTGCAATTCTTTCATAGTGTTTTTCCTTTAATAAACAAGGGCGTTGCAGCCCCTGTTTTATTTACTTAATTAAGCAAAGTATTTTTCTAAATCGTCTGAGCCGCCAATGTGCTTACCGCCAATAAATACTTGTGGTACGGTTTCACGGCCCGATACCGCTTTAAGGCTGGTAAGTGATGCGCCAGCACCCATTACAATTTCTTCAAAAGCAAAGCCTTTAGCTGTAAGTAGCTCTTTTGCTTTTTTACAGAAAGGACAGCCAGGCTTAGTAAATAGAGTAACTGCTTCTGGTTTTACTTGAGTTGGGTTGATGTAATCAAGCATAGTGTCAGCGTCTGATACTTCAAACGGGTCGCCTGGTAAATCTGGCTCGATGAACATCTTCTCTACTACGCCATCTTTAACCAGCATAGAATATCTCCAGCTGCGCTTACCAAAACCTAAATCGTTTTTATCAACTAGCATACCCATACCGTCAGTAAATTCACCGTTACCATCTGGTAGTAAAGTAATGTTTTGCGCTTCTTGATGCTCAGCCCATGCGTTCATTACAAAGGTATCGTTTACTGATACACAAACAATGTCGTCAACGCCATTTTGCTTAAGTACACCGGCTAACTCGTTGTAGCGTGGTAGGTGTGTTGATGAACATGTTGGTGTAAATGCGCCTGGTAGTGAAAATACAACGACCGTTTTGCCTTTAAAAATGTCATCAGTAGTTACTGATTTCCACTCGTCGTTCTGACGTGTTGCAAATGTAACGTTAGGGATTGTTTGACCTTCAATATTGTTTAACATGTTTTTTAGTTCCTCTTGATTTGTTGATAGCCATTATGGCGAACAATTAAATATAGTTCCAATCGTTTGTTTGTATTAAACTGATAGGCATAAGCTATCAGGTTAAGTATGAATATGAACTTAAAAGATTTAGAATATGTAAAAGCCGTTGCGCATTTTAAACATTTTCGTAAAGCAGCCGATGCCTGCTTTGTAAGCCAGCCTACCTTAAGTGGGCAAATTAAAAAGCTAGAACAAGAATTAGGGGTTATCTTATTTGATCGTTCAACTAAGCACGTTACCTTAACAACCCAAGGTGAACGTTTGTTGACACAAATCACTCTTATATTAGAACAAACTCAAATATTAAAAGAACTGGCTGCTACTTCTAACCAACCGTTACAGGGCAAACTAAGTATTGGTATTATTCCTACTATTGCCCCGTATTTACTACCTACACTGCTTACATCAATGAAAGCGGCATTTACTCAAAGCCAGTTTTCGTTTATTGAAATGCAAACTTCTACCATTTTAGCTGCATTAGACAGTGGCGAGGTAGACTTTGCAATTTTAGCGGATGTGCCTGAGCTAAAAAATTACCATACGATTAATGTATATAAAGAAGACTTTTTAGTTGCGGTATCTGCTGATAACGCTTTAGCTGTAAATAAAAAGGTAGCACTGCAAGATCTTCAAGGCAGTAATCTATTAATGTTAAGTGATGGACATTGCTTTAAAGATCAAGCTCAGCAGTTTTGTTTTTCGGCAGGAGTGGATGTTTCCAGCCAGTATCAAGGTAATAGCTTAGAAACCTTATTAGCGCTGGTGGCAATGGACGATGGGGTTACGTTTGTGCCAAAACTTGCTGCAATACCCCGAGAGGGAATTCATTATTTGCCTATTTTTCCTAATCAGCAACGTAATATTGTATTAGCCTGTCGAAACCACTACCCGCATTTATCTGGGGTTGAGCAGTTAGCTGATTGGTTAAGCGCTCACGATAATTTAAAAGTTAAGCTAACCCAAGTACTTTAGGGCGTTGCAACTTCCACAATATCGTTAATTTGTACGCCCG
This sequence comes from Pseudoalteromonas sp. KJ63-1, assembly GCF_055808145.1. Next base: position 2,459,172 of record NZ_CM147855.1, on the reverse strand, counting down.
GTAAAGGCTGATCATTAATACTGACGGCAATGGCGCTATGCTGATATAGCTGCTCTACACGAATACGGTTCAAAGTAGTTATAGTATGCGGCATGGTGTTGCCTTGCGCGTCTGTTAAATAATTATGATGAGCAATACTCAGCTGTTGGCCTTTTTCTAAGCCATGTGCCTTTCCTAAATTAATGACGAGTTTATTATTTTCCATGTGCATAATTTTGCCTTGGGTGGGTAGGCACGCCATGGCTGCTTGCAAATCGTAACTTAGGGTTTGGTTTATCTCACTAATACTTTGACCAAAAGGTGACTGCCAAAAACGATTACTGTTTACATCAATAATGGCTGTTTTTTCAAATGGCCATATGGCTTGGCTTTGATAGCTTTGTTGCCACAAGGGCTCATATGTAGTGCCATTAAATAAACTAAACTCTATTTGGTAGTGACGCTGATAGCTTTCATCTTGCCAAAATGCATAGTCGCTATTGAGTTTATCGCTGGTGGATAAACTGGTAATTTGGCTTAACAACACGTATTGCGCGTTACTGCGCGATGAAATTTCCTCTAACTGGCTATTAGAGTAGTCATGTTGTTGATTAAAGTAGGTATCGACTTTTATCGCTTTATTGAAATAAGCAACCGGTATGGCACTCATTTTTGATTTTTGCAGTGACGTGTAGATGTTTTTGCTTACGGCTTTATTAATGTCAAATATTTGACCCATTCTAGCGTGTTCGCGATTTGTTAACTGACTTTGCGTCACGGCGATAAATTTATTGAAGTTGCTTTGTGGGCATTGCTCGGTTTGGGCAAAAATATCTAGGCGTAAGGTAATCGCAAATTCATCACTGCTGCGGTTTTCGCTAACGAGCTCTATTTTTTGGATTTCGCCTTGGCTGCTTATTTTTAGTTGGTCTTGAGTTAATACGCCATCTACAAGGGTTTGTACTGAACTTACACGCGCCCCAGAAAATACTAAGGCTTGGGTTATCGCATCTTTTATGGCAGCGGCTTTTGCACCTGGAATATCGCTATTTTGAATAACTGCATGGCCGGTAGACTCATACCACTGAGCGTGAGTAAAAGGTGAAAACGTTAATACCGCAGTGGTACTTAACCCTGCTAATACAGCCTTTAAAAACGATTTCATACTTTTACTCCAATTAAACGTTAGCGTTAATCAACTTCAGCAAGTAATGTACCACTATTTTTTGTTATCTATTTAAAGGCATATCACTGGCACTAAACATGCATAACTGAGTTTAATTAGTTTTTAAAGGCCCAGTATGATGCGAGTAATGCCATTAATGATCACATTAGGCTGCTTAACTTTAAGCGGTTGTAGTAATATATTTGATAAACACGTTGAGTATAAATATGTTGAGCCAAATAATTACCCAGTATTAAAAGCGGTTGGCTATGCGCCCATTAGTTTGCAGTCGGGAAGTAGTGACACGCAAAAACAGCTTATGGCGATTAAGGCCTCAAAGCTCGAGGCTTATCGCGAACTAACAGAGCAAGTATACGGGCAAAAAATTACCGCAGGTACAACGGTCGCAGGCTCGGTTGCCCAAGATGATTATTTACAAAGCAAAGTACAAGGTATTATTAAAGGCGCACAAATTATAAAAACATATGCCGTTAATGATATGTATATAACTGAGCTTGAACTTAATATGAAACGCGTTCACGACTTGTACATAGGTGAGATAAAACCACGGGAAGTGAAAAAGGTCACTTATTACTAAGCGACAAATTATTACCCATAAAAAACGCCTAAACGAATTATCGTTTAGGCGTTTTTTATGGGTATTTTTTTAGGCTTTTAGGTTACGCACAATGCTGTTATCGGTATTTACGACGCTACCAGCTTGGTCGTAGGTCATTGATGAAGGTGCACCAATTAAAATACCTTTCAGCTGCTTTACACTTAACTGTGCCTGATGAGCTGCATGAGCATTAACTTCATTTTGTTTTTGACATTGCTCAAGCTTAGTTCTGGTCAGCTTTATTAAGTCATTGTTTTCATCTGTTTGCTGATCATTACTGGCAATCAGGTTACTAAGTTCTTTATCTAGGGTGCTTATGCTGGTTAAAAAAGACATTTTCTGTTGGGCAATTTCTTTCAAACCTTCGCCTCTACGTGAGGCAATAGCATTAAGTTCTTGAGTAAGAAGCTCACTCAAGGTTGTTAAACAATTTACTTGTTCGTTTAGTTTAATCGTAATTAAACTATTATGATCAGCCATAAACATTAAACTCGAAGTCTGCTAAATTTTTGGCAAGTTTCTCACTGTCTATTTGATACTTGCCTTCGGTAATGGCTTTTTTAAGTTCAGCAACTTTGTTACTGTCAAAACCAGAAGACTGCTCTGCTTTTTCTTGTAAAGATTTTAATTGCTTGGCTTGCGGTGTTAGGCTCACCGAATCGCTTGCAGCTTTTGGCGAAGGCGTTTGCGCAGCCTGCGTATTTGCATTATCTCTTTTTAAATCAACTTTTTGCTGTTGAGTGTTTGTTAAAACACCAGGCTGTTGATTTGATTTGTTTACTTGACCGACCATGATAAAAACCCATTTATTACCCAACTGATGCCTATATATCGGCATTTGCTAAAGATACTTTAGCATAAATTACATTAAATATTTACCTGCACAGACTCTACACCATCTACCCGTGCATTTAAAACTTTACCTGTTTTTTTGTTTTCTACTCGTACTTGTTCACCTAAGGTTCCATCTTCTAATGCAACACCCGTGGTTTTTACTCTTAACCCTTTAATATTGGCAAATATGTTAACAGAGTCGCCTTTGCAAACCATACAAATTTGATTGAGTAGTACTGGCATACCTTCACGAATATTACGTTTGCTGCGGCTACCAATAAGTTGTGCAGGATCATCAAGATACTGAACGCGTATAAAGTGCGCAGGGCGCATATCAATACTTAAATGGGATGGAGTAATCACTTCACCTCGTGCTAAATTAGTCGTTGCCACTACAACGGGTGCTGATTCAGTGATTCTGACATGTACGTATTGTGCCCAGTTATCACTATCGTTACATTTTATTTGAATGGTGACTTGACGATTAAAAGGGGGCTCACTTGGCGTTACTAGCTCTGGCTCAGAGTTACAATGGCGATCAGGTATGCGGCTATCTAACGGTAATGCGCTAAACTGTATTTTGTTATCATTTGTAGTCACTGCTTTTTGTGCAACATAAGATACAGCCATTTCTTGAAGTGATTCTTTACTAAATACTTGAGCCTTTAGTGGCAAAGTGAAGCAGAGGCTAGCAAGAAAATAAAAAACACTGTATCTTCTGATTTTTTTAACAAACTCATAATGTTTCGACTATGCTTATGGTTGCAAACAGGGTATAAATATTTTGCGTCAGAATTTAGACGCCCCCGTTGTGTTATGACGCTTTATTAATTGAAAGCAATTATCGTTCCTTATATTTGTTTTCTTAGGAGATTTAAATGGCCGGTATTTTAGACTCAGTAAACCAACGTACTCAGTTGGTTGGGCAAAACCGCTTAGAATTATTGTTATTTAAGCTTAACGGGCGTCAGCGCTTCGGCATTAATGTGTTTAAAGTAAGAGAGGTATTACAATGCCCGCCTCTTACTAGTATGCCAAAGGCTAATGCTTATATTCGCGGTGTTGCACATATCCGTGGCCAAACTATTTCGGTAATTGACTTATCTATGGCTGTAGGTGGCCGTCCTATAAAAAATATAGAAGAAGGTTTTATTATCATTGCTGAATATAACCGTTCAGTTCAAGGATTCTTAGTTGGTGGCGTTGAGCGGATTGTTAACATGAACTGGGAAAAAATACTGCCTCCACCATCCGGTGCGGGCCGTTATTCTTATTTAACAGCCGTGACTGAAATCGAAAATGAGTTAGTTGAGATTCTCGATGTTGAGCAAATTTTAAACGAAATTTGTCCAGTAAATACAGAGGTTAGCGCAGATGTTGCGGCTCAGGCTCAAGGTAGTATGCAAAAAGATTTGGGTGAGCGTATAGTATTTATAGCCGATGATTCAGCGGTTGCGCGAAATCAGGTTAAACGAGCGTTAGAACCTTTAGGCGTAACTACTGAACTTGCTAAAAATGGTAAGGAAGCTTTAATAAGACTAAAAGAAATTGCAGAGCTTGATTGTGTGAACGATATTACAGAGCGAGTAGGGTTACTTATTTCTGATGTAGAAATGCCAGAAATGGATGGCTATACACTCACTGCAGAAATTAAAGCTGACCCCAAACTTGCTCCACTGCATGTGATTTTACATACTTCATTAAGCGGTGTGTTCAACCAAGCAATGATTGAGAAAGTAGGGGCTGACGATTTTATTGCAAAATTTAATCCAGACGAGCTTGCTACAGCCGTTAATAAGTGGGTTCATTGTGATTAATAAACATAGGTGTTATTGATTTGACTAATAAAGATTTGCAGCAAACAGAATACGATCAATTTCGCTTATTTTTAGAACAACAGTGCGGTATTGTTTTAGGTGAAAATAAGCAGTATTTGGTTAAAAGTCGCTTGGCGCCATTAATGTCCCGATTTAATGTTGAGTCGTTATCTGAACTGGTTAGCAAAACACTTGGCGTACATGAGCGTCAATTGCGCGCTGCTGTTGTTGATGCCATGACAACCAATGAAACATTGTGGTTTAGAGATCAATATCCATTTGAGTTACTCAAAACCAGATTATTCCCTGAGTTTAAAGCGTTAAATAGACCATTAAAAATATGGTCTGCTGCGAGCTCTTCAGGGCAAGAACCTTATTCAATTGCTATGTCAGTGGCTGAGTTTCAATCAAGTAGCCCTGGTGTTTTAAAAATGGGTGCACAAATAGTGGGTACTGATATATCAAATACCATGCTAGATATGTGTAAAAACGCTGAATATGATGCATTGGCACTGGCTCGCGGGCTATCTGCTGATCGTCGTAAGAAATTTTTTAAAGACAGCGGCAATGGTATGGCACAAGTGGTTGACTCATTGAAAAAGCAAGTGAGCTTTAGGCATTTAAATTTGCTCGACTCGTACGCCTTGATGGGTAAGTTCGATATTATATTTTGCCGTAATGTTTTAATTTATTTTTCACCTGAGGTGAAAGCTAAAATAATTGCGCAATTTTCTCAAGCACTTAACCCTAAGGGGTATTTATTTTTAGGTGCGTCGGAATCTATGTCTGGTTTGAGTACCGAATTTGATATGGTGCGTTGTAACCCCGGTATTATTTACCAAAAGAAATGACGACTATTAAGATATACCTCCTCTTCAAAACGGCGCTGTAGCGTCGTTTTTTGTTTTTCTCATCACTACTTTCATTGCTGGCTTACTTATTGCTTTATTGATACTAAGTCAATTTTTTGGAGGTAGTTATGGCTATCAGTTTTGATAAAGCATTAGGCGTGCATCCGCATGCGATGTTGATCCGTTCGCAAAGAGCAGAAATGCTCGCTACTAATATCGCAAATGCTGATACGCCCGGCTATAAAGCAAAAGATATCGACTTTGCCTCAGCATTAAAAACGGCAAAGTCTAACCAACTAAGCGGCAATACGATGGTAAGAACCAACGAAAAACACATTGCCGGTGGTACCCGTAGTGTAGGTGGGAATGAATTATTTCGTACGCCAAATCAAACAGATACAGGTGATGGTAACTCTGTTGATATACAAGTGGAACGGAACTTGTATACACAGAATGCTATGGAGTATCAGGCCAGTGTCCAGTTTCTAAATGGTAAATTTAAAGGCCTGAAAAAAGCCCTCGGTAGTCAAGGAGCCTAATTATGAGTTTATATAATGTGTTTGATATTGCAGGTTCAGGTATGAGCGCGCAAAACGTGCGATTAAATACCACCGCAAGTAATATCTCTAATGCCAATACAATTAGCTCTTCACAAAATGAAACGTACCGAGCGCGACAACCTGTATTTGCTGCGGAGCTAACAAAAGCGTCAGCGTCAGCAAGCAACCCACAGGGCTCTGCCGTTGGTGTGAAAGTGTTAGGAGTGGTTGAGAGTGATAAACCACTGCAAATTGAATATAACCCAAACCACCCGAGTGCGGATGAAAATGGTTATATTTATAAACCCAACGTGAATGTTGTTGAGGAGATGGCAAATATGATTTCTGCATCTCGCTCTTATCAGACAAATGTTCAAGTTGCTGATGCAGCTAAGCAAATGTTAAGTAAAACACTGCTGTTAGGTCAGCGGTAACTGAGGGTAGCTCATGAGTAACGATATTAGTACTTCTTCATCCTACATGGACTCTTTAAGGTGGCAAGATACGCAAGTGCCACAAAAAGAAGACAGTGATGCGTTAACCCAAGAAGATTTCTTTTCGTTGTTAACACAGCAGTTGTCATATCAAGACCCCAGCAAACCAGCTGATAACGATCAGATGATTGCACAAATGACAAACTTTACCATGGCTGAAGGGATCTCAAATTTAAACTCTAACTTTGAGTCTTTAGCCGCGTCGATGACATCAAATTCGGCGTTGCAAGCATCAACACTGGTAGGCAAACAAGCTTTGTTGGAGTCGGATACACTGGAGCTTAATGAGTCGGGTGAATCAAGAGGTTCTGTTGTAGCTGAAAAGCCAGTCGATAGTTTAATGATCCGCATTGAAGATGCATCCGGGCAGTTGGTTAAAACTATAGATTTAGGTACTCAGCCTGCAGGAGCTATCCGTTTTGCATGGGATGGTAAAAATGAAGCGGGTGAACGACTACCTCCTGGTGAATACAATATTAAAGCAGAGGGTAGTACAAATGGGGAATTTTCAAGCCTCCCATTAGCTACATTCAAAAATATTGAAAGTGTTAATATTAATGGCTCAAGCGGCATTATTATTAATACAAAAGAAGGTGCGGTTAGGCTGACTGATGTCGCAGAAATCGCGTAATAGATTTTATGTATTTTTTAGCCATCAGGCTAAATACTTTTAGGTTAGAGGTTAATTATGAGCTTCAATATTGCATTAACAGGCCTTGCTGCCGCACAAAAAGATTTGGATGTTACCGCCAATAACATTGCCAACGTAAACACCACTGGTTTTAAAGAGTCTCGCGCCGAGTTTGCTGATGTATACGCATCATCAGTATTTAGCGCCGGTAAAACGAAAAATGGTGATGGTGTGCAAACGACCATGGTTGCCCAGCAGTTTCATCAAGGGTCACTGCAGTTTACTAATAACTCACTGGATTTAGCGATCACGGGTGAAGGTTACTTTGCAACAAGTAATGATTTAGGCTCTTTAGATTTTAGTTATACTCGCGCAGGTGCGTTTAAGCTTAATAAAGATAACTTTGTAGTTGATGCTAAAGGAAACTTCTTACAGAGTTTTCCGGTGAATGAAGTTACAGGCAGTACTACTTCGGTTAGTTTAAGCACATCTTCTGCACTGCAAATACCTGATTCATCAGGGTCTCCGCGCTCTACTTCAAACGTTTATACGTCGTTCAATGTTGATTCGCGTGACGATGTTATAGCTGTGCCATTTGATGCAACAGATGGCACTACTTATAACTCTTCGACTTCAACCACAGTTTACGACTCACTAGGTGAGCCGCATGTAATGCAGTTTTATTTTGTTAAAACTGCACCAAACGAATGGCAAGTGCATGGTACATTGGATCAAAAACCATTTGATGCTACCGGTGCTGCAACGGCAACTCCAAGCCCACTTAGTACGTTTGGATTTAACGCAAGCGGTACGCCAGAAACAACCAATGGCGCACCTATTACAGGAAGTACCTTTGATGATGTAAATTTAAATACAGCTAACTTTTCAGGGTTATTGAGTAACGGTGCACAGTTTAATGACATTGCAATTCAGTGGCGTGATGAGGCTGGTACTACAGGTAAAATTCCTACTCAATATGCTAATAGATTTGAAGTAAAGGCGCTTGAACAAGACGGTGCTACAGTGGGTCGCTTAGCGGGTATTGATATTGGTACTGATGGTAAAGTTGTTGCGTCGTACAGCAATGGTGACACTTCATATTTAGGTCAAGTAGCCATGGTTAGGTTTGCAAACTCACAAGGTTTACAACAGGTGGGTGATACTTCATGGAAAAAAAGTTTAACCTCAGGTGAGCCGATTGCGGGTGAGCCGGGAACAGGGACTTTAGGCAAAATTAATTCTTCAGCGCTCGAGCAATCAAATACAAACTTAACCACAGAGCTGGTTGATTTGATTAGTGCGCAGCGTAACTTCCAAGCAAACTCTCGTGCGCTTGAAGTGAATTCAACGCTGCAACAAAATATTTTACAGATCCGATAACCATATGTCCCGTCCTGAAATAGGTTGACGGTTTTAATGAAAGACTTGGTGCGAAAGCGCCAGGTCTTTTTTATGCACTTGATTTGGTGTTTTCATATTCAAACTTAAGTGCGGTCGCATTTCATTGTATATAAATATCGATTCTTCAACGAGCTCTTTTAACTCTGCCATATTACGACATTTATACAGTAGAAACTCTTGTTTTAATATCCCGTTAATACGCTCAGCTAATGCGTTTTGATAACAGTCATATCCATCGGTCATAGATGGCCTAATTCCCTCCTTTAATAGCATACCTTGATATACTTCAGAGCAATATTGTAAACCTCTATCTGAATGATGAATAGCATCACGTTTATACACCCGCTGCTTAATCGTCATCTCTAACGCTTTGACTACATCAGTTGCCTTCATTTCATCACTGAGCTCATAACCCATTATTTTTCGACTATAAGCATCAGTGACTAACGACAGGTAATGCACGCCTTGCGATGACTTTACGTATGTAATGTCACTAACGAAGACTTCCTCGGCCGCAGTAGGTTTGTATTCTTTTAGTAAATTGGGATGCTTGTGCATCCAATGATTACTATTTGTTGTTTTAGTGTAATTTTTCTTTGGTTTTACAAGCAAGTCATGCTCTCTCAAATAGTCAAAAAAACAATCTCGGCCTAGTTTAATGTCACGCTCTTGCAGCTCTGGCTTTATCATCAGATAAAGTTTCTTCCCACCAATACGAGGCATGAATTGCCGCCAATACATCACTAACTCTTTGACTGGCTTCAACGCTTTATTCCGAGAATCTATTCTGCGCATAGCTTGATAGTAACCTTGTCGCGTTATGCCATATGCACGGCATAAAGGAGTAAGCTTTACTTGCTGGTTTTCTTTTGCGCGCGTGATAGCTCGGATATGTACTTTTTTCGCAAACCCGCTCCATATTCTTCATCCATAATATTAATCATTTCATCTTTGATTAAATCCTTTAGGCGTAACTCCTCTACCTCGCGCTCTAAACGTTTAATTTTTTGTGCTGGGGTTTCTTTTGATTTAGGCATGTTGGCTATATAAGTTGGTTTAGACCAATCTAATTTACCATGTTTTCGCAGCCATACCAGAACGGTGCTACGACCTTGAATACCGTAATGACTTTGCGCCTGTTTATATGTGAAGTCGCCTTTTTCTACTTGCTCAACAATGGATAATTTAAAGCCTAATGTATAATCTCGTTGAGTACGCTTAACGTCTTTAGTTTTAGTGGTTTTCATAAAATAAGTCCTAAATGTGTAAACACATTTCAGGACAAGACAATATTTTGATTTAAAAAGGCTGCTTAATGCAGCCTTTTTTATTCCTCTCTTAAAATCTTATTCATGCTTTAATTTAATTTGGCACTTATATTGCATTTACTCATATATAGATTTCTTAATGAGTCGATGTTATGGATAAAATGGTCTACATAGCCGCATCTGGCGCTAAACAAAGCATGCAAGGGCTTGCTCTTAAAGCCAATAATTTGGCAAATGCAAACACCACTGGGTTTAAATCTGATTTTGCGCAAGCGCGCTCAATGCAGGCTTTCGGTGAAGGTTTGCCGACTCGTGTTTTTGCTATGCAAGAGCGCCCAGGATCAAACATGACATCGGGCGGTGTTGTCGAAACAGGTCGCAGCCTTGATATTGCCATGAGCGATAATGCATGGCTGAGTGTTCAGGATGCCTCTGGTAATGAAGCCTATACAAAAGTGGGTTCGTTAAATATAACGGCTGAAGGTATGTTAACTACCAGCGACGGTCGTCAAGTTATTGGCGAAGGTGGGCCAGTCATATTACCTGTACCGATTGAAAAAATCGAATTTAGCAAAGATGGCACTATTCAAGTTCGCCCTCAAGGTGCACCAGCTAACTTTTTAGAAGAAGTTGATCGGCTAAAAGTGGTTGATGCAAACAACGCCACGCTCGAGAAAGGTAATGATGGCTTATTTAGAGCTAAACCAGGCCAAATAGTTGAAACATCAGCCAATGTACAAGTATTAGGTGGCACATTAGAAAAGTCGAATGTAAACCCTGTGCATGAAATGGTCGATATGATCAGTCACCAACGCCAATTTGAATTACAAGTAAAACTGATGAAAACAGCTGAAGAGATTGACGAACGTCAAGAGCAGCTGATGCGCATCGTTTAACTTTAACGTGAGGACATTATTATGAATCCAGCATTATGGATAAGTAAAACAGGGCTTGACGCTCAACAAACTGATATATCGGTTATATCAAATAACTTAGCGAACGCCAGTACAGTGGGTTACAAAAAAAGCCGCGCTATTTTTGAAGACTTGCTTTACCAAAATATTAATCAACCAGGCGGTCGCTCATCGCAAGACACCGAAATGCCCTCAGGCTTAATGCTTGGCGCGGGTACTAAGGTGGTGGCTAACCAAAAAAACTTTTCGCAAGGTAATATGCTCACCACTGAAAATTCATTAGATTGGATGATTTCAGGCCCTGGCTTTTTTGAAGTACTGCAACCAGATGGCAATATTGCTTATTCGCGTAACGGCCAGTTTACTACCGACGGCGACGGGCGTGTTGTAACCTCGGGTGCTGGTTATGTTGTTCAGCCTGAAATGAATGTACCTGACGATGCACAGTCGATCACCGTATCTCAAGACGGTGAAGTGTCAGTTCGCGTTAAAGGTCAGGCCGAAAACGTGGTTATTGGTCAGATCACGATTAGTGATTTTATTAACCCGTCGGGCCTTGAACCTATAGGTCAAAACTTATATACCGAAACCGCTGTAAGTGGTGCGCCTGTTCAAGGTAATCCGGGTGTTGAAGGTTTAGGTACGATTATTCAAGGTTCA